>CANRHL010000008.1 GCA_947630405.1 uncultured Clostridia bacterium
CTTTTAAATGCCTTATTGCATCTTCAGTTTTTGTGAAAACGCCTGTGCATTCAATAATATATTCCGCACCGGCAGATTTCCAATTTATTTTGTCTGGCTCTTTTTCGGCAAAGAATTTAACCGGCTTTCTGTTCAGTTTAAGATTGCCATTATTGTCCAGTTTAAGTTCGCTTTTAGATTTGCCGTGCACGGTGTCGTATTTATACAAATAGCACGCGTAATCTGGCGTTAAGAAAGGGTCGTTAATTGCAACCACTTCCACATCGTCACGCTCCGCGCTTGCACGCATAACAAGCCTACCAATTCTGCCAAAACCATTAATACCAATTTTAACTTTCATATATCCCCCTCAAAAATAATTCTATATTATGCTAAAAAATTTGTCAAATATATTTTTAATTTTTTCCAAAAGGTTAAAAATTAAAATATGAACTTTGTTATAGTTGCTTTTTTGTGTTTTTTTGCCTATATTGTAGGCTTGTTTTTGCTATTTTTCACAAAAAAACTAACAAATTTTATAACAAAACCGATAAAAAATGCAAAAGTTAACAAATATGGAATCTCGTTTTTGTCAAAATCTCGCCACAAAATAAAATTGAAAGAAGCAAAAATTTTAGAACTAGAAAATGCAATTTATTTAAAGCAAAATGAGCGAACAATTGTAATAAAAAACGTAACAAAGCCGCTAAAAACCAAAAACTATTTGTATTTTACCGCAATGGGCGAAGTTAAAATTATTTTTAACACCAAAAGTTTTTATAAATATTTCAACATCGAAATTAAATCGCCAACTTTTGATTTAACCGAACTTAAAAATGCGGCAATAAACGAAATGTTAAATAATCTTTTTAATTTAAACAATTGCAACGAATTAAAACATTATTTAAAGATTGTGATTGAAATTTTAAACATAAGAATAACCGACAACAAAGTTACAGTTAAAAAGAACGATTTTAACCTAACTTTCACTCTCATTTATAAACTCAACAACACAATAAAAAAAATAAACATCGGCGAAAGTTTTTAGTTGGAGTGAGCGGCTAAAAATGTTATAATAATATTATGAAAATAGTTTCATATAACATAAACGGGATAAGGGCAAGCACAAAAGCGGGGTTAATTGATTGGCTTAAAAATTTTGATGCGGATATTTATTGTTTTCAAGAAGTTAGGTGTGACGAAGCAACAACCAAACAAATTTTGTTTGGCGAAGAAAAATCGCAAATTTCTTTATTTGAAAATTTAGAGCAAAACAACAATAAATTAAATGAATATTTTGCAACATATAACTGCGGCTCAGTTGCCGGTTATGCCGGCACAATGATTTTATCTAAAACAATGCCAGATAAAGTTAGTTTGGATATGGGCAAATTTTGGAGTGATAACGAAGGCAGAACAACCACCGCATTTTTTAACAAACTTGCAGTTGTGAGTGTGTACATACCAAACGGCAATTCGCGGCTTGATTTTAAAATGGAATACCTTTCAGCGTTAAATAAATATTTATCATTTTTGGCAAAGGATTATGATGTTGTGTGCGTGGGAGACTTTAACATTGCGCACAATGAAATAGACCTTACCAACCCGAAAGAGTGCAGGCATAAATCTGTGTTTTTAGATATTGAAAGAGATGCCTTTTCTAACCTTCTTGCAGTAGGTTTTATAGATAGTTTTAGATATTTAAAGCCAAGCGAAGTTAAATATTCGTGGCGAAGTTACCGCACAATGAACCAAAGCGGGTTTATGGGTTGGCAGTATAGAATTGATTATGCCTTAGTAAGCGAAAGTTTAAAAGAAAAGCTAATTGATTGCAATATTTTAGAACTGCCTTATAGTGACCATTTGCCCGTTGTTGTGGAACTTGATAATTGTTTGTAAAAAATTAGCAAACGTGTTAAAATAGTATAAATTGGAGAAGAAAATGGAAAGTTTGTTTGAAAATTTACACAATGATAAAAAACCACTGGCAGAAAGGATGCGCCCAACCGAACTAGACGATGTGGTTGGCCAGAAACACATACTTGGCAAAGGCAAATTGCTTCGCAGGCTCATTGAGGCAAAGCGAGTGCCAAGCGTTATTTTCTATGGTCCGCCCGGCACAGGCAAAACAACTCTTGCTAGGATTATTGCCGACACAAGCAATTCAAACTTTGTTAAACTTAACGCAATATCAAGTGGGGTGGCGGAAGTTAAGGAAGTTATGGAAAAGGCGAAATCCGACTTCGAGTTGTTTGGCAAAAAAACTTACTTGTTATTGGACGAGTGCCACAGGTGGACGAAAGCGCAAAGCGATAGTTTGCTGGCTTCGCTTGAAAATGGGTATATTATATTCGTTGGTTGCACAACTGAAAATCCTGCCTATAGCATGACGCGTGCAATCGTTTCTAGGTGCAGTGTGTTCGAGTTTAAGCCGCTCGATATAGCGGACATTAGTGCGGTTTTAAAGCGCGCGCTTGAAAAGGACGAAGTTTTATCTAAATTTAAAGTTAAAATTGACGATGACGCGCTCACTTATTTTGCAACTGCAAGCGGTGGAGATGTACGCAGTGCGTTAAATGGGCTTGAAATTGGCGTTATAACGACGAAAGCGGGCAAAGACGGTGTAATTCTCATCACAAAGGAAATCGCAAGCGAGTGCCTTCAAAAAAAGGCTTTAACGCTAAATGACGATGTTTATTATCACATACTTAGCGCGTTTTGTAAAAGTTTAAGGGGTAGCGACACAACTGCGGCTTTATACTATGCAAACAGGCTGATTGAGGCGGGCGTGGAACCGCAAGTTGTAGCACGCCGTCTCATTGCGCATAGCTCGGAGGACGTCGGATTAAGTGCGCCAAATGCTTTGGTACAATCTTGCTGTGCTTTATACGCTCTCGACCATTTGGGTATGCCAGAGGGCAATTTGGCATTGACTCAGGCAATAATTTATGTTTGTGAATCGCCAAAGGACAACAGGGTTGTTATTGCTAAGGAAATGGCTGAGGATGATGCGCGTAACCACGCTGATGATAGGATACCGGATTATTTGAAAAATCACACTGAGGCAAGCAAGAACTACAAATATCCGCACGATTATGGCGGGTGGGTAGAACAACAATATTTGCCTGACAGTTTAAAGGATAGATGCTATTTTAAGCGAAAAGATAAAAAACAATAAATTTCAAATTCGTTTGTCGCTTGTTTGATTTAATTATAACAAGTTTGATATAATAATTATATGGCGAATAAAAAATCAAAATTTTTATTTTACATAAGTTGTTTTCTATTGCTATTTTCAATAGGCATATTTTTTGGGTTTCATTTTCAACCGCAGCAGGTTTATGCTAGCGCGGCAGAAACAAGCATAAGCGAAATAGTTCAACAAAGCAGCAACGAATCTGCCATCAACATTTTTGAAGATTACACGCAAACAAGTTTAAAAAATGAATATCAAGATAAATCAATTTTAGAAAATTTAAAACAAAGCGCAGAAATTTCTGCCGACGAATATAACCGCGCCATAGAGGTGCTAGATGGAAACGCAAAATATACATCAAAAAGGGAGTTTTCCACCACTTTTGAAAACGATAATAAAATAGACCAGGTTGGAGACATTGCAAAATATTCTAAAAACGAATTGAAATGCATTTGGCCTGCAAGCGAACTAATTATAACCGGCATTTATGGCAAGCCGGGCAACACCTTTAACGTGTTTGTAGAGGCAAACAGCGCAACCAACAATTTGCCCTACATTATATTTTCGCAAAATCATGGATATTATTTGCATTGGTATAGTAAAGTAAAACTTAACAAGGGAATAAACAAATTAACCTTTCCAACCTTTGGCCTTTCGTATATTGCAGAAGATGAAATAAGGGGCGGGGCAGTTTATTTGTGCAATCCATACACATTAGACGAGCAAGGGGAAGTTAATGTTTACATAGAAGGTGGCGGATATTATCCTGTTTTTAGAAAGGGCGGAAATGAGAACGAGTTTTTAAACTTTCTTAAAGAATATGAAGGCGAACGCGCATCAAAACAATTGCTTAACATGGCAGAACTTGTTACCGATCATGCCATAATTACCACAACATCTTCATCGCTATATGATGTTTACATAAACAATAATGTTATATCGGCAACCGAAAATTTAAACCTTTGGGGCAATTATTTTACAACGCTTTTTGAGTTTAACGGCATCCCAACAAGCAAACAATCTAGTCTTGGTGCGCTATACGACCCACGAAACGACTATGTAAAAATAAATTTTAGGTATATGACATATTATTCAGGCTCCGGTGCCTATTCGTATGAGTATCACATTGGGTGGTATTACGAATTCTATTGGTTTGCCAATTTTTACAACGCAAAAAATCCAATGGCAGACCATGGCTTAACCGAACACTTAATTTTTGGCATAGGGCACGAACTTGGCCACGCGCTGGATAACGACCCGCGAAAGATAAACGAAACAACAAATAATTTTACCGCCGCAATGGCATATTTCAACATAGTTGGAATGCCGCATTACGAGCAATATCAACCTTTTCAAAAAACGCTAGATGCCCTTTCAAACGACTATAAACTAAATTACGAAGCGTACGACGATGGTCAAATTATGTACACAAAAAAGGATTATCCATCCAACTATGACCATAATTATTTAATTTGGTGGGATTTAGAGGCGGTTTTCCCCGGCTTTTGGGCAAAATTTAACAACTATTTTAGAAACCCATTAATAGCAGGACTTACAACAACCGAACAATATGTTTATTATTCTTCACTTGCAACGGGCGTGGATTTATCTAATTATTATGAGCGCTGGGGGTTTTATTATGGCAAAAAATCTAATGTGGGCGAGCGATTTATTTATGCCAATGCCTCTAAGGCGTTTAAAGATGCAATGCAGGCAGCAACAAACAACCATCAAATTTCAAAGCAGTACGACCATTTTTGGTATGTAGACGGCAATCAATATAACTTTATTAAAGAACACGAAAATGTAGCGCAAGCGGAAAGAGAGTATAAAAACGGCAAACCAACAATAACCAAAATTTTGCACACAAATAACGAGCGAACAATTTTTATAAATAGCAATAAAAATGCCTATCATTTGGGTTATGAAATTTTAAGCAAAATCAACAACGAAGAATATAAAGTTGTGGGCTTTACTTACACCTCTTCTTTTGTTGATAAAAATAAATATTCTTCCACGCCAACCTATAAGGTGTTGGCAATAAACAGATTTTTTAAAACTTCACCAGAAAGCGACCCGGAAACTAACACAGTGGCAGAAAGTTCGTATGTGTGCAAAGTTAATGGCAAATATTACAGCGACCTTTCCACCGCCATAACCCAGGCGGAAGAAAACAGCACGGTTTACCTTCTTAACAATTGTGTAGTGGACGGAAAGTATATTGTTAAAAACATAACTTTGCAAATAGACGAAAGCGTAAATAACGACATTTATATTTATAGTAACAACACAACATCCATGTTTGTGGTGCAATCAAATTTTTCGATTATTGGCAAAGATAATGCAAAAATTATTTTTGACGGCCTCGGCTCAAATCCTGGCAACCCGGCAATTTATGGAACTAACAATAAAATAACAATAAATAATGCAATTTTCCGCAATTTTAACACCACATTTTTGGCGGGCGCAATTTATACTACCGGCGCGGACGTGGAAATTTATAACACCTCGTTTGATGCTTGCAATTCGGCAAAAAACAATGCCACAATTTTTGCCGCTAAAAAAGTTAAGTTAAACAATTGCACCTTTTCAAATAATTTGTTGGATGTGTATATTAGTAATTTAGAGAATTTAACTCTTGCAAACCAAACAAACAAATTAACTCTTGGGTTTGATAAGTTTGAAGAAGAAAAATCAATTGTAACCGAGGGCAATGCAAGCGAAATTGCAAAGCAACTGGACATCAAAACAGACGGCTTTATGTTAGACGTTAAAGAAAATTTAATTGTTGTTAAACCACTTTCTTTTAAATTGAAATTTAATTTTAATGGGTCTAATTTTGAATATTCAACAAAAGATATTTCATTTGTTTTTGGAAGTGAAGGCAACAATTACAATTCAGCTGAAAACCAATATGTTGAATATGAAGAACAATCAAGCGGAAAAAAATTTAGAACGGGCGACAAAATTGTTTTAAATAAAGACCTTGAATTTAATGTTAAAGTTAAAGACAAACTAAGTTTAAAAATTTACTATAAAAATGGCTCAAAATTAAATTATTACGCGAATGGGGAAGAAATTTATCTTCCAACTGCCGATTCATCTAAAAACCAAGTTTTTGCATATAAGGACGCCTACAACGTTTACAACCCAGGGCAAGGCTACACAATAATTTCTAACAGCACATTATTTGCGGTTTATTTAGGCAATTTAACTTATACATATATCGTTAAGGATGAAATTTATAACGCGGGTTATGGTAGTTTTGGGCAAACAATTATTTTGCCCGATTTACACGAAGAAGGTTTTTTAGGTTGGCAGTGTGGTGCCGAATTGGTTTCCGGCAACTTCATTTTAAAAGAGGATACCGACTTCATTGCTGTGTTTAGTGGAGATTTGCCAAATATTTATGATCTAACGCAGTGTGAAATTCAAATTAGTGGAACTTACACCTATTCAGGCGAACAAATTGAGCCAAATATACTAGTATATTTTAATAAATTAATTGTTCCAAGCAAATGCTATACAGTTTCGTGTTCAAATAACATTTTCGCTTCAAATCATGCGCAAATTACAATATCTTTTGTTCAGGGATTGTCTACCGGGAGTAAAACTCAAACCTTTACAATTTTACCAAAACATTTAGTAAAAAATGATGTAAAAGTAATAGGGCTTAAAGATTTTGTTTACAATGGCAACCAAACAGCGCAAAATTTAACTTTTACCTATAAAAATCAAGCAATTGACACATTTTCAATAATTTACGAGGGAGATAGAACAAATGCAGGCAATGTACAGGTGAAAATTACTTTCTCTGGCAACTATTCTGGAACTATTAATTTAGAATATACCATATTAAAAGCGGATAGAGATGGTTTTAGCGTTTCGATGCCAGATTGGATTTACGGCGGAAATGCACCAAATCCAACGGTTGAAGGAGAGATGGATGATGCTCGCATAACTTATTCATATTCCACCAGCCGGAATGGCGCATATTTAACCGACAAGCCAACAAATGCGGGCAGTTATTGGATAAAAGCAGTGATTGACGAGTCGCAAAATTATAATTCCACTGAAGATATAGCAGAGTTTACTATTGAAAAGGCAGTTAATCCACCACAAATGCCTGAAAAATCAATTACAATCAGCAGAAAGGCAAAAACTTTGCAGGATATTGAACTTAACGCTGAGGGTTGGCAGTGGGTAAATCCAAGCACCAAAATTGACAAAGACACAATTAAGGCTTATGCAATTTATAAAGATAGGCAAAATTATATAAACTATCAAATTGAAATTACAATAAACAAACTTCCGCCAAAGGATATTAAAGAGTTAAATGTAAAATTAGAGGCCAAAACTTTTGTCTATGATGGAAACGCAAAAATGCCAAACATAATTGCCAAAGATGGAGATTTAACACTTACTTTTGGCGAGGATTATGATGTCCAATATAAAGATAACAAGTTGGCAGGTCAGGGCAAAGCAATTGTTACTTTCAAAAATGACTATACCGGCACAAAAGAACTTAGTTTTACAATTTCAAAGGCAGATAAACCAAATGTGGACACAAAAATTCGCATAACTCAAGAAGTAACAAAATTGTCCGATATAAAACTGCCAGATGGTTTTGTTTGGGAAAATGAAAACATGGAGATTACGGGGAATAAAATCACGGCAAAGGCAATATACATGGGCGCCGATGCGGATAACTACAAAACAAAGGAAATTTACTTTGAAATAACAATTACAGTTGAATCTGAGAACGAAACTTTGCCTATTGGTGTAATTTGGACCATTATTCTTGTGCCAATTGCTATTTCGGTTGTTGCTTGTAGTGTATTTGCAATTAGAAGGCACAGACGCCACAAATGGTAAAATTTTAAGTTAAATTAATGAATACTTGCGGTGGCGGCTATGAGAACAATATTTGACAGATGTTTAAGGATAGAAATCCTTGCAAAGACAAAAATCAATAACTAGATTGTTGCCGTTTGACATTAAATTGAATATTTAGTACAATAATAATAGAAAACATGAAAAAACACTTTTTATCTATTATAGTTTTTTGTGCAGTAGTATTTATTTCACTTGGCGTGAGTGTTTTTTCTATTAACATAAAAGAACCGGTTATTGTATATGCAAACACGCTAAATCAAGATGAAGTTATAAAAAAAGAGCCGCCGTTAAATCTTACAGAATTACAATTGGCAGGCAGTGAGCAATTGGATTATTGGGCGGGAAATCTTTCAAGTTTCGATGGAAGAAATTATGATTATCTAACACCGGCAAGAGATCAATATCAAAAAAATACTTGTTGGGCATTTGCCGCAGTTGGAGCAGCAGAAGCAAGCATTTTGCGTAACGGAATTGATAACGATGTGACAAAGGACACTCTTGACCTTGACGAAACAATAACATCATACACACGCCATGTTCGCGATGGAAGTCATGACCCGCTACTTTTAACTACAAACGATACATATGATTATGGAAATTGGAATCAGGGAGATGGCGGTGCGGTGAATGCGTTTTCAATTATGACGCAAGGATACACGCTTGTTAACGAACACGGCTTTAATACAAAAGAAGATATTAATAAAATTAAAAGCGCAATTGAACAATCCAAATTTTATGTTAAAAGTTATCAAAGCGTTTCAGATAATAGAAACGCAATTAAGCGTGCCATTTTGCAATATAGGGCGGTTACTTTTAATTATGCTTCTCCATATACATTAGCCACAAAATTTTTTGAGAAAAATAAACAATCAGACCACACGTCAATTATTGTGGGCTGGGATGATAATATAGATAGATTGGCTTTTTCACCTCAAAAACCAAATGAAAATGGCGGGTGGATAATTAAAAATAGTTGGGGAAACTATCGGGGAGAAAATGGTTTTTATTATATTTCCTACGAGCAGCCAATAGGCGGCTTGTATGTTATTGACATGGCAATGGCAAAGGACTATCAAAACATCTATCACTACGATGGGCATGTATCAGTAAGCATGAAAAAAAGTGCAGGAGAAGCCCAAGCCGCAATTTATGAAGCTAAACTTTCAAGTCCAACCAAGCAGGAACAATTAAAAGCCGTTATGGTTTATGTGAAGGATGACGACTTAGATGTTAATATTAAGGTGTATAAAAATTTAAACGCAAACCCGGGCAATGTTAATGACAAAATTAACATACCAGATAATGGCGACCTTGCAATTGAAATGAGCACGCATGCAAAGCAAAGCGGGATGCAAACTATAGATCTAAAAACCCCAATAAATCTTGAGCAGGGTGAATATTTTTCAATTGTTGTTAGATGCACTAACAAAGCAGGGGGCTCAGTTCCGGTAAATTGTGCGGTTGACGACCGCTCATTTAATGATATGACTTATTATCTCCAAGATGGAGAGTGGATTAACTTTAAAAATAGCAATTTTTATGCAGATAGTGGAGCGGATAAAAGAGTGGCTAAAATTAGGGCAATAACAAACACTATTGAGCGAGAGATGGAGCTAAATAACGACCTAAAATATGCCAGAGTTGAAATTGCTAATCGCCTTTTATATTATGCAAAAGGCAAGAAGTTATGGCCAGAAATTCAAGTTTATTTAGATGGAGAATTACTTAAAAACGAGCAGGATTATAGGGTGGAAATTGAAAACATTAACACGCCCGGCAAAACAAAAATAGAAATTGTTGGCACGGGCAATTATACGGGCAGCCGAACAACTTATTTTGAAGTTGCAAAATCAAAAAATCCACCCGGTGCAACGAGTGAAACTATTACAGTTTATAACGACACAATAAATTTATATGATATTTCTGTTCCTATTGATTGGGAATGGGATAGTGAAAACATAAAACTTGAAGAAGGCAATAATATTGCAATGCTTATTTATGTTGGGGAAGATAAGGAATTTTATCAAAACATAACTTGCAAAATTTATGTTAATAAAATCAACCAAGATCCAGTTCCAGACATTGATATTTCAACGGCAGAAGTTGGAGTCATAGGAAATTATGTTTACACGGGCAAGCCAATCACTCCAAATGTTAAAGTTGTGTGCGAAAATATTGAATTGCGCTTTGGCATAGATTATACTTTAACGTGTCAAAACAACACATATGTAGGAATTGCCACGGTTGACGTGCAAGGAAATGGGAGATATTATGGTGAGATAAGCCAAACTTTTGTTATATCACAAGCGGAAAAGCCAAATGCGGAAACAACAATTCGCGTAAATAAAAATGTAACAAAATTATCCGACATTTCTCTTCCAAACGGCTTTGTTTGGGAAGATGAAAACATGGAGATTACGGGGAATAAAATAACCGCAAAAGCAATATATATGGGCGAAGATGCGGATAACTACAAAACAAAAGAAATTTACTTTGAAATTGAAATAGAAATAGAAAACGAAACTTTGCCTATTGGCGTAATTTTAATAATTCTTGTGCCTTCAGCCATCATTATTGGGGCTTTAACAATTTTTGTGGTGAGAAAAAAGTTAAGAAGAAAGCATTGGTTAAACAAATTATAAAAATTAAAAAATGAGCATTTAAACATTTGCACATAAATTAAAAAAAGTTTAAAATAAAAACGTTGAATAGGAGGAATTATGGAAAAATCTTTAAAGGGTACAAAAACTGAACAAAATTTATGGACTGCTTTTGCAGGCGAGAGCCAAGCAAGAAACAAATATACATACTTTGCAAGCCAAGCCAAGAAAGAAGGGTATGAGCAAATTGCAGAAATCTTTTTGCAAACTGCAGATAATGAAAAGGAACACGCTAAACTATGGTTTAAAGCCTTGAATGGCGGGGTAGTGCCACAAACTGTTGAAAACTTGCAAGCCGCAGTTAATGGCGAAAATGAAGAGTGGACACATATGTATAAAGAATTTGCAGCCACAGCCAAGAAAGAAGGCTTTTTGGCACTTGCAAAACAATTTGAAGGCGTTGCAAAAATTGAAGCCGAGCACGAAGAAAGATACAAAGCCTTGCTTGAAAATGTTAAAAAGAAAAAATGCTTTGTTAAAAAAGAAGTTGTGGTTTGGGTTTGCCGCAATTGTGGCCACAAACATGTTGGCAAAACCGCACCAGCAGTTTGCCCAGTTTGCAACCACCCACAATCGTATTTCGAAGTTGAAAAGAAAAATTATTAAGCCATTTACATGGCTTTTTTCTTTTTTAGCCAACAAAAAAACACCTAAAAAGGTGTTTTTCTATTAGTCAATTGATGTAGTTGCAGCAACATCGTCAGCGTCTAAACCGGTAGTATCAGCTGGTTTTTCAACTTTTGTTTGTCTTGCTTGTTTTGCTTGTTTTGCTAATTCGTCTTGTCTATCAAGTTCTGCTTCTCTTTCGTCAATAAGTCTTAATATTTCTTGTGTGCGTTTGTCGTTTTTATTTTGTCTACGGTTTACTACACTTCTTTTTCTTTTAAGTTGCTCACGATTCATTTCAGAAATAGGAATTTCTGGTGGAACGGCTCTTCCTTTTTTAGGTTCAGCAGCTTGTGTTTCGGGTTGTTCAACAACTTCTGCAGGTTGAGGCTCAGGTTTCTTTTCTACAGGTTGTGGCTTAGGTTGTGTTTTTGGTTGTTGAGTTTTGCCACCAACTTTTTTTTGTTCAGGGTTTGCGTTTTGTCTTTTTGCTAAGAAACCATTTTTACCACCCATAGTTTGTGGTCTTGCACTATTACCAGTTTCGTTTGAAACAGGGTCGGCATTTTTGTTATCTTTTTTCTCGCCCTTTTTATTTCTCTTACCCCCATTTGTAGGAGTAGGAACATTTACAGGGACAGGTTCTTCCACAGGAGCTGACCCGTTTCCTCTTACAAAAGGTGGAAGTTTTTTGCTGCCCGTAGAGGTATTCCTTTCAGGGTGTAAGAATCTATCTACAAGCTCATCTCGAGGAGCTGAGACATTAGATGGTTCTTCTTTTCTTTCAGTAGTCACTTCAGCTGGTATTTCAAGATCAACAGACTTATTTTGTGTACCTTTTCCTTCTGCTTTTTCAAGGTATTTTTGTTGTGCTCGAGCATTCCTAGCTTGCTTTTCTGCGTCTCTCTCTTTTCTTTCTTCTTCTTTTCTTGCAGCTTTTCGTCTATCAGCTTCATTAAATGTTTCAGTTGTAATTCTTGGTTTCCCAATAAGAGTCCTACCAAAGTTAATGGTTCCTCTTTTAGCCTTTTTAAGCAATAATCTAAGCAATGTAGGTTTTGCCGTTTCAGGAGCTGCAGGTTCAGCAGGAGTTTCAGGAGCAGCTGATTCATCTTGCTCGCCAAGTAATTCTTTTTTCCTATTAAGCCTTCTTTGAGCAGCGTTTCTCTTTCTGGTTGCAGATGCTTCAGCATTTTGCTCGGCCATTCTTCTATCGTATTCATCACCTAATTCTTGAACTTGCTCATCTAACCTTTGAGTTTCTTCAAGAATTGGCTTGCTTGCTTCTTCAGCAGCTTTCTTCTTTTCTGCTTTTTTAGCTTGTTTAATAATAGGGTCAATTAAGCTATAAGCGTGTTGTTTTTCTTTTCTAGATTGTTCACCCTTTTCAATGGATTTTCTTTCATTTTGTAATTCTTTCAAAGACATTGTTTTATATCTTTCTAAAGTTTTGTTATCTGCAGCTTCTTGTTCGTTTTGTTTAATCGCTTTAATTCTAGCATCAATAATTTTTAAAACATCAGATTTTGCATCTCTTTGAACAGGGTTTTCATAATCTTGTTTTTCAACAGATGTTCTCAAACTTTCCAGTTTAGCTAAATTTGATATAGCTTCAGTTTTTTGTTTAACAGTTTCAAGATAAGAATCGACATTGTCGTAATGTAATTTGGTATTTCTCTTCTTTTCTTCTTTTTCTTTGCTTTGTTTTTCATGTTCAGCTTTAGAATTTGCTTTCTTTAATTCTTTAATTCTAGCATCAATAATTTTTAGAACATCAGATTTTGAATCTTTTTTAACAGAATCGTCTGCGTAGTCTTGTTCTTTAACATTTTTTCTAAAGCCTTGCAACTTTTCAATATCTTTAATAGCATTTACTCTTTTTTGAATGTCGTCTGTGTAAGTTTTAACATCTTCGTTGTGATTTTTTGTGTTTTGTTTTTTCTGGTCTTTATTCTGTTTCTTTTTGTCTTTATTTTGTTGTTTTTCTGCCTTTTTATTTTGTTGTTTTTCAGTTTTGTTGTTAGCGTTTTCTTCTTTTATCTCTTTTTTAGCTGCCTTTTTTGCTTGTTTAACAGTGTAAGGTTTGCCAGCAAAGCTTGTTGGGCCATATTCTTCGTCAGATTTGCCATCGCCCAAAGTTTCAGCAGCGGCAAGTGCACTTACAGTTCTTAAAATTAGCTTTTCGCCTTCACGTTTATCTTTATCTGCGTTTTTGTTAACTTTACCAAAACGTGTGCCTTTTTTGTTAGATTTAGGATTATTACCTTTAATTATAGCGGTTAAGATATCTTCATAATAAACTTTGCCAAGTTCGTCTTTACCTTTTTTAAGTTTAACTTTAACTGCGTTGGTTTGGTTATCTTTAAGTTTGTTTGTGCAGTAATCTACAAGCATGTTTCTTAAAGCACTGATTCTTGAATATCTTTCATAAGCAGATTTTTGGTTGCTTAAAGTGGTAAGTTCTTCAGCTTCTTTAGGAGTTAACCTTTTCTTTGCAGATAGGGCATTAAATCTAGCTGCGGATTTATTGTCAAATGTAGGAGCATTTTCCTCATAAGGAGCAAGTTCCCTAGATAATGTTGCAACGAATGCTGCCAAAGCGTGTAAAGCGTTTCTGTTTTTCTTAATTGCAGCATAGTTTCTTGTTCTTGCAGCAGGGTGTTTAGCAATTCTTGCATCACGTGCATCAATAACTTTTAACAATTTAACAATATCCAAATTGATATCTTTTAAGTTGGTTAAAGTTAACTTATCTGCAGTTAACTCTTTACTGCTTAAAAGGTCCTCAATATTGCTTGCTTTAAAGCCATATTTTTTGTTGTAGTAATTTTTGGTAACGCGGTCTTTAATGCCGATAATAGAAGCAGATACGATTGCACCTAAACCAGCACCGATAGCGCCTAAGTTAACAAGGTCTGCAACAAGGTGCCCGGTTAGGAAAACGCCCGGCATAATAGGTGAGAATGCTAGGGCAGTAAACACCAATGCAAAAGCTGCAGATGTTGCCAATATTGGAGCAACCCATTTTTTAAGGAAACGCATTAAACGGTCATGCTTCTTTTCCAATTTTGATGTGTCATCAGACAAATCATAGGATGTTACAATTTGTTTAACTTTATTTTTTTTGAAACCAAGCTTTTGGCCTTTAGCGCGATAGAATTCAACAATACCCCTAATTAAAAGAGCAGCTCTTTGAGTGTCTTTCTCATTGGCTGGAACATGGGTTGAAAGAAAATCTATTACTGATTTATATTTTTCAGTAAGCTTAGCCTGTTCAGCTTTTTCTTTTTTATCAAAATCTTTAGGTATTTCAAGTGCTATAGATTTTGAAGCTTTTACTCCTTTTACCTTTTCATCAACAAATTCGTTACCACTTGTGTAGCCATTTTTTGATAAATATTCAGTGAAAGAAGTTTCACTGCTTGCAACGAATTCATTAAATAAAGTGGTTAATTTTCCGAAATTTATGGTCTTTGCCATATTTCCCCTCCTTATTTCTTGTGGTTATTATAATATAGATTGCGAACTTTGTCAATACCCATTTTAAAAATTTTTTTAAATTTTTTGATATTTTTACCAATTTGTGCCGTTTTTTGCTAAAAAACGCTATTTTATATATGTAAATTATGTTACTTTAGTTATTTTTATAATAAAATGTGTTAAATCCAAAGCAAATCATGTTACTATAATGTAATTTTTTTCTCTCACCGCATCAAGTTTTGGAATTAGTGAACGTATCAATAGAAGTTCGGCAAACTGCCCAGCGGTTAGAGTGGCATCTGTTTCTCCATATTTTTTGTTAATTGAGGTGAGGTCTTTAAGCGCGTAGGTAAGTATATTGTCGAAAATAAAATCACTTAAATTCTTTTCGCGTTGATATTCAATCATTGCAACCACAAAATTGCAAGCAAGCTCGTCAATTTCGTTTAAGCATCTTGGCAGATTTTCGTTTTGTTCTTCTATATAACCTTCTTTAACGTGCCAAAAGGTGTGATTATAAAAAAGTTCAGGCACAACTAAATCTTTAACATGCTGAAAGGCATCAATCACCTTTTGATTTTGCGCAAAGGAACACAAAAAAGTGTAAAAGCGAGAAACATATATGTTTTGTTTTTCTAAGTTTTTAAGAAATTCAAGACGGCTACGGTTATAGTGATTGTATAAAAGAGTAAAATGAGCGCGCATGCCTTGTTCGTAAAAATTTAAAAACACTTCATTAAATTCTTTTTGACTCATATCTTTTATCTTTCCTTTTGGTTTTAAAAACCATAGAATTATAGCACATAAAAAATATTTGTCAATATGTTTTTTTAAAAAAATAAGCAGCCGTGCGGCCGCTATATTTTTATGTGTGAAATTATTAAATTTGTGGTTTGTTCAATTGAAAGGTGAGTGCTATCAACAACAATTGCGCCTTTTGGCACAACAAGTGGGGCATAGGTTTTGTTTTTATCAATTTCGTCTCGCTCAATAATCTGTTGTTTTATCTCTTTTAAACTGATTTTGTCGCCCTTGGTTTTTTCTTCTTTAAAACGCCTTCTTGCGCGTTCGTCAACCGAGCAATCTAGGTAAAACTTAAATTCGGCATTTGGGAAAACGTGGCTGCCAATATCGCGCCCGTCAACAACTAAGTTGTGCGTTTTGCCAAATTTGCGCTGGCAATCGTCAATTGTATCCCGCACGGTTTTGTTAACACTTATTATTGGAGATAACACACTCACATTATTATCCCTAAAATGCGCCGAGTAATCTTTGCCATTTACAAGTACAATTTGTTTGCCGTCTTTATAATCAACACTAAGTTTAAATTTTTTAATTTTTGTTTCAAACTTAATGTTTTTTGCATCTAGCCCTAAATCGAGAAAATAGCAGCACACTGCACGATAAAGTGTGCCCGAGTTGAAATGAATAAAATTAAGTTTTTTGCTTACTTCTTCTGCAACGGTGGATTTCCCACTGCCGGCAGGACCATCAATTGTTATTATCATTAAATTTTGCCTTTTTGCCTAAATCTCGCTCAATTCTTAAAAGTTGGTTATATTTGCACACTCTATCAGTTCTGCAAATTGAGCCGGTTTTAATTTGCCCAGCATCAACAGCAACGGAAAGGTCGGCAATAAAAGTGTCTTCCGTTTCGCCGCTTCGGTGCGAGATAACAGTGTTGTAGCCGTTTTCTTTTGCAAGGCGGATGGTTTTAAGAGTTTCGGTTAGGCTGCCAATTTGGTTAAGTTTAATTAAAATTGCGTTGCCAACGCCCCTTTTTATGCCTTCAAGCAAGATTTTTGGATTGGTTACAAACACATCGTCGCCAACAAGTTGGATTTTTTTGCCCAATTTTTTGGTTATTTTAACCCAGCCATCCCAATCGTTTTCGCTCAATGGGTCCTCAATTGAAATGATAGGGTAGGTTTTAATTAAATTTGTGTACCACTCAATCATTTGCTCGGTGGTTTTTTGTTCGCCAGTGCTTTTTCTTAATTCATATTTTTTTGTTTTTTCGTTATAAAATTCGCTTGCTGCAACGTCCATTGCAATTGCAATGTCCTTTTTAGGGGTGTAACCCGCCTTTTTTATTGCTTCAACAAGCACTTGAAGAGGCTCTTCGTTGCTTTTAAAGTTTGGTGCAAAGCCGCCTTCGTCACCAACGCCGGTTGAATAGCCGCGCGCAATTAACGCTTTTTTTAAACAAGCAAAAGTTTCGCTTGCCATTTGCATGGCCTCAATAAATGTTTTTGCACCAACTGGAACAATCATAAACTCTTGAAAATCCACATTGCTTGTTGCATGCGCACCGCCATTAATAACGTTCATCATAGGCATAGGCAAAGTTGTGCCATTGCCAAGTGTTTTATATAGTGGTTTGTTTTTATATAACGCACGTGCACGGGCAACTGCAAGGCTAACAGACAAAATTGCATTTGCACCAAGATTAGTTTTAAATTCAGTGCCGTCAAGTTTAAGCATGGCATTATCAATTTTTGTTTGATTGTCAACATCCATGCCTACTAAGGCTTTTGCAATGATGTTGTTCACATTTTGGCAGGCTTTTGTAACGCCCTTGCCGTTAAAACGAGTGCCGCCATCGCGCAACTCTAACGCTTCCTTTTCGCCGGTGGAAGCCCCGCTTGGCACCATTGCGGTTGCCTTAATGCCGTTTTCAAGCGTAACTTCGCACTCAACGGTTGGGTTAGAACGGCTATCAATAACTTCATAAGCCACAATTTTTTTAATTTTCATATTAATCTCCTTAACCATATTATAAACAATTTTAATTTAATGCAAAAACTTTTTCATAGGTTTTACTTTTTTTATTTAATATGATAATATTAATATATGGTCATAAAATCAATTAAACTAAACAATGCACACAACACTAACATTTTCCGCGTTTTATGTGAAAGTGGGGAAGTTTTGTTGCATGGGGATATAATTGTTAAATTTAAAATAGGTGTTGGAGAAGTTGAGGATAAAGTTTTTGCACAAGCGGTTAGTGAAAGCAACACGCTTATTGCCAGCGAAAAAATTATGAAATATATTTCAAACAAACTAAAAACAAAGCAGCAGATTAAGGACTATTTATATAAGCAAGGCTATCATAAAGAAACTGTAAATTCTGCCATTGAAAAGTTGGAAAATTATGGCCTTATTGACGATAAAAAATATGCAATAAGTTATATGCACTCCAACCCAAATTATAGCAAAAACAAGTTGAAACAAAAATTGATTGCACTGGGAGTGAAACAAGAAATTTTAAACGAGATTTTAACTGACGTAAACGATAGTGAAACCTGCATAAAGCACGCTGAAAAATTTTTGAAAAACAAAGAGTTCAACGAAAAAACAAAGGAAAAATTAATTCGTCATCTTGCATCAAAAGGTTATGGGTTTGACACGATAAAATCGGTGTTATATTCGCTAAATTTAGATGAATTTTAAAAAATTTGTGCAAAATTATTTACAAACTTAAAATTGTATGTTATAATATTTTTATGTTAGGCGTTGATATTGAACAAACTTCAAGGTTTAATGATTGGGATTTAACTAAATTAAAGCGAATTTTTACAAAAAGTGAAATTGAATATGCCACAAAACAGAAAAACGCTAGCCAACATTTATGCGGGTTTTATTGTGTTAAAGAAGCGTTTATTAAGGCAGCACAAAACAAATCAATACCTTTTAAAAAATTAGAAGTTTTACATGAAGTTTCGGGGAAACCCTATTTAAATTTGAATGGTGAAATTAAGTCAATATTAAAAGAAAATGATAAAACTAACATTGAAATTAGCATTTCGCACACGGCAGATTATGCCGTTGCCGTGGTGCAAATTAATTAAGGAGAATTTATGAACACAAGAAAAATTAGAAATGAAAAAATCTTACCAGATGTAACTAAAATAACCAAGGTTGAAAACGGTCAAAAAGTTCCTTTACAACCAGAAGAACAATATGATGAAATTTGCAAAGCATTTAACAAATTTTTTGAACAACATGTAAACTTTGGCGGCGAATTTGATTTCTTTTATGGCTTGAGAAAAGACTTTTTTACGGAAGAAATGCTTAACCGCATTTCAACTTATGGCGAAATCTTTTTTGATGATTATATTAAAAAGATTGAAACCGGCAAACGCAAAATTATAACTGGCAAAAAAGAGGGAGATATTCAAAGAATAAATAGGTTCTCGGCCATTTTAAAAAGAGAAGTTGCAAAAAAGAGAAAAGAAACCATCAAGGTTGCTAGAAGAGATAGAAAAAGAAATCCAAACCTTGTGCAAAGAATTATTGCTGGCAACGATGAATATAATTATGCTAACGAAAATATTAATAAAGGTGTGGTTTTTGCGGCTTAGTGTTAATTAATAATTTAAAAAAAGATGCGTAGTGTTACGCATCTTTTCTTTGCATTTTTATTGTTATTTTTTCATCCGCAATGTCAACCGCCTCGCTTATTTCAGGGGCAGATAACGGCCTTATTTCAAGGCACAATAACTCGCTTTTAATTTTATCAGCATATTTTGTTATTATCTCATTTAAATCCGCACTATCTGTACTAAATTCAACAAAAATTCTATCTTCAACTTTAAAATCTGCCTTCTTCCTTAGCACTTGTGCGGCACGGATAAGTTCACGAGATAGGCCTTCAAGCATAAGTTCGCGGTCGATTGTAACATCAAGCACAACAGTAATGTCGTTTTCGTTGGATATTACATAATCTTGCTTTGGCTTGGTGTTAAGAGTGAACAATTCGCTTGCTAAATTCTTAAATTCCTTAATGCTAACGCTATTTTTCTTGTAGCCTTCAACATAAGCCTTCATTTCACTTTCGCTTGCTTCGGCTAGATAGTTTTTAACCTTTTGAACATCGCCTTTTAGCACTGCGCCGGCACGCCTAAAGTCTAAGCTCAAATATTCATCATTAAACTTGGAATTATCGTGCTCCATAACCACATTTTTAATGTTAAGTTCGCTGGCAATTATGTCGCCATAAAGTTTAACCGCTTTTGCAACATGGCTGTTGCCGTTTATATACAAAGTTTTTAGCGGTTGTTTAACTTTAATTTGATTTTCGTTTCTAAGTTTACTAACCATTGTGAAAATATTTCTAACAATGTTGGTGTACTCGGTTAAATTTTCGTCTTTAACCTTAAATTCACCTATATTATAGCCGTTTAGAGCAACGCTTTCGGCTGCGTTTTTATCTAATTCTCTAACCGCGTTTTGCCACAAATATTCGGTTAAGAAAGGAATAATTGGAAACATAACCATGCAGATATTTTTAATTGCGTAATGCAAGCAGAAATAAGCATTTAATGTGTCCGTGTTATTTTCGCTCTTATAAAAGCGGCGGCGGTTGTTTCTAATGTACCAATTTGTTAGTTCGTCAATTAAAAGTTCAAAGTCCTTACTAACCGCACCAAATTGTATGTTGGAATAAGCAGTGTGTGCATTTTTAACAAATTCGTTCACGCGGTTAATTAACCACCTATCCATAAATGTTAATGACTTTTCGTCTGGCTTAAAGTTGGTTAAATCCGGCTTATCTATCACTGCATAAGTGTTTAAGAAAATGTAAGCGTTCCAAAGGCCTAAAAGTTTGCGCTTAACTTCGTCACAAGTATCCCGCCCAAATTTAACATCGTTAATTAGCGGCGTGCAAACGAAATTGTAACGAATAATATCCGCACCAATCTCTTTAAATGCAGTGTCTAGCGGAATATTGTTCGGGCTGGATTTTGAAAGTTTTTTGCCGTCTTGCGCAAGCAACATCGGTGTTGTGCCAATGCGCTTATAAGGTGCTTTGCCAGTTAAAACCACGCTCATAACAAGCAGTGAATAGAACCACAAACGGATTTGCTCTTTGCCTTCAATAACGCACTCAACAGGGAAGTTTTTGTTGAAAAATTCTTTATCGGTAAAATATTTTTTAGTGCTAAATGGGGTGATGCCTGCATCAAGCCAGCAATCGCCAACTTCTTTAATGCGTTCAACTTTGCTGCCACAGTGTGGGCAGGTTATTTTAATGTTGTCAATGTAAGGGCGGTGAAGGTGAGGGAGCGCGTTAACTTCTTGTTCGCTAGAAAGTTTTTTGAACTCATCAAGGCTGCCAACCACAGTTAAATGTCCGCAATTTTTACAAGGGTAGAAAGGCAATGGCACACCATAATAACGCGAACGGGAAATTGCCCAATCGCCCATGTTATTTAGCCAATCTAACATACGCTTTTTCATAAAATCCGGGTTAAATTCAACACCGTCTATTGCTTTAATTAGTTGTGGGCGCAATTCGTCCATTTTAATAACCCATTGGTCAACAAGCCTAAACAACAAAGGTTGTTTGCATCGCCAACAATGTGGATAATTGTGGGAATATTTGTGAATATAATATGTTTTTCCGCGTTGTTGCATTAATTCAAACACAAAATCCCTTAATTCGTCCGTGTTTGCATTTCTATTTGCAAGCACACCAAAATTGCTATAATAAATGCCACTTTCGTCAATAGGGCAAATTTTTGGCAAGTGCAATTTTTCGCCAAGTTCAAAGTCGGCATCACCGCAGCCTGGGGCAATGTGAACGGCGCCCGTGCCTTCGTCTGCACTAACTTCGTCCCACGCAACAATTTTGTGTTCAAATTGTTGTTCGCTAAGTTCTGGAAAACAAGTTTCATATGTTAATCCGACAAGTTCACTGCCTTTAACAGTTTTTAAAACTTCAACCACATCGTCTTTTAAAACCTTCATAACACTAGCACAAACGATTATGTTTCGGCTAGAAGATTTAACTTTAACAATGTTATATTCAAGTTCAGGGTTCACGGCAATTGCAACATTTGCACACAAGGTCCAAGGGGTGGTTGTCCACACCAACATATCGTTATTTGAATTTTTAATAGGGCATTTAAAGAATATTGCCAAGCAACTAACAGTTTTGTATGCGTCTTGGTCGCTCATCTCGTGTTCGCTAAGGCTGGTGCCGCATCTGGTGCACCAACGCATTATGCGATGGCTGTTTGAAATGTAGTGTTTTTCATCACACTTTTTTAAAAAATGCCAAATTGAAGTGATGTTGTTATCGCTATTTGTGAAATAACTATCATCCCAATTCATCCACTGGCCAAGGCGGATGGACGATTTTGTCATAGATTTAGAGTATCTATCACAAACTTCCATACATTTTTCAACAAAATTGCCTATGCCATATTGCTCAATTTCTTTTTTGCTATTTATGCCCAACTCGCGTTCAACACGCAATTCAACCGGCAAGCCGTGGCAGTCAAACCCGTTTTGGAAATGCTCATCGCAGCCGCAAAGCGCGTTAAATTTAAACAATGCATCTTTAAATGTGCGGTTGTAGGCGTGGTGCAAGCCCATATTATAATTGGCAGTAACCGGGCCATCAAGAGTGGCAAAATATTTGCCTGTTTTTTTGTTTTTTGCCTTCATTTTTTCAAAAATATCGTTAGATTGCCAAAAATCAAGCACTCCTTCTTCCATTTTTACATAATCTAAATTGCCTTGTTCTTTTTTCATAATTTCTCCTTTAATTTATAGTTTTTGGGGTTAAAATCTTTCGATAGAAAGAAAATTTATAAAATACTATGCTATGATAGTTTACTAGCAATAGCATAAGGATTTTTAAATTTTTTGCGCTAGCAATTTTAACCAAAAGTTTGAATTAGAAATTTTGAGATATTATCTGGCAAACTTATTGCCAGATATTTTCTCCTTAAAATAAAAATGCCAGCCTAAGTGCTGACACTTTTGCATCAAAACACCTTCTACAATTTAATTGGTAGAATTGCGTATCCAATAATTACAACTGCTATAATTAATTCAAGTAAACTCATACTTAATATTATAGACAATAAAATTTAAAAGTCAATAGTTTTAAAAAACAAAACAAAAAAACTTGGAGCAACTCCAAGTTTTAATTCATTTAAGGTTTATTGTTTTAAAGCATTATCCCTAACGGCGTTTAACATCAATAAAAATTCAATTAATTTGCTATCTAATTTTCTATATTGTCTGTCAAAATCCCTTTGCAATTCCGTTTTGGCTGCGGTTATTTGCCTTCTTTTAACTGTTTCAACGTGTCTTAAATAATCTTCACCAAACAATTCATACATATATTCAACAAAAAGTTTTTGCATATCCTTACAAATAGGCCCGGTAATTTGGTTATAAGAGACAATATATTCTAAAAAAATGTTATATGATTGGCTATAGCCATCTTTGCGTGTTAATTCAACCCATATGTTGGAGTCGTCATTAGATATAATCTCATAATTATAATGTTTTTTATCATCATTATTGCGGCGTTCAACGCAACGCGCTATAAATTCGTTTACTTGTTCATCAGTTAAAGTAAAATTCATAGTTTTCTCCTTTTTAATGTTTTTAAAAAGTTGTGCCGTCAGTTTTTCCGTCAGATTTTTCAGTTAAATCAAATCTTGCTAGATTAATCTTTGCGCGAGCTTCTTCTAGTTCTTCGGTTTGAGTTTTAATAACGTGTTTAAGTTCACGGCGCGCACCGGCTATAATGTTTGCCACCGTTTCTTCCTTTTGGGTAAGAGCATCGTCAAGATACTCTTCGCCATAAATCGAAGCCATATATCGCAAGTAAAGGCGTTCAAAATCAATGCCAAAATTAGTGTAGCACCACTTGCTTGAAACTGAATATTCGTTGAACAAAATGTCGCAAACAGACACGCGTTGGTCACTTTTCTTTTTGCAAACAAAGCGAACTTTAACATAAGGACGATTAGATATTATGTCCTTCTCTAGAATTTCGTAACTATATTGCTCATTGTCACGAAAATTGTTTAAATAGTTGGTTACAAACTTGCAAAAGTCGTCAATTTGGGCTGAACTGATTGAATATTTCATAATTTTCTCCTTTTATTTGACTTAAGTATAACACAAAATTTTAACTTGTCAATAGGCTTTTAAAAAAAACTTGCGCGCGGCAAGTTGAATTTTATAATGAACTATTTAATTTTAATTAGATTAATTAAATTTTTAAAATCGGTTTTTATGTCGGCAATAGTAAAATTAATTGCAATTTTTTTATCTTTACATGTTTTAAGTTTCTCTAATAAAGATTGCAAATCGTCAGTTTTATAAAATAAATCGGTCAAGTAATCAGTTTCACCATAAAAACATAAATCTTGATTATTAAATTTTTTTAAAATGCCTTTTAAATTCATGTTTAAAAGGTCTGTTTTTAAAAAATATCCTTCAAAACTTATAACATCTAAATCAAAAACGAAATCTCCAATATCTTTAACTTCTACAACGGGAATAGGGTAGATTTCTTTAAAATATTTGCCATTTTCTTTTACAAAATGGCCATTGCAAAATAAAGAGCGATGTTTTAAATTTTTTGATTTTAAAAATTCAACAAATGCATCTCTTTTTTGTATTAAAGGCAAGAAAATATCGTTAAGTTTAGTTTTTATGTTTTTCATTTTTTCTCCATTATAATAGTGTTAAGTGTGTTTAATAGTGCCAAATTCCAACTAACATAATCATGCCCGCCCTTAAAAATTGAAGTGTGGGCAGGCTTAATGAATTCAGCCAAAATTTTTGTTTTGTTTTTTATCGGTTTAAAATCTGCGTTGCCATAATTTAAATAGAAATTTGTTTTTGTTGGGTTGTCTTTATAGTAAACTAAAAAATTGTTGTTTTCATACCAAAGGGACGGAGAAGAACAAATTACATTACCTATAAAATCACTAAAAAATGCATCAATATAAAGTGCAGTTAAGCCGCCAAAACTTTGACCCCAAAAATAGAAATTGTTTTTGTTTAATTTAACAAGTTGTTTGGTTATTAAATAACTTGTGAGTTCTTTTGCAACAAATTCGGCAAAATCTTTATTCGGCAATTCTTTGCTTCTATCTTGTTGCATAACAAAACAAACTAAAAAATTATCTTTTTCATTAATTTGTTCTGCCAAATGCAAAGAGTAGTGCCAAACTCCACCATCGGTTACAATTAAACACTTTTGTTGCTTGGTTTTGTTAAAATTTTTAGGGTAGGCAATTAAAACTTCATATTCTTTTTTTAAAATTTTACTATAAACTTTGTGTAATTCGGTTTTTAAACAAAAATTAGGAATTTTTATTACGGGCAAAATGTAACTTTGTTTGTAATACACCTCGCCATTTTCGTTATAAAAGTTTAATATGTTTTTAGCATAAATATCTTTAACAATATGCTTTTCCTTTTCTCCGTTTTTCAAACCTTCACAATTTTTGAATAAGTTATAGCAAACATTATCAACATAACTTCTTGTATATTCCAAAAACCAAACATCTTTTTTTATTTGCTTGAATTTTAGTTTGCTTGAAATTTCTAAAGAATTAACATCTCCGTTAGAAACATATAAATGTTGAATTTTTAAGTTATCTCCGCACTTTTCAACAAAAACACTGCCGTTTTGTTTTAAAAACGACTTAATTTCATCAAGTGATTTTGTTTTTAGTTCGTTAATGTTTAACATTAAATTCTCCAATCGATTGGGGTGAGATTGTGTTCAACTAAAAAGGCGTTGCATTTGCTAAAATGGTGATTGCCAAAAAATCCGTTATAAGCCGAAAATGGGCTGGGGTGAGCAGAAGTTAAAATAAGGTGATTTGGATTATTTAATAGTGGCAAAAAACTTTTTGCATGGCTGCCCCATAACATAAAAACGATTGGCTGATTTAGTTCGTTTAAAATTTTAACCACTTCGGTGGTAAAGGTGTGCCAAAGTTCGTTTGCGTGGCTGGCAGGCTGATGCTCAACAACTGTTAAACTTGTGTTCAAAAGCAAAACTCCTTGCTTTGCCCACGCGGTTAGGTCGGTGTTGCCACTCATTTCAATATGTAAATCGTCAGCAATCTCTTTAAAAATGTTTTTAAGGCTTGGTTGTGGCGTGCCGTTATGGCAACTAAATGCAAGCCCGTCTGCTTGACCTTTGGTGTGATATGGGTCCTGCCCAATTATCACAACTTTAACATTGTTAATTGGCACTAAATTTAGCGCGTTAAAAATCAACTGCTTTGGCGGGTAAATAATTTTTGTTTTATATTCATTATCTAGCCAACCAAAAAGTTTGCGTTTATAATCTAATTCAAATCGGGTGGAGAGAACTTCACTCCAACTTTTATCTAAAACATACTCCATAATAAATTTATCCTTTAATATACTTTAGCACAAATTAGGGTTTTTGTCAACATAAAAAAATAGGCAAAAATTTTTTAAAATTCAAAAAAACCAAGCAAAATTCAAAAATTCTATGAGTTTTTAATGCAATTTTTTAAAATTTTCAAAATTTTTTGTGCATTTTCTTTGTTTTCGTCTTCCACCATAATGCGTACAACCGGCTCAGTTCCGCTAGGGCGAACAATAATTCTTGTGCTTTCATTTTCAAGTTCTTTAATGGCCGACATAAGTTTTTTGTTCATTTTAAAATGTTCAAATTTAACATCGTCTTTCGCTTGATAAAATCCACTATAGCCATCAAGCAATTCGTCTAATGATTTTTTAGTTGTTCCCATAATGTTAGATAGGGCAATGGCGGTTATTAGTCCATCTCCAGTGTTGGTGAGTTGCTTTATTATAATGTGGCCAGAAAACTCGCCACCCAAATTGGAGTTATGGCGCTTCATTTGTGCTAAAACATTTTTATCGCCAACATCGGCGCGGACAAGATTTATTCCGTTATCGTTTAAAGATTTTTCAAGCCCCATATTAGAATAAATTGTGCCAACAAGCATCTGCCCACTGGATAGATAAAATTTGGAGAGAACATATAAAATTTTATCGCCATCTAAAACTTCGCCGCTTTTTGTTACGGCAAAAACCCTATCTCCATCGCCATCAAAGGCAAAGCCAACTTTCTGTTCAATTATGCACATTCGCCTTAGCATTTCAATGTGTGTGCAGCCGGCATTTTCGTTAATGTTATAACCATTTGGCGTGCAGTTAATCTTTTTTGCTTTTGGATAGCATTGTTTTACAATTTCGCTTGTTGCGCCAAAAGAGCAATCAAAAATGCAATCTGGGTTAAACTTGCTAAGTTGCTTTAAATGTTTAATGTAATCTAAAAGAAGTTTATGTTTATCTAGCAATTTTGCATATTTAATCGGAAGGGTATATCTCTTATTCATATATCTTTCAAGTTCAAGTTCGTCCTCATCGGTTATTTTTTCGCCAAGAGAGTTAAAAAACTTAATGCCGTTATAAACACTAGGGTTATGCGAAGCGGTTATCATCATGGCAAGCGGATAGTTATATTTTTTTGTAATATAGGCAAGCGCCGGGCTAGAACACACCCCCAAATTGTGCAACTCAATGCCGTGTTTTAATAGCACACTTGCCGCCAAACTAAAAATGTAACTGCCCGAAATTCTGCCATCTCCACCAATCAACAAAACCTTATTAAATTTGTGCGTTTCATAGTATTTAATAAGGGCTTTCATAAGTTTTTTAATTGTTCTTGCCGTAAGTGTTTCATCAACAATTCCGCGCACACCATCTGTTCCAAAATATTCCATATAATTAAGTATGCAAAAATGAAAAATTTTTTTAAAAAGCCTATTGACAAGTTGGCAATTGCGTGTTAATATTATGCCGAGAAACAAAGGAGAACAAATGAAAAAAGAATTAGTTTTAACCATTAGTGCGGACGAAAACAACGCACAACAATTAACCCAAACCATTAAAAGTTTTGTAATAGATGCCGAGCCAAGCCAAGAAGAGTTGTTGGATTTGCTCACTTCAGTAAGCGAAGCCTTTTTAAATGTGTGTGCTTATGCCTATCCAGAAGGCGAAGGTGATGCTAAAATAACAATAACCTTAGATGGCAGAACAGTTGAAGTAACAGTTGCCGATAACGGAGTTGGAATTGAAGATATTGATAAAGCCACCGAAACTTTCTATTCAACCGACACCACGGGAAAACACTCTGGCATGGGCTTTACAATTATGAAAACCTTTATGGACGATGTTGATATAAAGAGTTCAGAAGAAGGCTTAATTGTAAAAATGATTAAGAAATTTGAAGAAACCAACACAATTTAGTAAAAATTTGTTTTAAAAAAGTGTAACTAAAAAAAATTAGTTGCATTTTTTTTTGTTTTAAACTAAAATACAATTATGAATTTATACGCAGTTCCACCACGTGGCTTTTACATAGGTAATTTTGAAATTCGCTTTTATGGCATACTTATGGCGCTTGCCATGCTTATAGGCGTTTTGCTTGCTTGCCGCCTTGCTAAAAAACGCGGCATAAAGGCGGACGATATACTTTTGCTTGCCGTAATTTGCTTGCCACTTGCCGTGATTGGTGCAAGGCTTTATTATTTTATATTTTATGGCATGCCGTTTAGTGAGTTTTTTAACTTTAGAGGTGGCGGCATGGCAATCCTTGGCGGGGTTATAGGTGGCATTGTTGGCGTTTTAATATTCTGCGCAATTAAGAAAAACATTAAAATTTTAATTGACATATTCGATATCTGTGTGCCGGCGCTAATTTTAGGGCAGGCAATTGGCAGAATTGGATGCTTCTTCTCGCAATGCTGCTATGGCAATTTGGTTAGTGATCCTAATATGCAATGGCTTCCTTACGCAATGCAAGTTGAAACATATGAAGGCTCGGGGGTTTACACTTGGCATTTAGCAACAAATTTATATGAAAGTCTATGGAACTTTGTTGGCTTTGCCATAATTTTAGTTGCCTTTTTAAAATCGAAATACAAACTCACGCCAACCGCAACTTATCTTGTTTGGTATGGCTTTGGCAGGGCAATAATAGAAGGCATAAGGGGAGATAGTTTGTTTATTGGTAACTCGCCAATTCGTGTATCGCAACTTGTTAGCATTTTAATGTTTATAATTGGCACAATAATTCTAATATATAACCTTATTAAATATATAAGGGCTAAAAAAAGAACTAATTAAAGGAGATATTTTGAGCAAAAAGTCCAAAATCTTATACTATTCATGTTTGATTGTCAATGTGATATGCTTCATATTGGATTTTTTGCCAATCGACTTTGAGTTTTTTAGAATAAGTTTCCCGGTAACCTTAATTTTAATTGGCATAATGCTACTTGTTCGTGCCATTTCGTTAAAAATAGACAGTAGTTTGTTTATTGGCCTTACCTTATTGCTTTGCGGAATTATTAATTTTGTGTTATTCTTATTAGACAAATTTAACCAACTCAAAATGTACAATCAATCCTGGCCTTACTATCTGTTTGCCTTGGCACTTGCTAGTTTAATAACCGCCATATTCTTTAAAGATAAACTGCAGGCAAAATTGTTTGTTCTGTTCTTGGGGCTAGGGTTAATTTTATTGTTGTTTGTGCAAAATATTTTAAACCTTTGGTGGACAATTGGCCTTTCAATTGCTTGGTTTATAATTTATTTTGTGGTAAACATTATTATATTTAAAAGGAGAAAGAAATGAGCGCTGGTGAAGAAAGAATAGACGAACTAACAAAAACTGTTAGCGAGCAAAGGCAGGAGATTTCTCGACTTCGCGCCATTGTGGAAGATTATAAGAAAAAAGAGCAGTCAATATCGAGTGCTATTATTGCCAGCATGGAGCACGCCAACCAACTTGAAACTAGCCGCAAAAAATTGTATCTATTAGATATTCAGCGCAGCAGGCTTATGTATTTAAGGATGGAGCAAATCATCAACGAACTCTATATTCGCTATCCCGAACTTAAAAAAGACCCCGTGCTTAAAGATATGAGCGAAAAGTTTAGAACAATGGTTTATAGCAACATCAACGAAAAGGATAACGAATTAAACAACCCTAGCATTAAGCAACCGGTGGTGGACGACCCTATTAAAAAACTTTTGCGTAACATTATTGATTGTTTCGATAGCAAAAAAGTTGGCGGCGATGTTAAGCGCGGCGGCCCAAGTGACGATTTAATGAACAATGTTTCGTCAAGCGGGTTTGATTTTAACGAGGCGCTTCATCCAACAATGGAACTAGCCGAAATTTTAAAATACTTTAACCTTGGCGATAAAAGTGCAAGCGGAAAATAACTCCGCCTTATCTCTTTATATTAATAAAGTAATATATATTAATAAATGGCAGCGCGCCATTTTTTATTTAAAATTAAAAAAAAGGGTATTGACAAGGCACAAATTGTGTGTTAAAATGTGTTTTAAATTTGGAGGGAGTTATGGTTGATATAATTACACAAACAAATGCTACTTTGGGAAAAACTAAAATATATGTATATGAAGATGGCAAACGGATTTTGCCTTTTGGCTTAGATTTTGCCAAAATTTTACCGGGGAACGTGTTATTATATAGATGGAAAAATAACTATGGAGTGGTTAGTGTGGCGGATATACAAACTGCACGCAGACCAAAAGCTTTGTTAAAAGAAAACGCTTTGCATCGTTTTTATAAAGAACATGAAGGCTTTACCATATTGTATAATTTACCACCTCTTGAGAACGCGCAATTTACTATTGCGTTTAACGATGGCGGCATCCGTAAACTTAACGGTTCTATAAAATATGTTGCAGATAATGTAATAGTATTTAATAAAGCTTATCAGCTTAGGCCTAGAGTGATAATTGTAAATAAAGATGTTGAAGAGTTAACATTGCCATCAATGTTAGATGGAAAATGGAGAGAATTTTTTGATTTGACAAGCGAAGAAAAATTTGATAGCCAAAGCGAGCTAACGCGAGATGAAGTTAATGCCTTAATGAACTATTACAAGCAAGTGTTAAAAGTTGATTTACAAAATTATAATAAAGTTACAAGAAAACACATTTTGTGTGATAGTAAAGATGCGTATGTAGATAGACCATTAACAATGGATAAAGATTGCGATATCTCTAATTATAGAGTTGAAGTTAAAATGGATATCTTTGATACCCTTGATGAAGCAGTGCAAAATGCAAATAATGTGTTAATTTACATAAAAAAGAGATATTTGGCACTAATTAACGCTCAAGAGCAACAAGTATTAGAGCAACAACAACGAGCAGTAGCACAAGAACAAGAAAAACGCGAACAAGAAGCACAAAGAGAGCAACTTCAAAAACAAATTGATGCGGCTTGTGATAACCTTGGCTCAGACTTATAAAATAATGCAACTTAGTGTTGCATTTTTTATTTATCAATTTGGTTATAATTTGGCTCAACCAATCATAAGTTAAACTAGATTGGAGGATATATGGAAAAAACATCAAGCATCTATTCTGACATTGCTAAACGCACTAATGGTGATGTTTATATCGGTGTGGTAGGGCCGGTTAGATGCGGAAAATCTACCTTTATTCAAAAGTTTATTCAAAACTTTGTGCTTCAAAACATTGTGAACAAGCACGACCGCACACGCGCGAACGACGAACTGCCACAAGCAAGCGAAGGCACAATGGTTATGACAACCAAACCGCAGTTTGTGCCAGCCGAAGCAGTTAAAATAAAAATCGGCTCAACAAGCATGTCGGTTAGGTTAATTGATAGCGTTGGATTTATGGTGGAAGGGGCAACGGGTGCAACTGAAAATGAAAAACCGCGCCTAGTTAAAACCCCGTGGAGTGACGAAGCAATTCCGTTTGTTCAAGCGGCAGCAATTGGCACAGAAAAGGTTATTAAAGAGCATTCAACAATTGCCATTGCACTAACAACCGATGGCAGCATAACAAGCATTCCACGCAAAAACTATGTTGATGCTGAAAGGCGCACGGTTGCTAGCCTTAAAGATACGGGCAAACCCTTTGTTGTTGTGCTAAACACAACCAAGCCAGAAGCCGAAGAAACCACAGCACTTGCGTCAAGCCTAAGTGAAGAGTATGGCGTGCCGGTAATCCCCGTTAATGTTGATGTTTTAGAAAAGGAAAATGTTGATAAAATTATGAGTGAAATTTTAAAAGAGTTCCCACTTGAAGTGGTTAATATAAAAATGCCAAAATGGTTAAAGCCGTTGAGTGAGGACGATGCCACCATTAAAGAAATTTTGGACACTGTTTCCACCGCAGTTGGCAATAGTTTAAAAGTTGGAGAATACGACCCTAACAATGTGTTGTTTGAGAATAGTGAAAGTTTTGAGCCAATTTTAAACAGCAACATCGAACTAGGCACGGGTGCAGTTACGTTTGACATTGTGCCAAAAGAAGGATTGTTCTATCGCGTTTTGAGTGAGCAGTGTGGCACAGATATTAAAGACGATTACGAACTTGTTAACTGCTTAAAAGATTTAACCAAGGCAAAACAAAAATATGATAAAATTGCATCGGCACTCGACCAAGTTAATGAAACCGGTTATGGCATTGTTGTTCCAACTATGGACGAAATGGAATTGAAAGAACCCGAACTCGTTAGGCAGGGTGGCAGATGCGGAGTAAGATTAAAAGCGCAAGCGCCAAGCCTTCACATTATGCGCGTTGATGTTGAAACCGAAGTTAGCCCAATCGTTGGCGGCTACGAGCAGAGCGAAGAACTTGTTAAGAACTTGATGCAACAATTTGAAAACAATCCGCAAGATATTTACAAGACCGATATGTTTGGTAAATCGCTAGAAAGTTTAGTTCAAGATGGCTTAAGCACCAAACTAAATTCAATGCCGGTTAACCTTCAAAACAAATTGAGAAGAACCTTATCTCGAATTGTGAACGAAGGCAAGGGCGGCATACTTTGCATACTTTTATAAAGCAAAAGCGAATAACTTTTGCTTTTTTACTTTGTGTAAATTTTTATAAAAAATAATTCAATAAGACCATTTAGAGTAATAGATATTAAAAAGGATAACAAATATTGATTTTGTTCGCTTTTTGCTCCTACAACAATCTTTTCATCAGTAATTCCTTTACATTTACTACAAGGAGAAAAACCTTTGTTGATGGCTTCGTTAACTCCGATGGCTTTTATGTTTTTATTAATTAAATATGAACAATCTTTGTTGTGATAACGCTGGCCATATGTAGTAACATATACACAATCCTCCAGCCAACCGTCATTTTTATCAACGTGAAAAAATTTTTTGTTTATAAAAAGTGTTTCCACGCACGTTAGTACAATCAATCCCAATGATAGAATTATAAGAAAAATAAGATTTAAATTTTTGCTCATAATAAAAATATACTCTTACAATAGTAAGAAGTCAATTGTTTTTCTTACTTTTGTTAGAAAATGTTTATATGAAGAATAAAAATTTATTTAAAGACATTTTAAAAAATTTAAGGCAAGAGAATGGAATAGGGCAAGCAGAACTTGCTCTAAAAATTGGAGTAAGCAAAGGGCTTATTAGTTTGTGGGAAAATGGATTAAGAGAGCCTGGCATGTCATCTTTAATTGCGTTATCAAAATATTTTGGCGTTAGCATTGATTATCTTGTTGGCCTAGAAATTTAAAATTAAAAAATCAGTTGGCAATAAAAAAATTTATTAACTAAAAAAAATTTAAAAAATTTTTATAAAATAGTTAAAAATCGTTTGTATTTAATTTTTCTTAGTGTTATAATGCTTACATACTTTAGGGGGGAGACACTCATTATGATGGAATTTATTTCTCAAAATTGGTGGTGGATTGTTATAATTATAGCAGTCATCATCATCGCTCTTATCGTTGTTCTTGTTCTTATGGATAAGAAGGATAAAAAAATTATGTCCGACTTCCAAGAGAAAGTTCTAGCCGTTGAGAGCGAACAGATGGAAGAGAACATCGTTCCTGAGACAAAAGCTAACGAAGTACAAAAGGAGGATAATATGGAAAAAGTACAAAAAGCTCAAGTCAAAGCCGTAGCAAAAAAACCTGCTACTAAAACTGCAGCTAAACCAGCTGCTAAAACTGCTGCTAAAGCTCCAGCAAAGAAAGTTGCAGCTAAACCTGCTACTAAAACTGTAGCAAAGAAACCTGCTACAAAAACTGCTGCTAAAGCTCCAGCTAAAAAAGTTGCAGCTAAACCTGCTACTAAGACTGCCGCTAAAGCTCCAGCTAAAAAAGCTCCAGCTAAAACTGCTGCTAAAACCACAGCTAAAGCTCCAGCAAAAAAGGCTCCAGCTAAGAAAGCTCCAGCAAAAAAATCTAAATAATAAAAAAGTTCCCATCAGGGAATTTTTTTATTGCCAAAATTTAATTAATGAGTTTACAAAATTTTAAAATAGTGGTATTCTTTTTATATGAGAGTTATTGCAGGTAAATATCGCGGTAAAAAATTAAAAGAGTTCGAGCTGCTTTCAACGCGCCCAACGCTTGATAGAGTTAAAGAAGCAATGTTTAGCCTAATTCAATTTGACATTGCATCTAATGTGGTGCTAGACCTTTTTTCTGGCACGGGCGCGCTTGGCTTAGAAGCAATTTCAAGAGGAGCCAAAAAAACTTATTTGGTGGATAACAACAAACAGGCAATTGCGCTCATTAAAGAAAATCTTAAAAAGGTAACTGAGGATTATGAAATTGTTTTTAGTGATGCGCTTGCGTTTTTAAAATCCACCAAACAAAAATTTGACCTTGTGTTATTGGACCCACCCTTTAATTCTAATTTAGGCACAAAAGCAATTGATTATATTTTAACTAACAACTTATTAACCGAAAATGGAATAATCGTGTTTGAAACGAGCGCTGAAAACGATTTTGACTTTTCGCCCTACAATGTAAAAACACTTAAAAGGATTTATGGCAGCGTTGCCATTTATAAATTAACAAAAGAGTAATATGAAAATAAATTTTAAACAAGACAAAATTATTATTGTAGACCTTGAAGATTTTGATGTTGTGCAAACACTTAGTTGTGGTCAAATTTTTCGTTACACTATTGATGGCAACTCGGCGGTTGTATATTCACAAAACAAAAAAGCAACTCTAACTTGGGAGAGCAACAAAATAGAAATAACCACCAAGGACATTAACTATTTTTATAACTTTTTCGATTTGGATACTGACTATTCGGCAATCAAACAACAACTTAAAAAGGATAAGTTTTTAAAGAGAGCGGTGGACTACGGCGCGGGCATTAGAATTATTAATAATGATGCCTATGAGATGCTTATTAGTTTTATAATTTCTGCCAACAACAATATAGGCAGAATTAAAAAGTCAATTGAATATTTATGTTCCCGTTTTGGAGATAATTTGGATGGCTATTTTGCTTTTCCAACACTCTCTCAATTAAAGCGCGCCAGCGTGCAAGATTTTAGAACGGCGGGGCTTGGCTATAGGGCAGAGCAGATGTTTGCAACCGTGCAGCACCTAACCGAACAAGACCTTGAAAACCTAAAACAAATGAGCAGCGATGAGCAATTTAAATTTTTAGTTTCACTAAAAGGAGTGGGTGAAAAGGTTGCCAACTGCATTATGTTATTTGGCTTGGGCGTTAAAAACGTTTTCCCGGTGGATACATGGATAAACAAGGTGTATAATAAGCTCACCAACACCAAAGCCACCGATAGAAAAAAGATAACGCGCGAACTAACCGAGCGTTATGGCAATTTGTCTGGCTACGCACAACAATATTTCTTTTATTATTTTAGGGATAACAAAATTTCCTAAAACACTTGACAAATTCAAATTATTTGCTATAATAATAAAAACAAAGGAGAAAATATAGTTATGAGTGAACTTATAAGAATTGTTGAAGGCGAAACTTTTGATAAAGAAACGGCCGATATTATTGCTAAAACCGAGCCAGAAAAGGTTTTTCAAGTTGGCGAAAATGAATATGCTTATATAAGTTGCATATCACTAAATAAACTTGAAAACGGCAAGTATCAGTATACTATACAATATCCAAAAATTGTGGGTGATGGGCACGGCAACAGCGCAGGAACTGAAACTATAAAAGAAACAAGTAAAGAACTTTATCATCCATATCAATTCCCAAGAAAAGTTTATTATTTTTCGCTTGAGGGTAAAAAGCAAAAAAAGCATGCATTCATTAATATTTATGGTGAAGAAGTTAAATTGAATAAAGACTATGCTTCATTTGTGCCAGATTTGGGCTTGGGCGAAATGGTTATTAACGGATATACGGAATCAGAGGATGGAGAGAGGTTAGATATTTTATTAAACGAAGGCCAAACGGAATATGCCAAGTTGGAGTTTGCTCAATATTTAATTCAATATAGTGAAGATAACAAAAACACTTTATTCGACCCTGAATACGAAGGTCTTGACACTGAAATTTTCGCAGATGATGAAGTTTATGATGCTATTAAGAAAGAAGAGCGCAGGCGTTGGGTTGAGGCAATTCGTCCAAAGTTGGATGCTAACCCTAAATATAAAACCTATAGCCAAGAAAAACAAACCGAATATTTAATGAAATTACCAGAAACAAAAGAATATTTGGCTCGCAAAAAACAAATTGCAGATTTAAGAGCATCTGCCTTAAATAAAGCAGGAGTTGAATAAAAAACTGCCATTTTGGCAGTTTTTTATTTTTCAAGGCTAAATTTTATGGATAAAATTTTCACGGTTTATTTTTCAAGATGTTTTATATGTGCGTGCCGTACAATAATTGTTATAAAAAACAATAAATATATAAACAGCGCTAATATTATAACCACCATTTGATAGTAATTTGTTAAAAAGAAAGAGAGAATTATAAATGTTATGCCCAAAATCAGCAAAGCCGCAAGCAAAATGTTGCAAAAAAGCCGAATGCTATTGCGCCTTTTAATAATGTTTTTTGAGCGCTCAAGTTCACAAGTGTGTTTTGCCTTTTCAATGTTTAATTTAGCACCGCAATTTTCACAATATGCATTCTCAAGGTTCACTCCGCTGCCGCAATTTTTACAAATCAACATACATAACTCCCAGATATTATTATAATAATTAATAGTATATTAAATGTCAAATTATTAAACCAAAAATTTTTTAAAAAGGGTATTGACAAATTTTCAGTTCGGTGTTATCATACAGGCAAGGAGAGAGATATGGAGTTTGTTGAAATATTCACTCAAATGCACTGGATACCTGCAATCTTGCTCTGCGGCGGCATGGTGTTTGTTATTGTGGAGGCGTTCGTTCCCGGCTTTGGCTTCTTTGGCATAACCGGCAGCTTGGCAATAGTTGCAGGCATAATTGTAAGAATTGTGCAAGGATTAAATGTAACTCAATCGCTAACATTAATTTTGCTTGTTTTAGGCTTCTTTATGATTGCCGGCGTGTTTATGGTATATAGCGCGCAACACGGAGTTTTAAGCCTTACAGGATTATTCGAAAATAAGCCAACTTTGGCAACCGACTTTGATAAAACTGAAAAGGAATTAAGGAAATTGGTTGGCAAATCGGGTAGAACCGTTGGAGTTTTAAACCTTGGCGGCAAGGCAAAAATTAATGGCAAAATTTATGATGTTATGTCCGTAAATTCATACATAGAATCTAACGCCCACATTAAAGTTGTGGAAATAAAAAATCACACCATTATGGTTAGAAAGTGGTTTGAATAGGAGGAAATATGAGAAGTTCAATGTTACTTGCGTTGCCAACCTGGGCAATTTTAACAATTGTTTTGGTGGTGGTTTTAGCGCTATTAATAGTTATGGTTATCGTTGTGCCAATCCATGTTTGGTTCAGAGCATTAGCATCTGGCGCGCATGTGTCGATGTTAAGGCTGATTGGCATGAAACTACGAAAGTTAAATTATAAGGAACTTGTTAATATATATATTATTTCTCAAAAAGCAGGACTTAAAATTCCAATTGGCGAACTTGAAACTCACTTAATGGCTGGCGGGCATATCGAAAAAGTGGTTGATGCACTTATTGCTGCCCACAGTGCCAAAATCAATTTGGATTTAGAGCAAGCCAAAGCAATCGATTTGGCTGGCAGAGATGTTGTTGAAGCAGTTAAAACGAGCGTTACTCCACGCGTTATTAAAACAAATTGGATTGACGCAATGGCAAAAAACGGCATCCGCGTTCGCGCAATGGCGCAAGTTACCGTGCGCGCAAGGCTAGATAGGCAAATTGGAACCGCCGATGTTGAAACCATTTTGGCGCGTGTTGGTGAAGGCATTGTTACTGCAATTGGCAAGGCAAACACCCACACCGAAATTATGTCCGACCCAAGCGTTATTTCTAAAACCATACTTAACGACCGCCTTGATAGGCAAACTGCATATGAAATTTTGTCAATTGACATTTGCGATGTGGATATTGGCGATAACCTTGGTGCAAAACTAAAGATTGAAGAAGCCGAAGCAAGGAAGAAAATCAGCCAAGCCGCAGCCGAAGAAAGAAAGGCGCAAGCAATTGCCTTAGAGCAAGAAATGAAGGCAAAAACTCAAGAAATGAAGGCTATTGTGCTTGCTTCAGAAAGCGAAGTGCATAAAGCAATGGCTCAAGCGCTAAAATCTGGCAAATTCGGAGTTATGGACTATTATAAAATGCAAAACATAGTGGCAGACACCAACATGCGTAACGCAATTGGCACACCAAAAGAGGAAAAACCACGTGATGGCGAGCGCCCAGTTGGCATGCCGGGCCGTCCACCTATTGGCTAAAATTAAAAGGAGATGGATATGTCTAACATTGAAATCATCTTAATTATAATTGCCTGTTTAGTTCCTGTTGTGGCGTTTGTGATAATCCTTCCAAAACACATAATTAAAAAGGCAAAAAAGAAGCCCGAACCAAAAGTTGAGCCATATGTTCCTACGGCTAAGGAAGAAAAACCGGCAGCCGCACCACAACCAACCGGCCCAATTGAGGACTATAAATCGGATGAATTTAAAAGTTATTTCGATAGGCGTAAGGAAAACTTGTCAAAACCAAAACGTAACGAGTTTGATCCATTAAGAATGCCGCCAACACAAGGTTATTTCCCAAGAAGGCCAATGCCGTTTAACACTAAAAAACCACAAACATTGTGCGAAGAGATACAAAACTTAAGCCCAGAACTAAAAGCACTAATATTCTCTGGTGCGCTAAATAAGCAAGATTATGACGAAGAATAGGCGTTTTAACGCCTGTTTTTTTTTAAATTCCCGCGAATTCTCTTGACACGAGGGGGGGGGTACAGTTAAAATATAAATAATGGGGTATACTAAGGAGGAGGTGTAATATGGCAACCAAACAAATGGCAGAGGACCCAAACATTAGAAGAACAAGCAAGGATAATAAGCGAAAGGATAATAACGAGAATAAGCAAGAAGAGAAAAACTTGCACAATAAACAGATAGAGGACTTAAATAAGTCTAATGCAGTATTGCAGAAGGCAATAGCGGATAAAAAGAGAAGGGATAGGAATAAAAAGATAGCAGTGGCGGCTGCTAGTATTTTGCTTGCCGGCACAGCCATAGCCGTTCCTGTAATAATAAACGAGAAGAACACAATCTATACAATAACAATTCAATCTGAAGTAAAAGGCTTTAGTTCTTATAGCGTGCAAGTTAAGAAGGGTGCAACAATAAAGGATGTAAAATCCCAACTAAAAGTGTTCAGTAAGTATAACTTTATAGGCATTTATAAGGATGCATCCCTAACTCAAGAGTATAAAGATGACGAAAAAATAACCAAGAATTCAACAATCTACTTAAAATATGAACTAAAGACATTTAGACTAACCTATGCGCAACATACATCTCAATATTCAATAGAGATACAAAATAAGAGCGAGATAGCAGACGAAAACGCAATAGAGTGGGGACAAAGCATAAGGTTTAAAGTAAATCTAGATGCAAGTGTAAGCAATAGTAAAATAGAAGTAAGAGCCAACGATACAGTATTAACTCCAGACGAAGATGGAGTGTATGAAATAACTCTAATTCAAGCCGACACCGAAATAAAAGTGGACGGCATAGAAATAAACTATTACACGCTAGGCACAATACCAAGCCAAATAACAATAATGCGGGATAACCAAGAAATCCCATCCAACGCAAGAATATATTATGGCGAAACTCTAACCATAAGTTATACCGAAACCACAGGATACCATAAAACGCACTTTACTGTAAACGGGCAAGAAGTAAATAACAACCACTCTCATAGAGTAACCGGCGAATTAACAATAACCTATGAAGAAGAGATAAACACTTACATAGTAACT
>CANRHL010000009.1 GCA_947630405.1 uncultured Clostridia bacterium
TCTCCCGCATTAATTGCATCGTTAGAGTATGTTACATCGCACGAAACAGACTGATTGCTTATATTACCATCTTTTAAAGCCGGATTCCACTTCTGAGCTTTACCATTATATGTGTAATTTGGAAGTGACGCTGAAGTTATTTTCGAGTCCGATGTTATATTCTTAGGGTCGATTTTATATGTAAATGTTCTAGATCCCGTGTAGTTCCCTGTGCCAGTACAAGTTAAAGTTACAGTTCCGGCATTTACCGCATCGTCATAACTTCTTGAATAGGTTATATCCGCATACCCTCTTGCAGTATCTCGCAAACCCGGATTCCACTGTTGCTCTGCTCCGTTATAAACATAAGCGGGAGGATTTGAAGTCATCCCAGGAGGGGATCCAGCATATACTGTAATGGTAGAATCGTTAATACTTTTTGGATTAACTGTAACACCAACCACCTGTGTATAGTCTAATCCGTCCGAGTTTTTGTATTCAATACAATTAACCGAAAGCTGATATTTTCCAGCATCAACAATGCTGGCAACCTCTGCATTAGAACTATTTCTAATTGATGTTATCCAAATTTCTTTAGGATCCAGTTTATAAAACCCATAATAATTTCCAGTACGTTGACTGTCATACGCTGTTAATGCTGATGAAGAATCTTTAGTAATCAGAATGTTACCATTATATGTGTAAACTAGCGAGTTTACTGATAGATATTGGCCGGCCGCCTTTTGTGTTTTGTAATCCACGGTGTAGTAAAGTGTGTAACTGCCTTTGTAAGTGTTTATTCCATTTATTGTAACTCTATGCAGTCCGCTAAATAGTCCGCCATCGAAAAAACCGCTACTCTCTTCACTCATCCAATTGCCTTTATAATAAACTTGCCAATTTGAAAATGTAAAGTCCAGGTCATTCACCAACGTGTGACTTGAATATGAGCCTGTACTTTCTATTAAATTTCTATTTATTGCATTAGCAGCAGAACCCGAAATCCAAACTTTAGAATAATCACTTGATGAAGGACGCGTACCACCACTTACAGTATAGGCACTGGATTGCGATGAACTGACCGTGGATATTTTTGTGCCATTAAAGTTTACATCCCCAATATCTTTAGACGAATAAGAGTTGCTAACTTGAACTTCAATGTATGTATTGTTGTTGTTTCCTGCATAAACATCTCCGTTTTGGTATGTAAAGTCTGTGCATATAACATAAACCCGATAAGTTCCAACCGCTTTAATTGAAGATATGGTATAACTATTAGAGTTTTCGATTCTATTAATGTCCAATTCTCCTGGATATAATCTATAGAATTGGTTATTATATCCACCCATATATCCACCAGCGGATGAACGTGGGTTATATACAGTTAACATTCTCGCCGAATTAAGACTTCTATCGAATAGTGTTTCGCCAGTATATTTAAATTGTAATGAGCTGGCAGGCATTGATCCGCCATAAACATAAGATTCTCTAGCATTCACTTTAAAGTAAATTGTATAACTGCCCGTGTAATTGTTTATCCCTTTTACTGTTACTCTGTATAATCCGCAAAAAAATAATGTATCGTTATAAAAACCTCTTTCCTCTACCGGTATATATTCTCCACAATATTTTGTTTCCCAGTTTGTGAGGGAGTAATCTACATTTCGCTTTAAAGATTGCATATCTGGACCTGTAAACATATTCAGCCAGTAACTAAGACCACTGCCAGATGAGCCAGCACCATCACTGGCAGTTGAAAATTTGTTATCGTCCATATAATCCTTGCTTGGACGACCAGTAGTAGAACAAAGTAAACTACTTTCCCCTTTTTCTGCATAAGAAGCAAGCGTCATGTGATACGCCTGATTCGTTGCAGTCCCTATATCTGTAAGGGCGATAGGTGCTGGAGTGTACTCATTAGTATCATTATTGAGAATTTCATCTGAATTAGGAGTTGAATCTTCATTAACTATTTCTGTTGTTGAATCTAATGCTTCAACTTCTTTTTGGCGGGTTTTAGATAAAAAAAATGTACCAAAAATAGTGGCACACAAACAAATTATGAGTGTACTAATAACACCACATATTATTTTATTTTGGGTGCGGGTACCCCCCCCCCCTTCGGTTGTTTAAATTATTATTCATATTAACCCCTTTTTTTCGTTGCAACTCTCACTTAAATGCTTTATTTTTAAAACTATTTTTTGTTTATTATTAATTTAACAATTTTTGCGAAAAATGTCAAACAAAAATAATAATTTATATTATTTTTTCTAAATATTTATTTTTTTATTCTTTTTTGGCAAATGTTAGGGCTTGAATGAGCATACAAAATAAATTTACAATTTAGTAATTTTTTTATTGAAAAATTTAAAAAATAGCAAAAATTTTTAAAAAAACATTAAAAAAACAAAAAAAATAAGCAAAAAATTTAATTTTTTGCCAATTTTTCAAAATTTACACGACAATATTGAATATGCGGTTTGGGATGTAAATTATCTTTTTATAGCCGTTTGGTAGATATGTTTGCACTTCGGCAATGGCTTTTTGTTTAATTTCTTCTTCCGTTGCCGTGCGGCTAACCGTGATTTTGCCACGCAATTTGCCGTTAACCTGGATTGGAATTTCAATGGTATCCTCAACAAGTTTGGCGGCATCGTAGGTTGGCCATGGCTCGTAGGCGATTGTTGCCTTATGGCCGAGTTGAGCCCAAAGTTCCTCAGTTATGCATGGGCAAACCGGGTTTAAAAGTTTTAAAAAGCCGAGTGCATATTCCCTTGGGAAAACGTTTTCTTTTGCTAGGGCGTTTATAAAAATCATCATTTGAGAAATGGCCGTGTTGAAGTTAAGGCTTTCATAATCTTCGGTTACTTTTTTAACGGTTTGGTTATAAATTAAATCTAGGTTAGGGTTTTTAGTGTTTGCGATGGTTTTTTCTTGATAAATTTTATAAATTCTATCCAAAAACTTCCTTGCGCCGTTAACGCCGTTATCGTCCCAAGGCTTGGAAACTTCAAGTGGGCCCATAAACATTTCGTAAAGGCGAAGGGTGTCTGCCCCGTACTTTTCAACAATAACATTTGGGTCAACCACATATTCTGGGTAACGTTTGCCCATTTTTATGCCGTTTGCGCCCAAAATCATGCCCGGGTGAACAAGTTTTTTAAACGGCTCTTTAACCGGCACCGCGCCAATATCGAACAAGAAATTATTCCACATTCTGCTATAAAGCAAATGGCCAACGGTGTGCTCCGGCCCGCCAACATAAAGGTCAACCGGCAGCCAGTGTTTTAAAAGTTCGTAATTGGCAAGCTCGTTGTTGTTGTTTGGGTCGATATATCTTAAGAAATACCAACTTGAACCCGCGCTGCCCGGCATGGTGCTGGTTTCGCGCTTGGCTGGTTTGCCATCAATCGTTACATTAACCCAATCGGTTGCCTTGGCAAGTGGGCTGCTGCCGTCTTTGGCTGGCTTATAGTCCTTTAATGGTGGCAAAACAAGTGGAAGGCTTGAATCGGAAAGCGCCTTTGTTGTGCCGTCAGCAAAATGCACAATAGGAATTGGCTCGCCCCAATAGCGTTGACGGGCAAAAATCCATTCTCTAAGCCTATAATTAACTTGCTTTTTGCCAACGCCCATTTTAACAAGTTTTTCGGTGATTTTTTGTTTGGCTTGCTCAACGGTTAGGCCGTTAAATTCCTCACTATTTATAAGTTTGCAGCCTTTGCCGAGATAATCTTGTTTTTCAAAGGCGGAATTTGACACATCTCGCCCAGAAATAACTTGAATCATTGGTATGTTGTGTGCGATGGCATATTCAAAATCGCGCTGATCGTGGCTTGGAACGGCCATAACTGCGCCCGTGCCATAACTTGCAAGCACAAAATCGCCCAAAAAGATTGGAACTTTTTTGTTGTTCACCGGATTAATTGCCATAACGCCATCAAGTTTTACGCCCGATTTCCCTTTATTTAGTTCGGTGCGTTCCATGTCACTTTTAAGGGCGGTTTCCTGCCTATATTTTTCAACCTCTGCCCAATTTTTGATGCGCGGCCTTAATTCGTCAACCAACTTATTTTCCGGTGCAAGCACCATAAAGGTTATGCCGTAAATCGTTTCAATGCAAGTGGTGAAAATTGAAAATTTGCCGCCACCATCAATTTTAAATTCAACTTCAACACCTTCCGATTTCCCAATCCAATTTTTTTGCATAATTTTTGTGCTTTCCGGCCAATCTAGCCCATCAAGCCCGTCAATAAGTTTTTCGGCGTAGGCAGGCATGTCTATAACCCACTGCTTCATGTTCTTTTTAACAACCGGGTAGCCGCCACGTTCACTTTTGCCATCAACAATTTCATCATTTGCAAGCACGCAGCCTAATTCCTCGCACCAATTCACCGGCATTTCCTCGCAACGCGCAAGGCCCTTTTCGTAAAGTTTTTTAAAAATCCATTGCGTCCATTTATAATAACTTGGGTCGCTTGTTTTTATCTCTTTGCTCCAATCAAAAGAAAGGCCAATGTTTTTTAATTGCCCCGTGAAATATTCAATGTTCTTTTCGGTGAAATCGGCTGGATTGTTGCCCGTATCGATCGCGTATTGCTCGGCTGGAAGGCCAAAAGAATCAAACCCCATTGGGTGCAAAACATTATACCCTTGCATGCGTTTCATTCGGCTTACAATGTCGGTTGCCGTGTAGCCTTCTGGGTGGCCAACGTGAAGCCCAGCACCAGACGGATATGGGAACATATCAAGTGCGTAAAATTTTGGTTTTGAAAAATCCCAAACATCGGTTTTAAAAGTGTTATGCTCTTCCCAATATTTTTTCCATTTTGCTTCTATCTCTTTATGATTGTACTCCATAGTTTCTCCTAATTTTTATAGTTACATTTTAATAAAGACATAAAAAAAAGTCAATAGAAAGAAATAAAAATGTGAATAATTGTTTAGTTAAAGTAAAAAATACTTTTAGGAGTTATTATGGACATAGTTTGTAGAAAATATAGTTGCATATATAACGAAAAAGCAAAATGCAACCGAAAAAATTTGCAAGTGGACGAAAAAGCCGATTGCAAAGACCTTGAAATTGATAATGAAAAAATTGTTGACGATGTGTCGCTAGATATGTTCAGCCACGAGCCAGATGTTGCGCCATATCATCATTGCAAAAACATAAATATAAATTGCTCAACAGATAACTGCATTTTTAATAAAGGCGGTGAATGCTTTTCGAACGGCATATTTGTTGGCAGCGAAAAAATTCAAGCCCCATGCAATAGTTTTGTTCCAAAATAAAAATGAGCCTTGCTCATTTTTTTTATTCCATAATCTTTGGTTCTAAAATCAATATTGGAAAATCCCAAATTAATTAAAATATCCTTCTCATATTTTTATTTTTAACACCATATTTAAAATTTGTCAATATTACGGCAAAAATTTGACAATATGTTAATTTTATGTTAAAATATTTATATTAAAAGGAATTTTTATGAAAGTTATTTTAAAAAAAGAACTTAAAGGCAAAGGTAAAGCGGGCGATATTATTGAAGTTAACCCAAATTATGCTTACAACGTGCTTATTAAACAAGGCATTGCAGTTGAAGCCAACGCAAGCAATTTAAACGACCATAAAGGCAAAATGGATGCACAGGCTTTCCATCATGGCGAAATGGTTAAAGAATATCAAGCCATTGCAAACAAAATTAAAAATAAAGTTTACAACTTTACGCTTTCTGTTGGTGCAAATGGCAAGGCGTTTGGCTCGGTTACAAAACAAGATATTTTAACTGCACTAAATAACGATGGCTTAAAAGTTGAAAAAAATATGATTAAAGATTTCCCATCAATAAAAGCCGCCGGGCAATATAAAATTGGCGTGCAATTTATTAAAGAAGTTTCAACTGAAATCATCGCAAGCGTAAATGTAAAATAAAAATCCACAATTTAGTGGATTTTTTTGTTTTTGAAATAAAAAACTTGTTTTTCTGTTTCTCTTTTGTAAAAAAGAGAAAAACAATATACTACTTTTTTTTAAAAAAGTAAAAAATAAAAGTGGCAAAAGCCACTAATATTCAATTTTTTTAGAAATGTAATCTTTTAATTCATTAATATTTAGGCGAATTTGTTCCATTGTGTCGCGGTCGCGAATTGTAACAGTGTTGTCATTTAATGTATCAAAATCAATGGTTACGCACATAGGTGTTCCGATTTCGTCTTGACGGCGATAGCGTTTACCAATGCTGCCCGCATCGTCATAAGTTACCATAAAGTTTTTAGCAAGCGCGCTATATACTTCTCTTGCCTTATCGCTCAAACTCTTTTGCAATGGCAAAATCGCCACCTTATAAGGTGCAATTGCTGGATGGAAATGCAAAACAACACGCGTGTCACCATCTGGCAATTTTTCTTCATCGTATGCTTCACACAAAACAGCCAAAGTGAGCCTATCCGCACCAATAGAATATTCAATTACATTTGGAATATATTTTTCGTTTGTAAATGGGTCGGTATAAACCATTGATTTGCCGCTAAATTCTTGATGCCTAGATAAATCCCAATCGCCACGATGGTGTATGCCATTTAATTCCTTCCATCCAATTGGGAAATTATAATAAACATCGCATGCAACTTTTGCATAGTGGGCAAGTTTATCATGGTCGTGATAGCGCAAATTTTCACGCTTAAAGCCGATAGAAACTAAATATTCAACTGCTTTTTGTTTAAATTCGTCATAATATTTCAAACTATCTTCTGGTTTGCAAAACCACTGATGCTCCATTTGTTCAAACTCAATTGTGCGGAAAATGAAATTGCCGGGCGTAACTTCGTTTCTAAACGCCTTACCAATTTGTGCAATTCCAAAAGGCACTTTTGCACGCATGCTGCGCTGAACATTTAAAAAGTTTACATACTCACCTTGTGCGGTTTCTGGGCGCAAATAAATTAAATTTTGGCTTTCGTCAGTTAACCCGCGCGAAGTTGAAAACATCATATTGAAAGTTTTTATATTCGTCCAGTTGCATTTTCCGCATTTTGGGCAAGGCACTTTGTGTTCGGCAATATACGCTTCCATTTGTTCAAAAGACATAACATCTGCATTAACTTTATCCTTGCTGAAATCTTCAATTAAATGGTCAGCACCATAACGCGTTTTGCAGTTTTTACAATCAATTTTAGGGTCGTTAAAACCTTCAACGTGGCCGCTTGCCTCCCACACTTTTGGGTGCATTAAAATATCGGCATCAACGCCAAAAGAATTTGTGCTTTCTTGCACAAATCTTTTCCACCAAGTGCGCTTAATGTTGTTTTTTAACTCAACACCAACCGGGCCATAATCCCAAGTATTGGCAAGGCCGTCATAAATATCACTGCCCTGAAAAATGATGCCCCTATTTTTACATAAATTTACAATTTTATCAAAATTTCCCATAATTTAACTCCTTTATTATTATAACATATTATTTATTGTTTAGTTTCAAATTAAGATCTTAATTTTTGTTATTTGATTTCACATTTTATATCTTATTTTTTATTTAGTTTCAAATTTGTTAATAATTTATTTGTAATAACTTTTAACTTTAAAAAAATTGCCCCTTTGCCAAACAAAAACGCATGGCAAAGGGACGATTTTAATTAAACCGCGGTTCCACCCTTTTTGGTATAAAACCCACTCTTAAATTTATTAAACTGAAAGTAAGTTTCCAACCTTACCTTTATAAAACATTGGCACGACCTTCTACTATAGACATATATTCTTTATATCTTAATCCGGCTTTGTTAATTGCTTCTCCATATTTGTCATATAATTCCTTATATCGTTTAACATTCCTTTTGCTTACTAAGAATTTTAAAACGCTTTTATTTTCTTCAAAAATATTTTTAAGCTCTTCAATTTGCGTTTCATCTTCCGGAGATAAATCATTTTTACCATAAGCACCAGCAGCTAATATTTGCAGTCCTTCCATCGCATCACAAACTTTTTTAACAATTGCTTCAATTTCTTCGTTTGTCATATCTTTGGCAGTCTTTTGTGCAACAACTTCAACTTCTTCTACAACCGGAGGAGTTTTTGCCTTTCTAGTGCGTTTCTTTTTAGCTGGAGCAGGATTCTTTTTGCCGCTGCCAAACCAACCAGATATGCCATAGGTTTTTTCTTGTCTTTCACCTGTTTCAACAATCTTTTGTAGGAAGACTTTATTTTTCCATAAATTAGTCTTTTTGTGAGCTACGCCTTTGGTTTTATCTTTTTTAGCTTTATGCTCTTTAAATTTAATTTTGTGTTTGGCTTTTTTAATTTCCAATTCAACATTTTCAATTGCTCTTTGTTCTTCGTCTGTTGTCAATGTGTCGCGTTCGCCAAAGAATTTTGCAAAAATGTAACCTTTATATCTACTTAATGTGGTTAAAATTTCATCCATTTCTGGGTCTTGCTCGTGCGTTCTACCCATTATTGTGCATTCAGTTTGGTCGCGCTCAAAATCGCTAATTATTTTTTCCTCTTGTGGAGTTAATTTCTTTTTCTTTCTAAGTTTTTTAACAACTTTGGCACGGCTTTGCATATCGGTTTTATATTCACTAAATAGATATGCGTTATCTTCATTAATTTCCGTTGCCTCGCCTTTACGAACTTTAAATTCGGTTGTTGGTGCGGTTGCCCCAAGCGTTAATGCCATATCTTCAATTGACTTAAAACGCGTTAAGAACATGCGTTTATATCTTTCTTTTTCTTCGGTTGAAGCACCATCCAACTTTAAGTCCTTCGTATCGCCCAACAAAGTTTCAAGTTCTTTAAAGATTTCTTTTTTAGTTTGTTTTCTTTGTACTGTAACTTTATCTTTATACTTATACTTTTTATGTTCAATTATGGCTTTTCTAATTAATCTAAATATTGGTATTGCCACTGCGGATGCTGCCAAAGCAATTGCCGCACCACCTAAAATCCAAGGTGAAATCATTGCCGCGAAAATTCCGCCATAGCCAACTGAAAAGGCAAGAGCGTTAAATGCAAGCACACCAAAATTAGAATAATCTTTTGCTAGCGCGCCTTTGATATCGTATTTAGGTCCACCAATAAGTTTATCGCCATCCCATTTTAAAGGGACATTTTTCAAGTGTGCATATTCAGTTAATCTACTACCATAATCTGGTCGAGATAAAAAGTCTTTTACAACAAATCGGCAATAATCACTTCCTCTTTGGTCGGCAAGTTCGGTTAGTTTGCCCCTAACTTCAACCAAATTATCGGTGGCATATTTGCCTTCTTTATAACTTTCCAAGAAAGCATCCATAACTTCCGCAATGGCGGCATTTCTTGCATCCTCTGCTGCTTTTTTGCCCTTTTCGCCAATCACTTTGCAATCTTCAACCATGGCATTATCGCTTGTGGTTTGAATAACATCGGCCTCTTTAAGCGCGCATCTAACTGCAGGGAGCGCATCTGCCCTTTTAACTTCTATTGTTGAGCCGCCAAATTTTAAGTTAACAACTGAGGATGTGTTAAATGCGTCTTTATCTACAAGAACATCTTTCTTTTCTCCGGTTGGCAGTTGCGTTGTAACAACAAAAACATCAAAATTTGTTTCGCTCTTGCGGGCATATCTATATGCTTTAGGTTTAACAACTTCATGCTCTTTTTCCATTGAGCCATCGCTAAGTTGCAAATAAGCATTTTCACTCTTTCTATCCGTAGTTGCGGTTGATGGTTGCAAGGTTTGTGGCAAATCGTATGAAATCAGCACGTTTTGAGCGGTAAGTTCTTTAGTTTTAAAACCGCCATCAACATCAACATAAACACTTTTGCCAATAAGGTCTTGTAAATCTTCAAAATTTACACTTTCATCTGTTGGTTTGCCCATTGAATCTAGTTTTCTTATTGCGGAAATAGGCACCATTCTATCTTCCCCTGTATCTGCCGGGTTAACCATGATATAATCGCCCACATTTTCGGTGTTTACAACATATCTCCTTGAATCAACTTCGGAAACACGCGCAATTTGCTCTTTTTGTGCGCGGCGTTGCGCTCTGGTTGCACCCGAAGGCAAAGCGTCAATCTCCTCTGGCCTAGTATATTCAGCCGAAATAAAATCGCCAAGTTTTCTACTAACAAAAGAAATGTTGTCACCCTCTCCCTCAAGGTCAATTAATCCTTCTTTGGTTGGGTCAATAGTTGACACTAATGGCTTGCCGTCAGCATCCTTTTTAATTTCGGTAAACACATATGTTGCACCAGTGTAAATTTTTTCAACAGTTGCATTATTATATTTAGGTGTTAAATATAAAACCGTATCTTCTTTAAGGCTTTGCAACTGGGTTGAACTTTTAAGAGTTTTAAAATTCATGCCTTCATAAAAGCCAATTTCTTTTAATGGCACAAACTCCATTTCACTTTTGCCCGCAATTTTAAGATAAACGTATTGCTCTCCTTTTGCAGTTGGCGATGAACCATATTGTTCATACACAAGCGCACGTTTTAAACCGGGCAATAAAACAACTCCCCTATCTTTATATTCTGGCGTAAATCTATCACTTATATAAGTGTTGTCTTTTGGCAAATCAAAGCCAGCAAAGTAAGCAGGCGGGTTGCTAATTTGTGTTCTATCCAACTTGGTTTTGTTGGTTGCATCATTTGGGTCCAACAAAGTGCCGGCTTTTAAAGCCTTTTCAAATTGCTTTAAAGATTTAATTTGTTTAACCTTTCCTTCATCGCCCTTCTCTTTTTCTTTTAATTCCGAAAGTTTAAACTTCTTTTTCACAGTTGGGGCAAGTTTAAGGGCAACTTCAACAAAAAGTTCATCAAATTTGGTGCTTTTAGTATCTGTTTCGTTAAACAAAGTTTCTTGTAAAATTGTAACCATTTTCCACTCCTTAGTTAAATTATAACATAATTTAAAACAAAAATCAATAGTAAAACCCAATAATTTTTAAATAATTACTAACAAACAAAAAAACCGCCATCGGCGGCAGGGTTCCCAACCACATAAATAACAAAATTTTATGCTTTGGCAAAATTTTTATCTTGTCACCTAAGTAAATATATTAAAATTATAATTAAATTTTTATCATTATGTGCTATAATAAATAAGTTTAAATAGGAGAAAAATAATGAAAAATTGGTTTAATAATCAGCCAGAGAAGAAAAAACAGTTATTAGCATATTTACCTTTATGTTTAGGTTGCATATTTTGTTTTATAGGCATATTTAGTTATTACTTTTTAATTCCGGGAATTGTTTGTCTAATACCTGCTATGGTTTTTATATCTTGGTATGAACAATCTAAAAAAGAAAAGATACAAACCCCTCAAAAAGATAAATATGAAGTTAACTCTACAGTTAAAGAAGGATTAGATAATATTCCTGAAATTAAAGAAACAAAAATTCCATATAAGTATTCTCCTCCTGAGGGTTACGAAATTACAGATTGGACTTTTACTACAACAAAAGTTAGAGGCTGCCAATATTACATAGATGAAGATAGTGATATTTCTATGGATGATGATGTCGAGGTTGTACATGAACCAACTGAAAAATATCCAGAAAATACTGTTGTATATATTAATGACGAACAAGTCGGAACACTAAAACAAGACATGGCAATTGATTGGTGTCAAAAATTTGGTCAAAAATATAAATTTGAAGGAAAAGTTATTGAATATGAAGAGGATGAGGAATATCCACAACTTCTCATAGAAATAAAAAGGCCAATTTTAAAAAAAATAAAAAAGTAAAGTAAATTATTATGCTTTGCCATTGCAAAGCTCATCTTTGAAGTATAAAAACCAACAACACTAGAAAACATACAAAATTCATGTTAGAAAAGGATGAAAATATAAAAAATCCCCAAGAAAGTGTTCCCAGGGAAAAAAGTTTTGGCGCCCCGAGTAGGGCTCGAACCTACAACCTATCGGTTAACAGCCGAGTGCTCCACCATTGAGCTATCGAGGCATTTTTGACAACGAGTTTATTATATTATATTTTTTTATCGTTGTCAACAGTTTTTAAAAAATTTTTCAAATATTTGTTAGTTGATTATAAAGTTGTCTATTATGCAATATATGCAAATAATTAATTTTTGTTAACGCGACCTTGGCTTCCGCCTTAAAATTTTCTAATTTTTCGTCTGCAACGAGTTTATCGTCATAGGCATAGAAATTAGATAAATCGTAAGTGTAAAGATATTTGCTGAATATTCCGTTTGTGTTTGAATAGTAAATTGAAATATTGTCGCTATCGTTAGCCTTTCTAAATATCGAGTGGCCAACATACAAATTTTCGTTGAATTTAATGCCCAAAAGGTCAAACAAGGTTGGCACAATGTCGTATGCAGAACAAAATCTTTCCTCTCGAGTGTAAGTTGAATTTACTTTTTTAAGTTGCGGGCTTGAAATTATGCAAGGAACGGTGTTTAGCATAATGCTTTGAATATCATCATCCGGCAAGCCTTTAACGCGGTTTGAATATTTGCCATAATATGCGTTGTGGTCAGAGTAAAGCAAAATCGTGGTGTTATCATAAACGCTTGTGCCGTCATCATATTCGTAACTTTTTAATTGCTCAATAATTCTGCCAATGGCTTTATCTAAGCCAACCACGCCGCACTCATAGAAAACCGATTCCTTTAGTACATTATTATCTGCATTAGGATAGCATTTTTGCACATTTTTATACCAGTTTGAATAATCCTTATCTTCAACCGCCGCATCCCGCGCAGAATAAACATATTTAATGTTGTTGTCTGTTTGATTTTCTCTTGGCTCATATTCGCTTAAAATTTGATTTATATCGTTAATATTTTTTAACTCTTCGCCCTCTTTGTTTTTAAAATATTGAGTTTGTCCGTTAGGCAATAATTCTTTTATTTCGCAATTTTGCTGGCCGTAAATAACATAATCTTTATAGCGCAAATAGTCCTCATCTTTTAGGTTGTGCGCTTCATCATACGGGCCGTGCGTTGAAACGTTTAAATAGAACGAGAAAAATGGATTTTGCTCATAGTTTGATGGCACAATATAATCAATTGCATAGTTCACAATTTCTTCTTCTGGCGCCCAATTATCAAACTTAAAATCGTCATACACGTTTTTATCTAAATATTTAATTGTATCCTTGCCCACCAAATTTTTAAACCCTATATAATTGTGCGTTTTGTTGCGGTCGTAAAACCCAAGTTCGTTAGAGTGAATATAACTTGTTGTGTACCCCTCTTTTTGAAGAATGTTTGGCAGCGAATAACCAAAAATATTTTGAAGCTTGTTTTTGTCTTTTTGAATTAATCCCAACAAATTTTGTTGTGCCGGATAGTTGCCCAAAACACCTATCCCTTCCGAAAAATTGGTTTTAGATTTTGAATAAAAATTTTCAAGTAATATGGCATTTTCGCTTACCATTGAATAGATGTTTGGCACCATTTCGCTAGATATGTTGTCAATAACGTTTTGCTTATCATAAACAAGGTTGCCGTTTTCGTCCTCAACCAAATAATTGCCATCGCTAAAACCATACCATTCAAGCGATTCCATCATAACAACAATAACATTATTTGGCTTATCGTCTAAATTTTCAACGCCAAAATAGTTGCTATCGTTTTCGTCATAAATATGCCCCTCGTCAAAAAATTTTAAGGTGCTATTTTTTAATGCCTGACTGTTGTAATCGTAAATGGAATTAATAATTAAATCTAAGAAATATCCATAAGTTCCAAACTTAATATAACTGCTGGATTTTAAAAAGGATGTGTTCATCAAAAATGTGTCGCTGCTAACATAATCCACATTAGAAACATCTTCCACACTGTGATTTAGATAGTTACGCATATGCACATAGTAGCCAAACGCAAAACACTGAATGCCGAGTAAAATTATAACGTTAAAAATTGAATAATGTTGTTTAATTTTAATTTTATCTTTTCTTGCAACGTGCAAAAGAATTGCACCCAAAATGGCTATGGATAAAAACACGGCAATCAATTGTAAAATAACTGAAATATAGATAAAACTAGATGTCATTGCCGCGCCAGCTTCACCAATCAGGCTAATCATATCAAAAGAGAACAAATCGCCAAAAATGTTATATAACGAATAATTCACATATATAAAAACAGTTTGAACAAGCAAAATAATTGTGTAAATTACATATTGCGCAACAAAATTTGGAATTGCATAAACAAGTAGCGCAATAATAAAAATAATTGCCAAATCGGCAACAAAATAGCTGGGAGCAACGCCAAAATTCAAAACATGAAAAGTAACAAATTCCAAGATGAGCGCCCCAACCACAAAATATACTAATATTAAAAGTTTATTAAATACACTTTTAATCATAAAACAATTATATTATTAATAAAATTTGTTGTCAAGGGTTTGAATTGGTGTGATTTTTAAATTTATTTTAATTTAAAACAAAAATTGTTGACAAATGTTTTATTTGGTCTATAATAATTAAGTAATAAAGGAGAAATTATGTTTAAAAAAACCGATTTAATTTGTGAAGTGCTTGAAAAAGACGAAAATGCGGAAGAAATTTTAACGCAGTTTGGTTTTCATTGTATATATTGCCCTGCCGCGCAAATGGAGAGTTTGGAAGAGGCAAGTTATGTTCACGGAGTTGATGTAAACGAGGTTGTTAAAGCACTTAATGCCAGCCTAAAATCAACTACAAAACCATCTAAAACTGGCAACAAAACCGCAAAAACCTGCAGCACTAAAACTGCTAAAACAAGCAACGCCAAAGCGGCTAAAACAACTGCAAAAACAACAAAAACAACCGCTAAAACAACCGCTAAAACAACCGCAACATCAAAATCAAGCAAAGCCACAAAAACAACAAAAAAATAAGAGCAAAATGCTCTTTTTTTTATTGCAATTTTAAGTTGGAAGTAATGTAATCTAATTTGCCGCCTGTTATTATTGCTAAATGGCTAGCAACAAAGAAATTATCCACTGTCCAAGCCGCAACTTTTAGGTTGTTTTTATGTAGTTTAATTGTGGTAACCGGGTCAATTAGGCCAAAGAACATAGATGCCCCAATTTTGTTGTTAAGGCAAAACTGAACATTTTCATTTTTGTTATCACAGAATAGCAGTTGCAACTCAATATTGCACATGCTTTTTAGTTTTAATAAGTTAGAGTGAAAAAATGAAATTATAACGCAGTTATCTCTATTGTAAAATTCGTCAATTTCGCTTAAAAGCGCTTGCAAATTTTCGTCCGTCATGTCCTCTTTTAGCTCAATTAATGCGGTTTTATTCAGTTTTGCGCAAATGGCTAAATAGTCCGAAAATTTAGCAACATGCTCATTATTATAAAGCGTTTTATTTGTTAAATCAGCAATATTGTTCTCGGCAACAACCAACTTACGGCCATCGGCATATTCAATTTCCGGCTCGTGATTAACAATAAACTTATTATCGGCAGTGATGCGAACATCACACTCTATGCCGAAGAAGCCAGTGCAATTGTTAAAACTTTCAATGCTATTATCAATTTCTCCATATCCTCTATGGGCAATAAAGTGAAATTTTCTAAAGTTAAAATAACCAACTGTTAAATAAATTAAAGTTAGCAAAATCAAAATTAATGGTATTAGCGCTAAACGTCTAAGCATACATATTTTATTATATAATTTTGTCGAGATATGTCAAATAAAAGAAAGGGCTTAATTGCCCTTATCTTTTCTTTCTTCTAATTCGGCTATTCTTTTCAAGTTCGCGTTGACTCTCTTCAATTTTTGCATTTTCTTTTGCAATTTGTTCGTCAATTTCTTTTAAGTATGCGTCAATATCGCCGATATCTTCATACGCTTTAACGTCTTTATTCTCTTCTACCTTTTTAGGCCTACCCCTTTGGGCTTTCGGTTGTTCTGTAACCGACGTAGTTTCAACCACCTTTTTAGGCCTACCGCGTCCCTTAGATTTTGCCGGCTCTTCAACTACGGTTTCAACTTTTTTAGGTCTGCCCCTACCCGCTTTAACCGGTGCGGGAGTGTTATCTGCCGTAACTTTTTTAGGCCTACCTCTTTGGGCTTTTGGTTGTTCTTCTTTTGTTGCTGGTTCTGCCACTTTTTTAGGTCTACCACGTTTTGGTTTTGCTGGCTCTTCAATTATGGTTTCAATCTTTTTTGGCCTACCGCGACCCTTAGTTTTTGTTTCTTGCTCTACAACCACTTCTTGTTGAACTTTTTTAGGTCTACCGCGTTTTGCCTTTGGCTGTTCTGCTTTTGGAGCAGGTTCTGCCACCTTTTTAGGCCTACCGCGTTTTGGTTTTGCTGGCTCCTCAACTATGGCTTCAACTTTTTTAGGTCTGCCTCTACCCCTAGTTGGCTCAACCTTTTCTTCGGCTACCACTTTTCTTGGCCTTCCCCTTGGCTTGGCCACTTTAACAACTTCTTCTGGTTGTTTTCGTGGTCGTCCTGCCCTTCTTTTGCTTTCATTGCTTTCTGCGGTGAAGTTTTGAGATTCTATATCTTGATTATCACTTTCCCCTTCGTGATTATCAATTTCTTCTTGGTTATAACTTTCCTCAGCAAAGTCAGAGTTATATTCGCCTTCGCTTTCTTCCGGCTCTTCTTCGGTTTGCTCTTCTAAAGGTTCCTCGCTTTCTTCTTCGGCATACTCTTCCGTAGGCTCTTCTTCCTCAGCCTCGGCATATTCTTCGCCATCGTCTGGATGAGTTGCATCAAACTCTTCATATTCGTCAATTAAGGATTGCTCTGGGCGTTCGCCTTCTTCTTGAACTTCGCTTTCTTCTTGAACCGGCTCTTCAACAGTTTCTGGCTGCTCATACATAGTTTGATATTCAGGGTTTTGGCTATAAATTTCATTTAATTGCCTATCCTTATCCGCAACTTGCGCCTCTAACTGCTTAACATCGTTTTCAAGGGTGCTTACTTTTTCTTGCTCTCGGCTTTCGGCAACCGTTCTTGCTGCGGCGAAAACTTTTTCACTGTATGTGCCAAACTCGCTCATCATGCCCTTTTCAAGAGTTTCTTTGGCCTTTTTAATTTGGGCTTCAACATCGTTAACTTCTTCTTGCAAGTTCTGCATCAACTTGTTGTGGCGTTCGGTTGAAGTATCATAATCACGTTCAAGGTTACGCTGACGATCCAACTCTTGTTGTTGTTGTTTCTTTAAATAGTTGGCTTCAATGGTTGAACTTGCGTCCTCAAGTTGGGCTTTAAAGTTTTCAAAACTTTCCTTACTAACCTGCATTTGACGCTGATACTCTTTTGTGATTTCCCTAAAGTTGACTTCTTCTTGGGTGATTTCACTGTTAATCTGTTCAATATCTTGCAACAACTTTTTACGCTCGGCAATGTAATTTTCCGCTTCCTGCATTGCTCGCTCTAACACGAGCGAACTTTCCACGCCGGCCTCGTCAAAGTTGAATTTTTCATGCTCAACATTTTTTAGCCTTGCGGTTTCAAGCGCGCGCTTTTCTTCTTCGGCACGCCTTTGAAGATATATGTAAAGGATTGGAATGCCGTGCTTGATTTCATTTTTATCAAACAACACTTCGTAATCAACATACTCTGGCAATGTTTCGGTTGCTTTATCAATGTTGACTTCAAAATACTGATAGTTCTGATATAAATCGTCAACAATGGCGTTGTGCCTAAAGTTGAAGAATATTGTGAACACGTAATTAAGGAGTAAAATTAAAATTGGGCAAAGTAGGAGGCGTTGTAACAATCGAGATAGTTCAAGCCCACCATCTCCGTTGGTTACAATTATTGAGCCTTCATATGTGGACTTATATAAATTTAAGAAGAAACACAAAATTGCCAATATCCAAGACACAATGTTAAACACACTAATATCGCGTTTGTAGGTACTATTGCGTAGTGGTGCAGCAACACAATTTTCAAACGACATATATTCGCTCGCCTTCTTCTCCCTATACAAAACAAATTGTTGCCACTGCTTGCGCAATTGTTTTGGCACTTGCTTGGATTTCATTTTATTATTAAAGGTTAATAAATTATCTTCCGTTATTTGTGGAGTATTAACAAAATAACGATTAAATTTATCAATTGCTTTAATTAATTTTGCTTCATAAGAATTAGCAGTGGAAATAATTACAATAAATGCAACAACGAAAAATGCCGCGGCAAAACTAATAAATAATCCGTTGTAATCAATGTAATTATTTAATGAAAGGAAGAACCTATCTACTTCATTAAAAATATTCATATTTCACCCCTTAAAATTATAAAATACGACATTTATTTACATTGTTATTATAACACATTAAATTATTAATTACTAATATTTTTAATATTTTTTTAAAAATTTTTTAAAAATTTATTTTGCCCTATTTTATAGATTTTTCTTGGATTTTATTGTTTTTGCAATAAATTTATTTTTAATTAATTATTTAATTTGCAAATAATTTTAAGAAAAGTTTAAAAAATAAAATAAAAGTGGCAATTTTAAAAATTCATTTATTAATTAAAAATTGTATTGACATTTTAATAATAAATCATTATAATATTAATTAAATAATAATTATATGTAAGGAGAAAAAATGTTCACAATTTATTGGATTTATTATTTATTAGGCTTTATTATGCTGCCCGGAATTATTTTGGGAATTTGGGCACAAATTAAAGTTTACACCACTTTTAATGAATATAATTTAATTGAAACAAAATCCCAAAATAAGGCAAAAGACGTTGCTAGATATATGCTTGACGGAGCAGGATATAGCTCAACAAAAATTCAAAAAATTAAGGGCGAATTAACTGATAATTACAATCCTAAAACGGACACAGTTTCACTCTCCCAATCGGTTTATGAAAAAAGTAGCATTGCTGCGGTTGGCGTTACCGCGCACGAGATTGGGCACGTGTTTCAACACAAAAAAAATTATGCCCCAATAAGGCTTAGAAATGCGCTCGTTCCTGTTTTAAATATATCGGGTTATTTCATGTGGCCGCTAATATTTATTGGGCTTATTATGGAGTTATTTTATGTTGGGCTTGCTGCCGACATATTCCTTTACATCGGCGTTGGCATTTATGCGTTGGACACTTTGTTTTGCCTAATAACTTTGCCGGTGGAGTTAAACGCCAGCAACCGTGCGTATAAAATGCTTTTAACCACTAACGAGTTAGATAAAGAGGAAGCAGCCGGAGTAAAGAAAGTTCTTAATGCGGCCGCTCTCACCTATGTGGCGGCGCTTGTAACAAGCATGCTATCCTTGCTAAGATTATTGCTTTTAATATTCGCCGTTCGTGGCGATAGAAACTAATAGGCGGTTGCCTATTTTTTTTATTACTCTGCTTCCCCTTAGATGAGAGAACTTGGTCATAACTTCATACTCGGTCGTGTTAAGTTTGCCGGCATATTGGCTTAATGGGTTGAACTTATCCAAAATGTAAACTTCGTCATTTAACTTTAAATTGGTGTTGCTAATATCCAGCATAAAGCAATCCATGCACACATTAAGCACCTTGCAACTTTTGCCGCCCACATTTAGGTTAAGCCCGATGTAGTGCATATCAAAGCCATCGGCATAGCCAACAGGCAAAACTGCCACCCGAACTTGCTTGTTTGCCACGGCGCGGTAATCGTACCCCACCAATTCCCCCGACTTCACCGTGTTAATTGCACAAATTTTAGTTTTAATTTCGGCTGCCGGCAATAGCCCGTTTTCGTGGCTATTATATAGGTTAAAGCCCACGCGCACCATATCGTAGCGGTGGTTAAATTTTAAACTAACCGCACTGTTGTCCGCGTGAATAATCGGGTGCAAATCGTAAAATTCTAATAGTTTTAAATATTTTTTAAATCGGCGATTTTGCTTTTCCACCAATTTGTCGGCGGTTGCAAAATGGGTAAACACCCCTTGCAGATTGACAATGCTATTTTTAATAAGTTTTAATGCCGTTTCAAACTCGCTTAAATCGTTAAAGCCATATCTATTCATGCCCGTGTTCACTTTTAAATGCACATTAATAGGTTTATTAAACCGGATAACGCGCTTTACATCGGCAAGCGACATGCAAGTGTAAGAAAATCGGCAGTTTAGCCTTTCAATTGGCCCAACAATCAAAATTGGGCGTGCAGTAAGGTTTTTTATTCGGCATGCTTCTCTATAGCACGCCACCCCGTAAAAATCCACATAATTATCTATAATTTTAACCACTTCTCTATCGCCAACACCATATGCATTGGCCTTAACCATGGCACAAATTTTGCAAGCCTTTTTTGCCTTAATTAACTCTATATTATTAATAAGGTTAGCGGAGTTTATAATAATTTTATTAAACATATAGTTATATATGAATAAAAAAAGACGGAAGGTTATTCTTCCGCCTTATTGTAAATGCTGAATTCGCAGCCACAATAGTTTTGCCTATAAATATTTTTATCCTTGCAAATTAAAATTGAACGCAAATAGCCGTTTTCCTTTTTAAAATCGGCATGCAAGTATTTTATTCCATACTTCTTTTCAAGCATTTCGCCCGTTTCATTAATAAAATTGCTATCTTTATGCGGGCTTATTGAAAGTGTGGTGGTAACCACATCAAATTTGCCTAGCGCATATTCAAATGCCTTTTCCATACGGTGTGCAATACATAGCCTGCACCTTTGCCCGCCTTCCTTTTCTTGTTCGTTGCCCTTAACAAGCGTTAGGAAATCATCGTGATTATAGCCAAGGTCCACCACATCAACATTAAGTTTTTTAAACTCGCCCTTCCTTCGCTCATATTCGGCTTGCGGGTAGATGTTTGGGTTAAAAAATAGGTAAGTAATGTCAAAATAGGCGGCAAGTTTTTCAATAACCGCACTTGAACATGGTGCGCAACAACAATGCAAAAGTAGTTTTGGCTTGCCGCCAAAACTACTTATTTCGCTATGCATAATCTTGTTGTAATCAATTTTCATACCCACATTATAGCATAAATTAGAATTTTGTCAAGGTAAAATGATAATTGAACGTCAATTCGCCGCCATTATCCATGTCTGAAATTGTTATTTTTATATCATTTGGAGTGAAATTGTTATTGTTATACGTAATGTTGTTTATTGTTATAATGCCGTCTGCCGTCTCACTCGCCGCCCCATTGATTGTAACTTTTGGAGTGCCGGTAAACTTGTTGTTTGTGAGAATGTCAGATAAATCAATGATTAAATTTGGCAAATCGGTTGTTACATCACTAATCAGTTGAAGTTTATAAATTATTCCTTCTTCACCGTTTTCAACATTCACTTTTAACTTTAATTTATTTTCTTCTTCGTCAAAGTATATCTTTTTGTTGCTTTCAGCGGATTTAACAAAGGCAAGAATATCTTCGCCATAACTTCTATTAACCCAACTATTAAATGAGCCATATGCCCCAACCATATACAAGATATAGTCTTGTTCTATAGCCGAATCTTCAAAGATGTTCATAAATGGCATATCAACAATATCATTTTCCAACATTCCAACCACTGAATAGGTTGTTATATTGCCATTAATAACAAAGTTGTTGTAGTTATCTTTTGTGCCATCCAATCCGTACAAATAATTTGCTTTTCCTTCGTCATTTGTGCTATTCAAACCAACCGCAAGGCCTAGCACTCTTGCTGCCCTTAAGGCGTTAAAATAGTTGCCAGAACCATCTAATGAATAGAATTCGTTTACTCGCCCAAATAGATTGTACAAGGTTTGTTTAGAGATTTTTGCGTTGTTAATGGTTTTTCCAACAACTTCTTCTTTATAAGTTGTTTCATCTGTTGTATCATCATTTGGTATTCTAATCACATATTTTGCGGATGCAATATTTTCAACTTCTGTTTTGCAGTCGTCAAACAGTGAGCCAGAGCCTGTGCTTGCTGCTTGTAAATCGCTTGCCAAATAGTTCGCGCCAATAATTCCGCCTGCATAATAGCCAAATAACCTTCCGGAATAGGAAACATTGTACAGATAGCCTTTAACATTTCGGCCAACTATGCCGCCAACTGTGGTGTTGGTTGTGGTTTTTTCAATATCCATTTGAACATCAACATCCATAATAAGCCCGCCTAAATTCAAGCCTGCAACGCCTGCGGTTACGTATGTTGAATTGTCCAGCGTATTTGAATCAATTGTAACTTTGCTATCCATTATAACGCCACGGTTTTCACCCACCAAGCCGCCAGAATATTGTTTGCCAGATAAAGTAATAGAAGTTAAATTAACATTTGCTTTTATAACTTTAACTCTTTCGCCAATCATGCCAAACATGCTGCCAACTGTTTCGCCCACCATGGATGTTGAGCCATTAACTTTAGCGTCTTTTATTTGATAATATTTAGACGTTTCCACATTTCTATCATCTTCTAAATGATAGTCCGATTTATCGTAGCCATCAACCACGCCAAACAATCCGCCAGCATAGTAGATTGAGTAGTTGCGATTTGCATCGTTAAGATTTTTAGATGGGTTTTTGCCATTGTTCACTGATAGATAAATTCCATATCTATTAGTTCCACCAGGGAAGTTGCTTAATGCGCCAACTGTAGATGTCACATTTTCCACATCAAACTTGCCGCGCAAAATTCCGGCAATTCCGCCAACTGCGTTTCCGCCCTGAACAACCTTTCTTGAAGTTGAGCAGTTAACTGATATGTTATATAAGTTAAAGTCTTGAACAACACCGGCAAGTGTGCCAACCGCACTTGTGTGAGTGGCAATTATCGATTCAAAGTTAATTGTTAAATTCCTAATAGCATTTTCAATTGAAACATCGCTTACGCCAACCAATTCTTTAAATAGCCCAATGCCGCTTAATTCTTCTGGCGAGTGCAACAATATGTTGTTTATTGCCATGTTGTTGCCTTGTATGTTGCCGCTAAACACGGTTGTGCTTGTTGAAGGGTTATCTCTTTCGCTAGAGAAATCCAAATCGGTTATTATTCTAAAATAACTATTTTTAAAGTTTTCATTATTAAAGTATTTATTCCAAACATCAATATTATAAATTAAAATTGGATTAGTTTTTAGCCCGTAAGTGTTATCTAGCGTTGTATATTTTTCGTAGTACACATCATTGTTGTATCCCGACTCAATTGCAATTGATTTTAAACCATAATAGAATTCGGTATCGTTTGGCTTATCTTCGTTATACTCAACTTTTTCGTTTGTGCTAACGAGTGTTGGAACGGACGATGAAATCTGCCAAATTGAACTTACATTATCGCCAAACAAAAAGTTATGTTGGGTGTAATACTCTTTCTTGTAAGAATTTGCACGCGTAATGCCATGTAACCCTTCAATGCCGCTATCGTAATTATCATATTCCGCTCTGTTGTTAATTTCGATGCAGTCAATAATGGTGCCGCCAACATTTTTTGGTGCAAACATGTTAATAATTTGAGAATCCACAAGTGCGCCATTATTAATTAAGGTATAACACGTTCTAATTGTGCCGCTATTGTTTTGAACAAGCCCGGAGAACGAGGTGCTATTTTTACTTATTAATGAACATATTGAATAGCAATCCGCAACCGTTCCGCCGTTATCATAAACAAAGCCCGCCAAAGTGTAAGGCGAAATTAAATTTTCAATGCGACCATTGTTATTTAGCCTTGTGCTGCCAATGTTCACATAGCACATGGAAATTTCAGCCGCTGCGCTATTGTTCACCACAAAACCGCCAACTTTTATTTCCAAGTTCACACTTGAAGCATAAATTACGCCAGAAGTGTTAATATATTTTACCACCGTTTCGCCCGCTTTGTTTTTATAGTTGTTAACTAGGCGTGCCTCAGATAGATTAATCCCATCCCCAAAGTTTCTAAAACTTGTTTCTGCATTAAAGGAAGAGGATACAATTTTATTGTTGTTTGTGCAAACTAAACCACCAATATTTGCATAGGCAAACATGCCAAGCCTGCTTTCCGAGTTTGTGATGTAACCGTTATTTTCTTCAACCAAGCCACCCATATTAACATTGTTAATGTCGCTTATGCCCGAAGTTGACAATGCCACATAGCCCGAAACCTTGCAGTTTGAAATTACACCATTGTTAACCGGCGTTATTCCGCCAAACGAGAACGAGTTATAATTTGTTGTTCGGTTTGTGCAAACATCTTTATATTTCACATTAAAACTGTTTGCTGAATCGGTGGACACATCGCCAAAAGCGTAATCATCACTAACGTAAATTACCTCTAGGTTCATAACAACCATATTTTGCGGTATGGTTTCAAATAGTCCCATTAATATGTTTTCATTATTAAATTCTGCAAAACTATGGATGATAATTTTTCTGCCGTTGCCATCAAATGTTAGGCTTTCATTTTCGCTTACCGAACCAAAATTAATTGGCTCATAATCGAACAGGTTAAGGTCGTTACCTAAAATATAGTTGTTGCCAAAGGTAATTGTTAAAAAGTCGGCTTCATTTTTAACAAGCGTTGGCTGCAAATCTGGTGCAATATTCACAAAATTTAAGCCAAAACTATCTTTGTAGTGAACGAATGTTTGGTTTTGTTCTGTTGGTGCGCTTAATGAAATTCCCCAAATATAATCAGAATTTAGTGTAAAGTAAGCTTCAACCTCAAATGTGATTTTGTCTTTTAAATTTTTTACTGTTAAAACATTACCTTCTAGTTGTGCGTCTGTTGTTGATGGTGACAAACTTGCATAATCGTCAAAGTTAGTGTTAAGAGCGGTTAATATGTTATAAACTGCCTCTAATGCCTCCGATGGCGAACTAGGAACGTCATCGTTGTATCTATATTCCCTGTTGTTAACGCCGTTGTTGTATATGCTAATATCTGTTTCGTCAAAATAGAATTCTAGGCTATAACCCACGCCCAAATTACCGTAAATTTCTTTGCCGTCAGCATACTCTCTGCTATGCGTTACGCTTATGTTGTGAATTACGAATTCAACAATCTCCAACTCAATGTAATCACTATCCTCATCAAATTGATTATTTGCTTGTGT
>CANRHL010000010.1 GCA_947630405.1 uncultured Clostridia bacterium
ATGTTCCCAGACGACATTTTGTGCGTTATTGCCGGGCTAACAAACATGAGTTTTAGTTTTTTTGTTTGGACAAATGTTTTAGCTCGCGGCGTGGGCATCGCCTGCACAGTGTTCTTTGGGAGCGGGGCAATAATTCCTTTCCACGGCTGGGGACTTGCCGTCTGGGCAGTGATTTTGGTGGTTATGGCAGTGCTTTTCTATTTAAGCATACGCTATAAAGATAAAATTGATGAAATTCTTGCACAAATGTTTCCAAAACAAAAAAATAAACAAGCGGTTAAAGAAAATGTTGTTACACAAAGTGAACAAGAAAAAACCGCCGCCACAAACAAATGTGAAAAAGACAACCCGGCCATAAAAGAAACGAAAAAGAGCAATACGATTAGCAACAAAAAAAAATAAGAAAAAACGGCCCGATAGCCGTCAACAACAAAGATAAAAATTAAGTTAAGCAGATTTGTTGAACAAAACAATTTCTCTGTTTTTTGTTGGGCCAAGTGCAAAATCTAATTTTTTATCACTTAAAAACCTATTTATGCTAACCTTTCTGTTATAATTAAAAGGTTTGTTTGTAATTAATGTAACTTCGCTATCCTTATATTCTTTGTTAATTAAATAATAAGGGTCAAAAATATAAACATATTGTTCGTCTATCTTTGTAACGCTAACATAATGCTCGTCGTCCAAAAGATAGGTGCGCAAATTTACAACCCCGCCATTTTTTAAACAAGCGGTTATATCCTGCAAATTGACATGCGCGCCGTTTAGATAATGGCATTTAATTTTAAAATCCTTGCTGTTGCTGAAATCTACAATCCAGCGTGATAAAAACCTAACGGCTTCGCGGCTTGTGCCGTGTTGACCAAGGTTGCCAAATTCGTCGTAACAATCAAGTGTGTAACTAGAAATTGCCTTAACCAATTCAGCCGGTATATCTTCTCTTTCAAAAAGGTAGGCAATGCAATTAATTAAACTCACCGAGCCGCAATCGAACTCGGTTATTTGATATCTTAAAGGGCTTTTCATATTGATATGATAACATAAAAAATTGTTAAATCAAACCTAAAAAAATAACAATATGGCAAATTTTTACAAAACAAGACAAAATAACAATTTTTTCTTTTGCCGTTTTGTTTTGCCTTAACATCGCTTTGGCATATTCTTTTTTTTAAGGGGGATAAAATGAGAAAGAAAATTAAAGGTAAATTATATTTTTTGGCGAAAGACGCTAAAAGCAGAATGAGAAACTACAATAAGGAAAAGTCGATTTTTGAACAAATGCCATATGTAAAATCGCTTTCCGCACAAGAGCAAGACCTTTACGAGCGCGTGAAAAAACTTTTGAATAGGGACGAAGTTGTTATTAATCCAATTCAAGAACTAATAGATAGGAAATACTACAATAGCCTAAATAATGATGCAAAACAGAAGTACATATTCGACCTAAGTGAGAAATATAAAGAGTTAAAAACCAAGTTTGAGCGGGAGGAAACTACAAAAGTTTCAAATTTTTAAATAATTTTGTAAAAAATGTTTGACTTTTGTACAAAAAACCCATATAATACCAATTATGGACTTGGAACAAAATATTAATAAAGAAATTGAAACGATGGAGAAATTAGAGAGTTTTTTAAACTTTATGCCTTCATTTTTCAAATCCGAAACCCTAACCGAGCGGGTTAAAGAGGTGTGCGTTGCCAAACTTTGTGATAAAATTGGCATTAGATGTGAGTATAATTACAAAAACAAATTTTTTGATTTCTTTTCGTCAATTATGGGGCAAGCCATAAGCGAAAAGTTAAACCTTAATTTGTGTTTGGACGATTATAATTTAAGGTTTATTCGGTTTGAAAATGTAAACCTTGTTAAAACGGCTGGCGGGTTTTTAAACGATGAAGAAATTGATGATGCGTTTATTCACGTTTATGAACTTGCAGATAAATATAAATGGGTTATGCATGAACTAAAAAAAGTTTAGGTTAACCTAAACTTTTTTTGATATAACATCGCCGCTATTGGCGTCAATTAAAACGCCTAACGTTTCGCCATTTGTGGTTATAACGCCAACATACCAATAGAAGTGTTTTTCCTCGCCTGAATAATCGTTTAGAATTTTCATTATAACTTCAAATTGGTTGTTTTTATCCTTGGTTATTTCGGCCAAAGTGTCTTTTAGCTCGTTGTTGGCAAGGTCTAGCGCGGTGTTTCTATCCACGCTAAAGCCTTTTGAAGTGTTTGCCAATTCTTTGTTAAAGGTGTAGCCCGTGAAGTTAACTTGAACGGTTATAACATCGTCTGGTTTTGCTTGCACGCCAATGTCGGTTGAATAAGAATTGCTGGTTTCGCTCTTTTCAAGTGTGCCGGTAAATTCTTGGTCGTTAATCACAATTCTATAAGAGTAATTATCGTTTGCCATAGGGTCGTTATCTAACCTAGAAAACGAAATTATGCCAAACTCAATCATATTGCCTTTAACGCCGTCAAGGCTATAATTTTCTTCTCTTAACCCGCTTGAAAATGAAAGTTTATATAAATCATCTTCGGCGGTGTAAAGCGTGTTTCTATCTTCAATTATGTAGTCGGCCAAATTAACATTTTTCTTTCCGCAAGCAGTAAGCAGAGTAAGTGAAAGCAATGCTATTAAACAAACAAAAATTTTCTTTTTCATATCAAACCTCAACTTATAATATTTTTAAGCTGTCCAAAATAGAACAAGCCCTTGACAAAACGATGTGAAAATTTTAAAATATTTTTATGATTTGTGATATTTGTCCGCGAAAATGCAGTGTGGATAGAAAAAAGAGTTTAGGTTTTTGTAAATCTAAAGAAAAAATAAAAATCGGCAAAGTTATGTTGCACAAATTTGAAGAGCCAATAATAAGTGTTGGCAAGGGCAGTGGTGCAATATTTTTTTCGGGCTGCAATTTAAAATGCGTTTTTTGCCAAAATTATCAATTAAGCCACAAAAATAAAGGGCGATATATTTCAACAAAACATTTGGCAAACATATTTAAAAAGTTGGAAAAGAAAGGTGCAAAAAACATCAACCTAGTAACCCCAACGCATTACACAAACCAAATAATTGAAGCACTGAATATTTATAAACCTAAAATTCCAATTGTGTGGAATAGTAGCGGTTATGAAAGCGCCAGCACAATAAAAAAATTAAAAAACTATGTGGATATTTTTTTAGTGGATTTAAAATATGCATCCAACGAGTTGGCAGCAAAATTTTCGCACGCCAGAAACTATGTTGAAAATGCTAGGGAGTCAATAATTGAAATGAAACGCTTGCAACCAAAAGATGTTATTGTTGATGGCGTTATGCAAAAGGGTGTTATTGTTCGCTTGCTCGTTTTGCCAAACGAAACGGCAGATGCAATGGAAAGCCTAAAATTTATTGCTAAAAATTTAGGTAAAGATACAATTGTTAGCATAATGAGCCAATACACGCCAATGTATGAAGCGAGTAAATTTCCAAAAATTAATAGAAAAATAACACCGCTTGAATATAAGCGGGTTATAAACTGCGCAATTAATTTAGGCCTAAATAAGGCTTACACGCAAGAGTTGACAAGTGCGACTAGCCTTTATACGCCAAAATTTTAATATTTATTAATTCGCCTTAAATGCCTGCCACCTTCAAATTTTGTGCTGAAAAATGTTTCAATAATGGTAAGCATTTTTTTGTAACTTATAAACCTTGCACCCATGGTTAAAACGTTGGCGTTATCATCATGCCTTGCCCAATAGGCAGCATCAATGTTGTTGGCACACACTGCGCGAATGCCTTTTTCACGATTGGCAACAATGTTAGCGCCAATTCCGCTGCCGCAAACAAAAATGCCAGCATTGTTTTTATCTTTTAACACTTCCTTTGCTGCAGGTGCCATAAAATCGGGATAATCATCATCAATATTGAAATTTTTTGGCCCCATATATTTGTATTTCATGTTGTTATTATCAAAATATTTCATCAAACGCGCGCAGTAGTCGAACCCGGCGTGGTCGCATGCTAAAATAATCATTTCAGCCCCCTTAAATAAATAATAAACCAAAAAATTGTTAAAACCTAATAAAATTTAAAGATTTATAAACTTTTGTGAATTTTTTTCATCGCAAAATTATAATAATAAAGATTTACAAACTTTTACAAATTATTTTTTTTCTATTGCAAAAATCCATAAATGTGATATAATAAAAACATGAAAGCAAAAAATAAACATTGTCCAAGGTGCGGCTATAAAGTGCCAAGCGAAATTGCCGTTTGCCCGAATTGCCAATTAAATTATCAAAAATTTAGCATGGCAACAAACAACGAAGCCAAGCATGCCTATCAGTTGGGGGAAAGTGAGCGCGTAATTTTGCGTGTTGGTTGCCCAAGCGATGTTAGCCGAATAAAACTTTTGCTAATAACAATATTTTTAGGTTTTTTAGGTGGGCATTACTATTATGTGGGCAGGAACAAAATGGGCGCGTTCTTTACCGTTTTTGCCACAATTGGCATAATTAATGGGCTAATTACTTACATTTTAAAAGCCACCCCATCTGGCGACCTTTATCAAGTTTTTTATATTTTAGTGCTTATTTGGGGAGTGGTGCTGATACTTTGGATTATTGATATTGCAAAAGTTTCATTTAACAAGTTTAAAATTCCGGTTAGTTTGGAGAAGTAAATGTCAAAAACAGTTGTTGTAGGTTTAAGCGGCGGAGTGGATAGCTCAGTTGCAGCATATTTATTAAAACAACAAGGATATAATGTTGTTGGTCTTTTTATGCTCAATTGGGAAGAAACGGATGAAAACAACAATTGCACAGCCGAAGCCGATTTTGAAGATGTTAAGCGCGTGGCGGCAAAAATTGGCATACCATACTATACCGTTAATTACGCAAAAGAGTATAAAGAGCGCGTTTTTCAATATTTGCTTGACGAATATGCGCAAGGCTACACGCCAAATCCGGACGTGCTTTGCAACCGCGAAATTAAGTTTGGCCCGTTTTTAGAACATGCCCTAGAGTTGGGGGCAGATTATATCGCCACCGGGCATTATTGCAAGCGCGTGGACAAAAACGGCAAAGTTTATTTGTATAAATCCTTTGATAAAAATAAGGACCAAACATATTTTTTAAATCAACTTAATCAGGAGCAACTGGGCAAAACATTATTTCCGCTTGCGGATATTGATAAAACAGAGGTGCGAAAAATTGCCAAAAAACTTGGCTTCTCCACCGCCGAAAAGAAAGATAGCACGGGCATTTGCTTTATTGGGGAAAGGAATTTTAAAAACTTTTTAAAGAACTATCTACCCGCAAAAAAAGGAAATATTGTGGATTTAAACGGTAACAAAGTGGGCGAGCATGACGGCGTTATGTATTACACAATTGGCCAACGCCGCGGGCTAAATCTTGGCGGCAAAGCGGGGCATGAAGGCAGATGGTTTGTTGTTAAAAAAGATGTTAAAACTAACACGCTTTATGTTAGCGATGGAGATGATAGCGAACTTTATTCAAGCGGCATTATTGGAACCAATTTTAATTGGATAGCAGATGTGCCAACAAAGGACTTTGATTGTTTTGTAAAGCTACGCTATCGCCAACCCGACCAACAAACACATGTGCATATTATTGACGAACACACAATTGAACTAAAATTTGCTGAGCCACAAAAGGCAGTTACAATCGGCCAATTTGCCGTTTTGTACGCTGAAGATGGCATGTGCTATGGTGGCGGCCGAATTAACGAACTTGTTAAGAATTAGCATAAAATTAAAAAAAACTATTGAAAAATTAAAAATTTATGTTATAATTATACAAATTTCGACAAAAATGGAGGCGCAACATGTCCTACGCTTACTATTCTAGTGGAGAAAAAATTGATGGGGAGTATCACCTTCCCGAAACTGGCACGATAAAAAAAGTTGAACCCGAGCTGATTGTTTATCCTAAGGAATTTGATTTTGAATATTACAAATCAATGCGGGATAAATATAATTCAAGCTGCCCTGATTATTGGGAGTGGGAAACTTTTAGGCTTTATTGCAAAGCGTGCAGTGCAATGTTAAAGCAAGTTAGTTTTGAGTTTTGCAAAAAGTATAATGTTGAAATTGGTAAATTAAATTTGCCAAGTTTTATTACCGGGGAAGAGCAACATGAAAACTTGGAAGATTTACAAACAAATTTAGCCGCAAGCGAGGCCAAAATAAGCAGCCAATTTTCACGTTCTAACCGCAAAGTTCAGGCAAAATTAAATAAGCACCGCGCACTTGAAAAGTTGCGTGATTATGCCGCCTTAACTTGGATGCTTTATTACGCCGTTAATGAAAATTATTTAACGACCGCCTTAAAATTTAAAAAAATATATGAAAGTTTGAATTTTGATGAGGATTTAAATGTTATTCGGGCTTTGCGCGGCGTTTTAATAATGAAAAGAAATGCTAACGCTTTAACTCAGGACATGTTGATAGATAAAAGGCACAATAGATCTAGCGATTTATATTCAAGCGTTGATGCACGGGCAATTTATAACGATTTGGCAGTGTGCGCAGGTGCGGATGGCCTTGATAGATATGATGAAATTTTAGAAGAGCTAAAGCCAAGGCTTGAAATTTTAAAAACGGACAAAAGGTATGCGCATTTAATTTACTTTTACGAGAATTATGATTATCTTAACAAACTCATTTTAAATATCGACAAAATTGCGGCAACATACAATAATTGGTCGTTTGATAGATGTGGTGTTTTTAGGAATGTTGAAGGTTTCACCGGTGACATTTATGCTAAAGCACAAAGTTTTTTAGAAATTATAGATATAATTAAACAAAACATAACCGAGCCGCTATTCGTTAACGATGTGTTAAAAGCAGAGGAAAAATTAAAAATCTGCCTAGAAAACGCGCGAGATGCATATGTTCGTTCAAATGTGTATAACTAAAAAGAAAAAACTCCAAGCGGAGTTTTTTTTAAACGTCAATAATTTTTAAATCTTTGGCATCTTGAAAAACTAAATAATAGCCATCACTAAGCGGGTCGTCCTTATCTAGCGGCAGCCACTGATAATGTTTGCCAAGTTCTTCGGGTGCGGGGGAGTTATAGTTTGCCTTAACGGCATAGCAAATCAATTTTAAATTTTCATTTTCATAAATTGCGCCAAGTGAAAAGTTGCCTTCACTCATTTTAACGAACTTAGAATTTTCAATTAATGTGTTTAATTCGGCATTTGATTCGTAGTTTTTAAAAATATAATCAAATTGTGGCAATATGCTATCAATAATGGTTGGTATATTTGAAGGGGCATTTTCTTGTGTGTTTTCTGCCGGCCGCTCTGCTTGAATTTTGCCTTCGGTTGAATAGAAATACTCTTTATATTTGCAGTTGGCGCAATTTGGCGCGTTTTCGCATGCGTTTTCCACTTCATTTTCGTTTTGTGTTGGCTTTTCTTCAAAAACAGAATTATCGTTAAAGTAAAAGCCCGCATATGTGCCGCCCGCAAGCAGCACTGCATTGTTGTTGCTTGTGTCGATTATGGCGCAATAAAAATCGGCATCCAAATTAAAGTCGCCCACCAAACTGCTATAATAAACCCCTTCGCGTTCAATTAAATTTGCGCTAGAAACTTCGTTGTTGTGATAAACTCCAAGTTTACAATATCTATTCAATTTTTCCACATTATAAAGCCTTAATTTGCACTTTAAAAGGTCATCTTCAATGTAAAGGGTTAAAATTCCGCGCCCAGCTTTGTCGCCGTTTGGGGTGGAAATTATTATGGTTTTACTTTTCATACTAATATTATAGCAACCGCAAATTTAAGATATAACTAGAAATTTGTTTAAATAAGGCTAACTTTGGCATAAAATACACGGTTTTTGGGTTTTTTGATAAATTTAAAAGCAATTAAAATAAAGAATAGTTTAAAGTTTAATTGACAAAAATTATTCTATATGTTAAAATCTAATATATTTGGAGAAAAAATGAAAAAGTTTACTAAAATTTTAATATGTTTACTAATTTGCGTGTTCTGCTTTGGCCTAACGGCGTGCGGTGGCAGTAAGGATTTATTCACAATGCCTTCGGGCGAGGTAACTGGCAATGGTGGCTTAGTTGTTCAAAAGGGCGAATATTTATATTTCGTTAATGGCTACAAAACTGCAGATAGCACCACATCCGCTAACGGCAACATGGTGGGCGCGCTTATGGTTGCCAAACTTGACGGCAACGGCAATGTAGTTAGAAATGAAGATGACCTTTTAAACGATGCTTATTACTGGACCATGTCTAACAAACTTTGCGGTTTCCAAGCAACAGGCTTGTACATCTTTGGCGAATATTTGTATTTTACCTGTCAATGCGAAGCACAGGATTCTAAACTCACTTGGGCATCTGATAGGGTGGAGTTCTATAGGGTTAAATTAAACAATTCCGGCAGTGTTGAAAAGGTTTACACCACCGAAGTTAACAACCAAAACACAGTTTACAATTTCTTTGAAACTGAAAGTGGGCTATACTTGTTGGTTTATGAAAAAGGCACTAACCTAGATCATGGCGAAATTTCCAACCGCCTTGTTAGAGTCAATTTAAACGGCAAGGTTAGTTCAGTTGAAGTTGGGCGAGATGTATCCAGCGCCGTTATAAAGAGCGAAAGCCAAGAAAAGCCAGAAGAAAACATTTTCTACGTTACAAATACAAAAAAAGCCAACAACTCAGGCAGCGAATATCAAATTTGGAAATACAATATAAACAATAACACAAAAACGTCTTTTAGCGAAAAGCAAGATGAAGAAATGACATTAAAATTTGTTGGCAGCAATTTTGTATATTTCGAAATGGCGGATGAACTTGATAGTTCGATGAAGGATTTATATCGTTCAAGTGTAACCAGCTCTAGCACTAGGTTGTTCTGCTCAAATATCGGCAATTATGATAGCGTTTACTTCTTAAATGATACCCGCATTATTGGGATTGATGGCAACGCAATTGAGTTTTGCGATTACGAGCAAACGGACAATCCAACCCCACAAACTTTGTTTGAGGATGAGGACGCAACGGCTATAAATGTTATTGGATTTATTAACCACAAAAGTTTGGTTTATTATGATAACAACAATAATATAAAGATTTTAGACGATGTTTCAAAGTTTGCAGAAAAACCTATTATGACAACAATTGCAAAAATTGATAATTGGGATAGTTCTGCATATAGCACAACCAATGGCGAAGTGAAATTTGATTTAGATAACAACTTTGTTTACTTCTATGAAAAGGTTGGGGCTAACTATTATCTTCATAGATTAAGCCTAAACAACATTACGGAAAATGAAAAAGAGGAAATGATTGGGGTGTATTTAACTGCAGACGCTCCTAAAGAAGATGAAGAATAAAAAAACTGGGGTTGCCCAGTTTTTTAAAACTTTTTTGTTTGTTTTTTGTTTTTTATCTTGTCAAGTTTTTCCTTATCTTTTTTAGTTATTGGCTTAACTTTAGTTAGTTTTCTTGCAATCATAATTTTTGTTTCGCTTGTGGCGGTTAATTCTTTGCAATAACGAGATAGTTTGCTCATTAAATCTTCAAAATCTTCATCCGTGTTTTCCGCACTATGTTCGTAAATTGTTAATATATTTGCGTTAACCTTAACCTGATTTTCCATGTTAGTGTAGCAATCTTTATCAAAAGAATAGGTTATTTTAAGGCCGGTTATGTTTGAGCTGCGATATTCATCACTAATTGTATCAATAATATACATAGGTTGAAGTTTTTGCAACAAAAATTCTGGGTCAAAGTTAAGGGAAGAAAAGAACATCGCTTTAAAACTATCAATTAAAAATTCTTTATGTTTAATTGGCCTATCCAACGGCTTAACAGGAATTTTGAAATGTTTATAGTTAGTGCGCAGTGTGTATCTTGATGTGCTGCTAACTTTTTCTGTTGCCATGTTCAGTTCGCAAAAATTGCCAATTTGTGTTTTAAAAAGCACAATGCTAGATTTTTGCAAATCGTGGTTTGGAGTGTCGTAATAAATAAACCTTTTTTTGATGCGTTCTTCATAGTTCATGTTATACTTGCCAAAGAACGAGTTTACTTCCAAAACCGCATCTTTGGTTTTTTCACTAAACATTTCAAACCTGCGTTTTTGCCTAATAATATCAAATGGACGCATAAATTTTTACCCCTTATTTAATTAGTTTAAATAAAATTAGAAAAAAAATCAACAAAATGTGGAGTTTTTTTCAACTTTCTGCTATAATTTAAATATGTTAAATTTGCCTAATGCCTTTTTAAAAAGAATGCAAAATATCTTGGGGCGGGACTACGAAAAGTTTCTTTCAAGCCTAAATGAGAGAGAAGTTAAATCAATTTTTGTAAATAACAACAAAATTTCAGTAAAAAACTTTAAAAATGTTGTAAATTTTTCAATTTCTCCAATAAATTATGAAAAAAACGGGTTTTATGTGGATAACGAAAAGAGAGGAAAACACCCGCTCCATCACGCTGGCGCGTTTTACATTCAAGAGCCAAGCGCAATGTTCACAGTTAATGCATATAAATTTAGGGGGAACGAAAAAGTACTGGATATGTGTGCTGCTCCGGGCGGAAAAACAATTCAAATTGCAAACAGGTTAAATGGAGGAGTTTTGGTTTCGAACGAGATAAACGCGGCAAGGTGCAAGGTTTTATACTCAAATGTTGAGCGTATGGGCTTAAAAAATGTGATTATTACAAACGATTTACCCAAGAATTTAGCCAAGGCCTACGCCAACACGTTTGACGTTTGCCTTGTGGATGCGCCCTGCAGCGGCGAAGGCATGTTTAGGCGTGGCGAGGATGTGGTTAGCGAGTGGAACGAAAATTTGCCTAAAATGTGCAGTGTGCGCCAGTTGGAAATTTTGGAGAGTGCAAACAAATGTTTAAAGCAACATGGCACTTTAATTTATTCAACCTGCACCTATTCGTATGAAGAGAACGAAGGCGTTATAACTGAGTTTTTAAAAAGGCACAACTATACGCTACAAAACATTGATGCCCCCTTTAGCCGTGGCATAAATATGAAAGAGGCGGTTAGAATTTACCCGCACGAAAACAAGGGCGAAGGGCAATTTGTGGCGGTGTTAAAGAAAAATGAAGAAAATTTTGAGGTTTTTAATAAAATTTTAACATTAAAACGCAATAAAAAGGCGGAAGAATTTTTATCTACGTTCATTGATTACAAATTCTCGCTTTACGAACACAATGGCTTTTTATATCAAGTTGCGGATGAAAATTTAATAAAAAAGGATGTTAACTATATTAGTTTAGGTGTTCGGGCATTAGAGATGAAAAAGGATAGATTTACTCCTTTTCATTATCTATTTTCAAGTTTTGGCACATATTTTAAAAATAAAATTGACCTAGACCATGGCTCGTTAGACTGCCAAAAATATTTAAAAGGAGAAACTTTGGATTTCTCTAAAATGGAAGGCTATGGGGCGGTTTTGGTCAATTCCTGCCCGGTTGGCGGATTTAAAATTAGCGATGGCAAATTTAAGAATTATTATCCAAAAGGGTTAAGAAATGCGTAAAAATGGTTAAAATTTGGTAAAAAAACGCAAAAAAATAAAAAATTTTCAAAAATTTTAAAAAAATTTTAAAAAAGGTATTGAAAAATTTTTTGAACTGGTGTATAATAAGGCTATCAATAAAAGGAGATATTTATTATGGACGCATGGATGGCTTTTGCAAGCATTTTAGCAATTGTTGCTATTGTAATTGTTGCCGGAGGCATTATTGCTTTCGTTGCACACATGATTATTGGTGCTTTTGATAATGATAGAAAAGTTCAAAACACCCAAAACACTCAATCTTTGGAGTACACTCAATATAAACAACTCAATAGTGCTGAGGCAAATAAAGAGTATGACTTTGAAGCAATTAACGAGGCTAAAGCAGAAAAAGAAGAAGCTTTGGCAAACGCAGATAAGGAAGACGAATTCAGTTTGGCAGATGAAGATGAAGATAAAGATATTGCCAAAATTGAAAACGAATTAAAGGAAAAGAAAGAGGAAGAACCTGCTCAAGAAGAAGATGTTGACCTTGTTGGCATCCTTGATGAAATTTCAGACGAAGTGGTTGAAGATGAAAGCACCAAAGTTGAAGAAGTTAAGATGGATGACGAACTTCAATCTTATAGCATTGATGACTTGTTAAAAGAAGCAGAAGAGCCTGAAGAGGAAGAAGAAACCGAAGAAGTTAAAGCTGAAGAACCTAAAGAAGAAGTTAAAGAAGAACCTAAAGCTGAAGAAGTTAAACCGGTTGAAGTTGTTAAAGTTGAAGAAGTTAAGCCTGTTATCAGCACAAGCGAACAAGAATGTCTTGATAGGCTTGCCGTGTTGGACGAAAGGTTAAAGAAGGCAAAACGTGAATTTAGAATTAATCAAAAAGAATATCGTCCACTTAAGAAGATGATGTCAACTCTTGAAAGAGATCAAGCAAAATTAAGAAGAAGAGAAGCCCTTGTTGCAAAACAAAAAATCGATTTATATGGTGTTAACAACTATGTTGATATCGATAAAGAAAAGGCCGAAAAACTTGCTAATGAACTTGAATTCCTTGATGGTTTAAGATTAAGCGTTCAACACTGTGAAGATGTTGTAAATGCGAATAAAGATAGATTCCCAATCTTAGAGCGCACCAACAACATTTTGGAAGAGCAAATTTCTCACATCGAAGCCGACATTGAAACCACCAAAGCAACCCTTCAAAAAATCCGTGAACAAAACGGCGAAGGAGACAAAGGTAATAAATAACAATAAAAAATCCCTAGTTTTAGGGATTTTTTTGTGCTAATTTTTAATTTTTTGCTAATACTAAAAATATGAAATTGCAGCCGGCGGACGAAAAAGCGGTTAAAAAATTCAAAAAAAAGCACAAAGTGGCTCTTTGTTTAAGTGGTGGTGGCACGCGCGGTTTTTCTTATATTGGTGCATTTAAAGCGTTTGAAGATTATAACATAGAGTTTGATGCCATTGCTGGCACAAGTGCTGGCAGCCTGTTTGGCGCGCTTTACGCCAGCGGACTTAAATATGAAGATATGTACAAACTTACATATGGAATAAAAGATAAGGACTTTAGGCACTCAAAACTTGGCTTTTTGCCTTCGGGGTTAGATGGGCTTCAAAACATTATTAAACGGGTGATGCCGGTTAGTAGAATAGAGCAGCTCAAAATCCCATATTTTGCCGTGGCGGTGGATTTAAAATCGGGCAAGGAAATTCATTTTAGCACAGGCGAGTTAAGCAAAGTTATTGCGGGCAGTTGTGCAATTCCGGGCGTGTTTTTGCCCGTTAAATATAAAAACATGACACTTGTTGACGGCGGAGTAACAAACAACATTCCTGCCGATGTGTTGCGGGATGAGGGCTATGATTATATTGTCACAATCGACTGCAACTGCACGCGCGGCAGCGGCACAAATAGCGAAAATTTGGTTACGCAATTTAGAACGAGCATTGGCATCATGATGGCTAACAATTCAAAAAATGGCAAAATTTTAAGCGATATTGTAATTTGCCCGGATTTAAAACGATTTAAATCGTTGAAAATAAATGGCAAAAATGATATGATAAAAGAAGGATACCGTGCAACCGTTGAAAAGATGCCCGAAATAATAAAACTTTTTACCGGCAAACTAAAAAAATAATGAAGCCAACACAAAAGAAGAAAATTATTGTTTTATTTGTAATTTTAGGCCTGCTAACTCTAGTTAGCATTTTTGCGCCAGCTATAAATGTTGGCGTTCAAAATTGGCTTATAACGCAAAATATTGTTTCATCAAGCGGCAATCTTTTAGTGCATTTCATTTCGGTTGGCGAAGGCGATGCAATTGCCATAAACCTGCCCGATAATAAGGTGGTTTTAATTGACGATGGCCCGATGGATAGCAATATTTCATACACCGACTACATTTTAAACAAAGTGCTTAAAGATAAGCGCAACAAGGTGATAGATTATTTGGTGCTTACGCATAGTGATGCCGACCATGTTGGCGGCAGTTTAAGGCTATTAAAAAATTTCGATGTTAAAAATGTGTATATCTCTCCGCTTGGCGACACGCAAACTTATAACGAAATTCTCTCTTACCTTGAAAATGGCGGTTATAACACTCAACTTAACACTGAGTTTAATCTGGCTGAAAACGGCTATAAATTTATTGAATTTTTGCCCCAAAATCCTAAAGACGATAACGATAGTTGCCCGCTAATTAAATTGGAATATAAGGGCTTTAGTTTTCTTTTTAGCGCGGATATTCCAAGCGAGCAAGAAATTTATTATGTTAACAACTACGGCGAGCAGCTTAAAAGTGATGTGCTAAAAGTTGCGCATCACGGCAGCAAAACTTCAACATCGGCACCGTTTGTTGACGCGGTTAAGCCATCATATGCAGTTATCTCAACTGATGGCGTAAGTTATGGTCACCCGGCCGACACAACAATAAACACGCTAACCGATAGCGGTGCAAAAGTTTTTAGAACGGATATAGAAGGAAACATAATGTTTTCGCTTTCTGCCAACAACAAATTGGCTTATGTGTATGGCAATATCGATATAACTCCACTAAAAATTGAAATAAGATACATAATTCTAATTTTAGATGCCGTGTTCGTGTTTGTAATTGTGAAAATTGTATTTTTTTCGTCAAAAATAAACAAACATAAAAAATAGTTGTTAAATTAACGCATTTTTGTTAAAATAGGAACGGAGAAAATATGAAAAACATAGTAATAGTAAGTTTAAAAGAAGAAAAGGCTTGCGATTTGGCAAACAAATTGGCTAAAACCTTGAAATATAATTACATTGATGCGGACGAGCGCTTTGAAGAGTATTTATTGGACACAATTGACGCACCAACCATGTTGGTGGACGAAATTTTAAATGCCAAAGAAAGCGAATTGCTTGCGGATTTATGTAAAGAACAAAATGCGGTCATAAAAACTGCTGCCGACACATTTCTTTCTAACGAGAATTACAAAACATTTAAAAATTGCATTGTTGTGCTTGTAACCATAGAAAAACTTGGTAAAACCAAAAGCGCAGTTGAAAATGCAATAAAGAAATATGCAAATATCGTTATTTCTGAAAACGATAGCGAAATAGAAATTATGAAATTAATAAAGAACAAATAAAAACAAGAACAAAATAAAGGTTCAAACAAAATATAAACAAAAAGGGCGGAAATGCCCATTTTTTATTAAAATTAAAAAATTTTTAAAATTTGTGAATAAAACTTTAAAAGGCTCACAATATAACAATGTAAGGTTTATCCTTACATCCAAGAGAGATAGTTCTATGCTCCAAAAAAGTTACATTAATTTGTTTTAAATTATTTGATGAAATAAAATTAAACAATCTAAAACTTAGATGATTTGTAACTTCGAGTGTAAACAACATCTCTCTTTTTCATTTAAAATAAAAAAACTCGCAGTTGCGAGTTTTTTCGTAATATTAACGTTTACTGAATTGTGGAGCCTTACGCGCTTTGTGTAAGCCGTATTTTTTACGCTCTTTCTTCCTTGCATCACGGGTTACAAAGCCTGCTTTTTTAAGTTCAGGGCGAAGTTCTGGCCTAAATACAATTAATGCTCTTGTTATGCCGTGGCGAAGTGCGCCGGCTTGACCAGATTTGCCGCCACCATAAATGTTGGCAACAATGTCAACATTATTTAGTGTTTCGGTTAAAACAAGTGGTTGTTTAACAATTGTTTTAAGAGTTTCAAGGTCAAAATATTCGTCTAAGCTTTCGCCATTAACGGTTATTTTACCTGTGCCGGTTGTTAGGCGAACGCGGGCAACAGAGCATTTTCTTTTGCCTGTGCCTAAAAATTCTTGAGCCTTGCCCTTAACAGCCTTAACTTTGCTTTTTGCAGCAGGTTTTTTAACTTCTTTAGTTTCAACCTTTGCAGCGGTTTCAGCCTTTTTTGCAGGGGCTTTTTTAGTTTCTGCCTTTACTTCTTTTTCAACTTTAGTTGCCTTTGTTTCTTTAGCAGCCGTTTCTTTTTTTGCTGCAGTTTTAGGGGTAACTTCCTTTTTTGCTGCAGTTTCTTTTTTAGCAGTTGTTTTAGTTTCCTTTACTTCTTTAGTTGCAGTTTTGGTTGCGGCCTTGGTTGTCTTTGGCTCGGCTTTTGCCTCTGCCTTTTTAGCAGTTTCTTTAACAACCTTTGCTGGTTTTTTAACTTCTTTTTCTTCCACCTTTGTGGTTTTCTTTTCAGCCATTATTTATTACCTCCGTTCCAGATTTCTGGTTTTTGTGCTTGTTGTTCGTGTTCAGCACCTTTATAGATGTGGCAGTGCCTTGCCATTGTGCGACCTAAACTATTTTTAGGAAGCATACCTTTAATTGCTCTCATAAGGGCAACGTCGCTTTTTTCTGCCATCATTGTTTTGTATTGAGTTAGGTGCAAACCAGATTGATAGCCGGAATAACGTTTAAAATATTTTTGTTCTGCCTTTCTGCCGGTTAGCACTAATTTATCACTATTAATGATAATAACATTATCGCCGCAGTCAACGTTTGGGGTGAAGGTTGGTTTGTGTTTGCCACGAAGTATCATAGCGGCTTCACTTGCAACTCTACCTAAAACCTTGCCATCAGCGTCTATAATATACCACTTTTTTTCAACAGTGGCTGGTTTTGCCATAATTGTTTTCATACTTTCTCCTTAAATTCAATTGTGCCTTTTATTTCGCGTTCAAAGGCCGTATTAAGCACGCTTTCCGTGTGGTAGAAAAAATGCTTAATATAAGCAATACTTAGTTATTATAATTAAAATAAATTAGTTTGTCAATAGTTTTTTAAAAGTTTTTACTTATATTCAACGTTGAGCAAATATAGGTGCTCGGGTTTGGCGGTGTGCTTGGATTTATAGCCGTTAAAAAGCGTGCGTTTAACTAGGGCAAAATCCAACTTGTGCATGCCAACTGCCAGCATTGTGCCAACAAGGTTTCTTACCATTTTATATAAAAATCCGTTGCCGGTAACATAAAAATTGAGCATTATGCCATCACGCACCAAGCGGGCAGAATAAATTGTTCGTGTTGTGCTTTCATTAACTCCGCCACTTGCCCTAAAGCCAACAAAATCGTGCTTGCCAACAATAAGTTTACAAAACTTTTTCATAAGTTTAAGGTCAACATTTGGCTCAACTCTAAGTGCGTTAGAGTAAAGCGGCAAATCGATGTTGCTTAAATACATTTTATAAAGGTAGGTTTTTTTCTTTGCTGCAAAGCGCGCATGAATATCGGTTTTAACAAGGCTTAAAGCCTTAATATCGTCTGGCAAAAGGCCATTTAGTGAATATAAAAATTTGTTTATGTCAATTTTCTTTTCAGTTTCAAAATGCACGGGCTGAAAATAGGCAGAAACGCCGGCATCTGTTCGCCCGCTTGCAACAGTGTTAACTTCGTGCTTTAATAAAATTTGCAGTTTTTCTTCTAAAACTTGCTGAATTGTAACCGCATTTTCTTGCCTTTGCCAACCAGAATAGTTTTTGCCATCATACTGCACAATTAATAAATATCTCATAAAACAATTTTAACATAGATTAACTTTTTTTCAAAACGATTTATTGAAATTGAAAAGATAGAAATACGGCTAGATTTTATTTTGAAAATAAATTTAAAAGTTATAAAATATAGTTAGAAAAAGGAGTTTTATGAAAAAACTTACAGTTGATGGTAATTTTGCCGCCGCTAACATTGCTTATATGTTTAACGAAGTGGCTATGATATATCCAATTACGCCATCTAGCCCGATGGCTGAGGACTGCGACCAATTTGTTTTTGAAAACAAGAAAAATATTTTTGGAAGCAACCTTGTTTTAACTGAAATGCAAAGCGAAGCTGGGGTGGCGGGTGCGGTGCATGGCAGTTTGATTGCCGGCAGCAAAACAACAACCTTCACCTCAAGCCAAGGCTTGCTACTTATGATACCTAATATGTATAAAATTGCGGGCGAAGGGCTTCCTACCGTGTTTTATGTTTCGTCTAGAAGTGTTGCAACGCATGCGCTTAACATTTTTTGTGATTATAGCGACATTTATGCCTGCCTAAAAACTGGCTTTAATGTGGTGTGTTGTTCAAACGTGCAAGAAGTGAACGACCTTGCCATTGCTTGCGAGCTAGCTAGTTTAAAAAGTAGCACGCCATTTATTTGTTTCTTTGATGGATTTAGAACAAGCCATGAACTTTCAACAATTTATGTGAGTGAACTTGATGACCTTAAAAAGATTGTAAGCGAGCAGGATTTTGTTGAGTTTAAACGCCGTGCGGTCAACAACCACGAGCCATATTCTGCAGGCACTAACCAAAATCCAGATGTGTTTATGCAAAATAGGGTTATGGCACTTTCAAAATATCAAAAAGTGTTGCCAATTTTTAAAGACGCACTAACAAAACAGGCCGAAATTACAACGCACAAATATGAAACAGTTGAATATTCGGGCGATGCCAACGCAAAAAATGTGATTGTAACAATGGGCACAAGCGCCGATGTTTGCAAACTTGCATTGCCAAACATTAAAAATGCGGGCGTTTTAAAAATTAGAATGTTAAAGCCGTTTGATGAGCAAGAATTTTTAAATAAACTGCCTAAGGGCGTTAAAAATATAACCATTTTAGAGCGCAATTTGGATGTTAACGGCATTGACACATTAACAAGCATTGTTATGTCCGTTTTGCAAAAAAATAATATTGGTGCAAAATGCTTTTCGGGCGTGTTTGGCTTGGGCGGAAAAGAGTTTACGCCCGATATGGCAATTTCAGTATTTGAAAATATGGATGGCGATGGCAAACAATTTTTTACCATTGGCATTAATGATAACCTAACCAACACCAGCCTTGAGGTTAAAGAAAAATATGTTGACGACATTAGCAATTTCACAATGCGAGTTTATGGCCTTGGCAGTGATGGTAGTGTGAGTTCGGTTAAAAACACAATTAAAATTTTAGGCGACGAAACGGTGAATTATATGCAAGGCTATTTTGATTACGATAGCAAAAAATCGGGTAGCCTAACAATTTCGCATATGCGTTCAAGTTCGTTCCCAATTTTTGCGCCTTTCAATCCAACAAAAGTGGATTTTGTTATGTGCAACAATGTTGGATTTGTTTCTAAATATGATATAACCGATTGCCTAAAACAAAACGGCAAAATGTTAATAAATTGCAGTATGGACGCGGCGCGATTAAGCGAAATTATGCCGGATAAAATGCAGGCAGATATTAAAGAAAAAAACATTAAAGTTTACACAATCGATGCCAACAAAATTGCCACGACACACGGGCTTGGCGGCAAAATTAACACCATTATGCAAACCGCAATGTTTGAATTAACCAACCTTTTGCCAAAAGAAGTAGCGGTTAAAAATATTAAGGAAATGATTGAAAAATCTTATGGCAAAAAGGGGCAGAAGGTGTTAGATGCAAACTATTCTGCAGTTGACGAAGTTGAAGATAAAATTTTAAAAATAGATGTTTCTGCTCTCACGCCAAACAACAAACCAAAAACGATTGGCGAGAAAAATGAATATTACAACAAAATTATTTACCCAACTTCAACACAAGCAGGCAACAACATCCCAGTTAGCGAGTTTGATATTAGCGGGCATATGCCAACCGACACGGCAAAATATGAAAAGCGCGCCATTGCAAGCAATCTTCCAGAGTGGATTAGTGAAAAATGTATTGAGTGCGGCAGATGCACGCTCATGTGCCCACACGCGGCAATTCGTCCAATTTTGTTTAGCGAAAAAGAAAAAGTTATCGACGGCTACAATTTTAAAAAGAGCCTAACAAATAAGGGCAATTATCATCTGCAGATAGACACGCTTAACTGCACCGGCTGTGGAGTGTGTGCCGAAGCCTGCCCGGTTAAAGCCCTAATTATGAAAAATGCCGAAGAAATTCGCGATAGAGAAGTTAAAAATATAACCTTCCAATCCAAATTAAAGCGGCTGAAAACGGCGGACGATTTATCGGTTAAAAATTTGCAATTTAAAAAGCCATATTTTGAATTCTCTGGTGCGTGTGCCGGCTGTGGCGAAACGCCATACATAAAACTTGTTAGCCAACTTTTTGGTGATAGAATGCTTATTGCCAACGCCACCGGTTGTTCGTCAATTTATGGTGGCACATATCCAACTTGCCCATATGCAAAGGACGAAGATGGCTTTGGCCCAAGTTGGGCAAACAGTTTGTTTGAAGATAATGCCGAATTTGGTTACGGCATTGCCATTTCAAAACGAAATCAGCGAAAAATTTTCATAGAAAAGTTAAAAAACATCAAATTTTCAAGTTTAATTCAAGAAAAAGTGGATAAATTTTTAAAATCGCCCGAAAATCACGCACAAAATAAAAAACTTTTGCTCGAGTTAAAAGAGTTTAGCAAGAAATATAAAATTTCTTCAAAAGATAAATTTTTGTTTGATAATTTATCGCTTATAACCAGCCCTAGCGTGTGGATTATTGGTGGCGATGGTTGGGCTTATGATATCGGCTTTGGCGGGCTGGACCACGTTGTTGCAAGCGGCGAAAATGTTAACATTTTGGTGCTGGATAGCGAAGTTTATTCAAACACGGGCGGGCAAACAAGCAAGGCAACTCCGCGCGGTGCAACTGCCAAATTTAATTTAACCGGCAAAACCACAAAGAAAAAAGATTTGGCTTCAATGCTTATGACCTATAAAGATGTTTATGTGGCGTCAGTTTGCCTTGGCGCTAACCCAGAGCAGTGCATAAAAGCAATCAGTGAAGCAGAAAAATATAATGGCCCAAGCGTTATAATTGCTTATTCGCCATGCATAAGTCACGGCTATGATTTGAAATATGCTAATCAGCACGCGTTCAATTCGGTTAGAAGCGGCTATAACACTTTATTTAGATATAACCCCGAGTTAGAAAATCCAATGCAAATTGATAGTTTTGACCCAACAATGAATTATCGGGAATTTGTTGAAACGGAAAACCGCTTTGCAATTCTAGAGAAAGTGAACAAACAAAATAAAGATGCACTCTTAACAAAAAGTGAGCAAGATGCCGCCACTCGCCGCAAAACTTATAAAAATCAAAAATAAAAAAACTCCGCGTTTGCGGAGTTTTTGTTTGTACTTTTAGACTCCAAGATTTGTACCTGTTGATTTAACATTTCTTGGTTCTCTTAAAAATTGTGGTAAAGGCTTTTCTTGTTTTGAGTCTATTTCATATGCTAATGTACTTTCAAAAAGGCTTTTGCGGAGTAATGAATACTTTAGGCTAAGAGTAGGGCGCACGTCTTTTGATAAAAATTTACAATATTTTATATAAGTATTGTAAATATCTTGTAAAGAATTTATGCATCTGCGTACAAATTCTTCATTGTAATAGACAATATCTCTTGATAATTTCGTGAATGTTGCAGAACCATGTACGCTTGCGCTTGCATGTTCATATTCATACTTAATCCTAAAATCGCCTTTTAAATATTCTGGATGGGTTGCAATTATGCGGCCATATTCAGCATCTATCATATTAGAATAACTAGAAAATTTTGTGTTTAATATATCTTCTGCCATATTACCAAACATTGTTTTTACATCTTTTGCGGTTAATTTTTCTTCCATATTTTCCTCCTAATATATTTTTATTATAACATATACAAATAAACTTGTCAAGTAGAAATTGTAAATTTATAGGTTATTATTGTTTTCTTTTTTATGCCAAGATATTTTAACGTCTATTTGTTTAAGGTGTTCAACAATTTTTCTATGTTTTCGCGCTGGGCTAACAACATTTTTGGGCCGGTTGTTAACAAACATCTTATAAACAGGTTCTTTCACTAATCATAAATTAGCAATTAAAGATTATCGAACATTCTTTTAATGTCGTTGGCGGAAGTTGGTTTTTGGCGTTTGCCCATCCACTTTTTAATTTCTTGTTCGTATTTAGACCATCTTTTAAATTCCTCTTCAGTTGGGCCAAAAAATTCATAGTTTGTTAGGCATTCATTAATAGAGAACAACAACCTTTCTAAATCGGCACAATCAATATCGCGGGCAAAATAGTACATATAGTCCCCATTTTTACTGTCAACAACTAACTCCTGAAGGCTTTTTAAAACTGCCCTTGCGTTAGCCGCATCTTTATTTTGCAAATCCTTAATTAGTGTTAGTGTTTTGTTCCAGCCGTTTTCTCGCAAATATTGCATTAAACTTTTGGCAACTTCATTAATATTTTGTTGGCTCATATTTCTCCTTTCTTTTTTATGATAATCTAAAACTTAAAAATTGTCAATATGTTTTTAAAAAGTTTAAATTAAAATCTTTTTTAGTTTGAAAATTTTATTAAATTTGTTATAATTAAAAAGTTACAATATTAAAAGGAAAATTTTATGGAACTACAAAAACAATTGGCATATGAATTTAACTTAAAAGAGCAGTATGCCGAAAACATTATTAATTTAATTGACGAAGGCAACACAATTCCGTTCATTGCCCGTTATAGGAAGGAAATGCACGGTGCGTGTGACGACCAAGTGCTAAGGGATTTTGCCGATAGGCTTAATTATTTACGCAACCTAAACAAAGAAAAAGAAAAGGTTGAAAAAGTTATTCGCGAGCAAGAAAAGTGGACGGACGAAATTGCCTTGGCGCTTGAAAACGCGCTAACTTTAACCGAAGTTGAAGATATTTATAGGCCATATAAACCAAAACGCAAAACGCGTGCAACAGTGGCAATTGCAAAGGGGTTAGAGCCTCTTGCAGACATAATTCAAGCGCAAGATGTAACCGAGCCAATAGAAAATTTTGCGGCTCTTTATGTTAACGAAGAAAAGGGCGTTAAAGATATTAACGAAGCCGTTGCCGGCGCAAAAGATATTATTGCCGAGCGCATTAGTGACGATGCTAATTTAAGAAAAATTTTGCGTGAAATTATTGCCAAAAAGGCAACCATTGTTTCTTCGTGGGACGAGCAGGCAGACGAAAATAAAACTTATGAAAATTATAAAGATTTTAAAGGGGAAGTATCGAAGATACCTAGCCACCGCATATTAGCACTTAACCGCGGAGAAAACGAAAAATGCCTTAAGGTGGACATTGAAATTAATCCAAAATTAACCATAACCGAAATTGAAAAGGCATATAAAAAAGATAATGAATTTACTAACACCATCATAGAAGATACTATTGCCGATTGTTATGATAGGCTTTTGTTCCCATCTCTTGAGCGTGAGTGCCGAAATGCGCTAACCGACAGGGCAAATGAGCAAGCAATTAAAATGTTTGAAGTTAATTTAAAACCACTTTTATTGCAAGCACCGCTTAAAAACAATGTTATTATGGGTTACGACCCCGGCTATTATAACGGCTGCAAAATTGCGGTTATAGATACCAAAGGCGACGTGTTAGACACCGCCGTTGTGCATCCAACTCCGCCACAAAATAGGGTGGAAGAGGCTAAACAAAAACTAACCGACATGATTGTTAAAAATAAGGTTGACATTGTTGCTATAGGCAACGGCACGGCAAGCAAAGAAAGTGAAATTTTGGTGGCGGACCTTATTAAAACATGCCCGCGCAAAGTTAGTTATGCAATGGTGAACGAGGCTGGTGCATCTGTTTATAGCGCATCAAAACTTGCCGCCAAAGAGTTCCCAGATTATGATGTAAATTTGCGTAGTGCGGTTTCAATTGCAAGAAGATTGCAAGATCCGCTTGCCGAACTTATTAAAATTGATGTTAAGTCGATTGGCGTTGGGCAATATCAACACGATATGCCGCAAAACCGCCTAACCGAAGTGCTTAACAACACGGTGGAAGATTGCGTTAACAGTGTTGGCGTGGATTTGAACACGGCGTCTGTTAGTTTGCTTTCGTTCGTTTCCGGCATTTCGGGCAGCCTTGCCGAAAATATTGTTGATTATCGTAGCCAAGTTAAGCACATTAACAACCGTGATGAACTTTTAAAAGTTAAAAAGATGGGGCCAAAGGCCTACGAACAATGCGCGGGTTTCTTGCGAATAACTGACGGCAACAACATTCTGGATAACACCGCCGTGCATCCGGAAAGTTACCCTGCCGTTAAAAAGTTGTTGAAATTGTTTAACTTAACCGACGAACAAATTAAAGCGGGCGAACTAACCATGTTGCCAACCCTTATTGATAAAAAGGGCGAACAATCGGTGGCTGACGAAATTGGAGTTGGTGTGCCAACTTTGCAAGATATTGTTAAAGAACTTTTAAAACCGGGCCGCGATGTGCGTGAAGATATGCCGCTGCCTGAACTTAGAAGCGATATTCTTTCAATGGAAGATTTAAAGCCAGATATGGTGCTTGACGGCACGGTTAGAAATGTTATTGATTTTGGTGCATTTGTTGATATTGGCGTGCATCAAGATGGTCTTGTGCACATCTCTCAAATTAGTGATAGTTACATATCTCATCCAAGTGAAGTGCTTAAAGTTGGCGAAAAAGTTAAAGTAAAAGTGCTTTCTGTGGATTTAGCAAAAAAACGCATATCTCTAACCATGAAAAATGTTCAGTAATTGCGATTACGCTCAAATGCTGGACGCATAGACGCTCCATTGCAAAAACTTTCACACCCAAGTAAATAAGGATATTAAGAAGTCGTTGTGGCTCACTAGACGCTTGGACGC
>CANRHL010000011.1 GCA_947630405.1 uncultured Clostridia bacterium
TTTCGAGAGATTTTTTTATAACTTTTTAACAAGTTTTAAGTCTACCCTGCCGCGCTCGTCAATCTTAATTGTTTTAACAAGCACGCGGTCGCCAACTTTAACCACGTCCTCAACCTTTTCAACATGGTCCTTGCTTAGTTTTGAAATGTGAATCATACCCTCTTTGCCAGGGGCAACTTCAACAAACGCACCAAATTGTGCAGTTTTTGTTACCGTGCCTTCATATTCACAATTAAGTTCAAGGTCGGTTGCAATGGTTAAGATAATTTGTTTTGCCTTATCTAACATTGCTTGGTCGGTAGATGAAACGAACACATCGCCCTCATCTTTAATGTCAATTTTAACGCCGGTTTGAGCGATAATTTCATTAATAACTTTTCCGCCTGTGCCAATAACTTCACGAATTTTATCTGGGTCAATTTTAAAGGTTATAATTTTTGGTGCATATTTAGAAAGTTCTTTTCTTGGTGCCTTAATTGTTTTTGCCATAATCTTTAAGATTTCAAGCCTACCTAAACGTGCTTGCTCTAACGCGGTTTCCAAAATCTTTCTATCAATTCCATGAATTTTAATGTCCATTTGAATTGCGGTTATACCGTGCGCGGTGCCTGCAACTTTAAAGTCCATATCGCCAAGGAAATCTTCCAAGCCTTGAATATCTGTTAAAACGGCAACTTTATCGCTATCTTTATCCTTCATTAAGCCCATTGCAATGCCGGCAACTGGTGATTTTATTGGAACGCCAGCATCCATAAGTGCAAGTGTGCTGCCGCAAACCGATGCCATTGATGTTGAGCCGTTTGAAGATAAAATATCGCTAACTGTTCTAATTGCGTAAGGGAATTCTTCCTCGCTTGGAAGCACTGCCAAAAGTGCGCGTTCTGCAAGTGCGCCATGCCCAATTTCACGCCTGCCCGGTGTTTTTAGTGCCTTTGCCTCGCCAGTTGTGTAACCCGGCATGTTGTATTGGTGCATATATCTTTTATATTCTTCACTATCAAGCCCTTCAAGTTCTTGCGCCTCGCTAATCATGCCCAAAGTGCAAGTTGTTAATGCTTGAGTTTCACCACGGGTAAACACTGCCGAACCATGAACGCGTGGTAGCAAGCCAACTTCACACCAAATAGGGCGGATTTCGTTAGTTTTTCTGCCATCTGGGCGAATGTTTTTATAAAGAATTTTGTGCCTTACTTTTTCCTTTTTCAAGTTGTATAAAACTTGGCCAATTTCTTTAGCATTGTCTGGATAAGTTTCAGCAAAATGCTCCATAACGTCAGTTGTAAGTTCTTCTTCTAACCCATCGCGAACGTGACGGTCAAAGCACTTTAGCACCTCGTCCATTTTCTTATCCGCATATTCTCTAACTGCAGTGTCAATTTCGGCTGGGATTTCATCAAACTTAATTTTATCGGTTTTTGTAACCTTTAAATCTTTAACCATTTTTTCTTGCACGGCAACTTGTTTTTTAATTTCCTCATGTGCAAGCATAATGGCATCTAGCATTTCGGTTTCGCTAATTTCCTTGCTTGCGCCTTCCACCATCAAAATGGCTTCCTTTGTGCCAGCAATAACAAGGTCCATACGGCTTGCTTCCATCTGCTTAACATTAGGGTTAACAATAAGTTTGCCATCAACTTGACCAATGCGCACTGCACCAATTGGGCCATCAAACGGAATTTCACTAACAGACAAAGCCACCGAACTGCCTAGCATGGCAAGTGTTTCTGGTGGGATATCCATATCCACTGAAAGTGGAGTTGCAATAACGGTTACATCGTTATAAAACCCTTTTGGGAACAATGGCCTAAGAGGTCTATCGATAAGCCTAGATTTTAGAATTGCGCTATCTGCTGGGCGCCCTTCTCTACGCTTCCATCCGCCTGGGATTTTGCCCACGCTATACATCTTTTCCTCATAATCCACTTGAAGTGGGAAAAAGTCCATGCCCGGACGTGGTTGTTTGGACATGGTTACGTTAACCATAACAACGGTGTCCCCACAACTGATGATTGTGTGCCCGGTTGCCTGACCACAATATTTGCCAAGGTGAATGTTTACTTCCCGGCCGCCAATCTCTAATTTGTAATTTGTTTCTTTCATCATTTTCTCCTATAAACTAACTGATATTATAACATAACTAGAAAAAAAGTGCTATTGATTTTAAGCGGTTTTAACAAAAATTTAAAAAACCGGCAAGAAATGTCGGTTAATTTTGTTTGTTAAATTCATATAGCGCCATGCCCACCGAAATTGGAAGATTAAGGCTATCAATTTTATTGCTATGGCGGATAACAACCGACTCCCCTGCTTGCATAAAATCTTCAGGCAAGCCAGAGGCTTCGTTGCCAAAAACTAAATCGCACGGCGAAGAAAATTTAAAACTGCCAAGCGCATTTTTGCCGTTTAACATAAATGCATATTTTTTTGTGTTGGTTTTTAAATATTGCTGGTAATTTTCAAACTCTAAAATGTTAAGCGAAAATATTGCCCCCATGCTTGAACGAATAACTTTTGGGTTAAAATAATCCACTGCTGGTTTAACAATAATTAAATTGGTTATGTTAAAGCCTAACATGGTGCGCATAATTGTGCCAAGGTTGCCCATATCGCTTGGATTAACAAGCACTAAATTGTTGCCCTTTGTTAATTTGTTAGTGTATTTTTTAAAAACGCCTAAAACAAAAACATTTTCTTTATCCACAACGCGGGCAATTGTTTTATCGTCATATTCAACGGCAATGTTTTTTCGTTTGCAAAGTTCAATTAAACTATTTATTTCTTCACTAATTTTTAATTTGGAGTGCAATAAAATTTTTATAACATTTTCCGCCTTAAATTTAACAAGTTCAAAGGTGGGAAATGCGCCAAAGGTGTAAGAATAATTTAACTCTTTACTATATCTAACTAATTTCATAATTTTATTTTAACAAAAATTGTAAGGTTTTTCAATAAATTTAATCAATAATTTTTAATAAATCCGTTTTTTCATCTAAATCTAAATAAATGCACCTGCCCTCGAATTTTTTATTGTTCTCTCTTATTAAATTTAAGCCATAGCACTCATCCAATCTAAATAGCAATGCTTGAAAAGGCAGTTCATTTAGAATTTCGGTTTTATTAAAATTTAATTTAATCCAACTGTCCATTTTCAATTCCTTTAAAGTTTCCTCATGCAAACTCACGCCAAATGCCGGCATAATTCTTGAATCTAAAAAGCAATTTGTTATGTTATTTAAAATTTTTAAAAATTGGCTATTATTCTTTTCAATTTTTGTTTGCTTTCCGCCTTTAAAAATTGTTATGCTCTCCGCCCGATTTATAATTTCGTTTATATCATTTGTTTCGCCATTTACAACCATCATGTTTGCCTCCATAAAATATATTTAACATATTTTTAAATTTTTTACAATTTTTTAAAGTTGGATTGTATTTTTAAGTTTGACAAAAATATAATAAAATGATAAAATGTGTAATATGAAAATTTTAATTTTACAAGCAGAAAAAACTGGCACTGGGCACAAAGCTGCCGCCAACGCCATTGAAAAAAGATTAAAACTTTTGGGTTACGAAACAAAACAACTCAACTGTTTCACCACCATGGGCAAAATGGGTGTTAGTTGGGAAAAATCGTATATTCCACTAACAACAAAACACCCTTATATGTGGAAAATTGCACACGGCTTTAGCCAAATTTTTACCAATTTAACGCATTGGTTTATTTATGAAAAATGCAAAAAGCAGATGCTTAAAGAAATTTTGGATTATAAGCCCGATTTAATTATTTCGGTGCATTGCATGTTCACAAAAGCGATAAGTAAACTATTAAAAAAGCAAAAGTTGAATATCCCTTTTATGATAAATGTTATTGACCTTGTTAATCCGCCTAAAGTTTGGCAAGATAAGCGCGCAGACATTTCGTTTGTGCCAACCGAAGAAGTTAAATTAGATTATTTAAAACGCGGCTTTAAGGAAGAGCAATTGGTGGTTTCGGGCTTCCCAATTCGTGAGGACCTTGCTCGCCCGTTAGAAGCCAAAAAGGTTGACGGCAAGCCAAACATTTTAATGGTTAATCCGTCAGTCAATTTAAAAAAGAACATTCGCTTTTTAAAAGAAACCGCAAAACTGAACGCCAACATAAGCTTTGTTTGCGGGCGAGATGAACGGCTTTATGCCGCACTAAAAAAGGAGCAGCAAAACGACCCAGCCTTACAAAATGTGGAAATTGCTGGCTTTGTAACCGATATGACCGAGCGATTAACAAATTGCCATATTTTGCTAACCAAAGCCGGCCCAAACATGATTTTGGAGGGCGCGCGCAGTGGCTCTGCCGTGGTGGTTACCGGCCACATTCCCGGCCAAGAAGCCAAGAATTATGAATACATAACAAAAAATGGCTACGGCATAAAATGTGAAAACCCTAAAAAAGTTTACGCCCAGTTAAAGGACATGATTGAAACGGGCAAACTTAACACTTTCTTAAAAAATTCGCTAAATTCAAAGGCCAACGACGGTGCAATTATAATTGCCAATACTGTCGATAAATTTTTAAAAAACAAATAAAAACGCATAAAAACAATTAAAATTTTGGCATTTTTTAACTAAAAAGGGGAATTTATTAAAAATTTTTTTGAAAAACTTTTAAATTACCCCTTTTCTTTTTTTCAATATTGTGTTATAATCGCGTTGAGGTAAAGATTATGGACTATATTAATTGTGTAAACACCGTGTTTGGGGTAATATTCACACTTGTTGGCTTATTGTATGTGCAATTTGCCGTTTTTGGTGTGGTTGGCCTATTTTATAAAAAGAAATTTAAAAAAGCAAAACAAAAGCACACTTATGGCATTGTGGTGGCCGCCCGAAATGAGGAAAAAGTTATTGGCAACCTAATTAAAAGCATTCGTGCCAACAACTACCCGCAAGATAAACTTAAAATTTTTGTTATTGCGCACAACTGCACAGATAACACCTTTAAAGTTTGTAAAGATTTAAATGTTAATGTTTTTAGATACAACAATCCTAATGAAAAAACTAAGGGTTACGCATTAAAGCATTTGTTTGAGCAAATTAAATTACATAATTTGGACAAAGACATTGAAGGTTATCACGTTTTTGATGCGGACAACATTTTGGATGCAAATTATTTTGATAAAATGAACGATGCCTTTGAAGCGTGCGATAAAAAAAGCATTATCACTTCGTTTAGAAATTCTAAAAACTTTGGCTCGAACATGATTTCCGGCTTATATGGAATTTACTTCACGTTTGGCTGCTGCATGGAAATGGCTGGCCGCACTGCGCTTGGCTGCTCCACCCGTGTTTCTGGCACAGGATATTTATTCAACAAAGATGTTGTTAAAAACGGCTGGAATTATGTAACCTTAACTGAGGATTGGGAACTTACTGCCGACCAAATTATTGATAACAAGGCGGTGGTTTATTGTAACGATGCCGAACTTTACGATGAACAACCAACAAGCTTTAAAATTATGTGGCGTCAAAGGATTCGTTGGAGCCGCGGTCACCTACTAGTTTGCACCACGCGTTTAAAAGACCTACTACGCAACATGTTTGTAACAAAAAGTAGACACCAACGTAAAGGCTCAACCTTCGATTTGCTTGGCAACATTTTGCCTTTCTGCTTAATTTTAACTTTCCTTTCTGTTATTCAGTGCATCTTGGTGTTGATGGCTCCAGCATTCACAAACATTTCATTTGGCATGGCACTGCTCTCTTGGCTGAAATCGTTTGGCATAACTTGTGTTTCATACTATTTTGGCTCAATAGTTTCGGCAATAATCGTGTTCATTGCCGAGCATAAGCGCATTAAAAATGTGCCATTTGGCAAAAAGGTTTTGTTATGCCTGTTGTGGCCGCTATTTATGGCTTTGCAAATTGTTATCGACGTGGTTGCCCTTTTCCAAAAGAACTTAACTTGGAAACCTATTCCACATGAAGATAACACTTCAATTGACGATATAAACAAACACTTAAATAAAACTCAAACAAACACACAATCAAACACTTAAAAAACAACTAAAGGGGAAACTAAAACCAAAGAAGGTGAATTATGAATTATATCACAACACTAAACATCGTTTTTATGGCTATACTTTGCGTAATTGGCGTATGCTTTGCTCACTTTGTTGTTTTTGGCATTGTGGGCGTGTTTAAGAAAAAAACTTTTAAGCCGGCAAAAATAAAACACAAATATGGCATTGTTGTGGCGGCTAGAAACGAGGAAAAAGTTATTGGCAACCTAATTAAAAGCATAAGGGCGGCAAACTATCCGCAAAAAAATTTAAAAATCTTTATTTGTGCGCACAATTGCACGGATAACACTTTTAACATTTGTAAAGATTTAAAAGGTTTAGGCGTTAACGTTTTTAAATATAACAACGAAGAAGAAAAAACAAAAGGCTACGCCTTAAGTTATTTATTTAAAAAGATAAAACAATATAAATTAGATGCCGGCATTGAAGGCTATTATGTTCTTGATGCGGACAATGTTGTTGACGGCGAATTCTTTAACAAAATGAACGATGCCTTTGAAGAAAACGGCCCAGAGAGCATAATAACTTCATTTAGAAATGCCAAAAACTTTTCCGCAAACGCAATTTCCGGCCTGTACGGCATTTACTTCGCACTTGGTTGCGATTTCTACTCTCGCGGAAGAACTGCTTGCGGCTGTTCGGCACGAATATTCGGCACGGGCTATCTTGTTGGCGCACCGCTTTTAAAGGACGGCTGGAACACCCACACCCTAACCGAAGATTTGGAGTTGACCGCAAACCACATTTTATCTAACCGCAAAGTCGTGCATTGTGACGAAGCCGAATTCTTTGACGAGCAACCAACAAGTTTTAAAATTATGTGGCGTCAAAGAGTTAGATGGAGCAAGGGCATGATGGTGGTTTGCAAACAAAAATTTATTCCAGCTTTAAAAAGTTTGTGCTCAACCAAAAGCCGCAAACAAATAAAAGGCTCAACCTACGATTTGCTAACAAACATCACACCAATTTGCTTAATAAGCGCACTGCTTACAATAGCACAATGCATTCTCACCCTTCTTGCACCAGCATTCACAAACATTTCATTTGGTGTGGCACTTTTAGAGTGGCTTAAATCCTTCGGCATAACCTGTTTAATGACTTATCTTGGCGGCTTGTTCATCGCCATTGTGGTGTTCATTATGGAACGCAAGCGAATTTCCGGTTTAACATTTGCAAAAAAACTTCAATTAACCTTACTGTGGCCACTGTTTATGGCAGCACAATTCGTAATCGATTTAGTGGCGTTCTTCTCAAAGGTAACATGGAAACCTATTCCGCATGTTGACACAAAAACGATAGAAGACTTGACAATCGCCAAAACAAAATGATAAATTAAAATAGTTGTAACTGATAACGAACTTTTAACAATAACTCATTTCTTACAAAAAGGAAAAGGAGTGAACAAGCAAAAAACGAAACGAATAATACTTTTAATCAAAACAACCCTTTTTAAAAAGGAAAAGGAGTAATGAGGGAAAAACACTTCGGGGTCCCCATAAGAACTATGTTCGCAATGGGGGATTTGTGGTGGTTGTCCCTCATATAAGCGGAGTGAACAAGCAAAAAACGAAATTTGCGTTTAGCAAATGAGCAATTGCGCAGTTCACGACACGCAGAGATGTCTGAGTGGTCTAAAGAGCACGATTGGAAATCGTGTGAACTGAAAGGTTCCGCAGGTTCGAATCCTGTTCTCTGCGCCAATTAAAAAACTGCAAGGATTTTGCAGTTTTTTGTTTTTTGTCGTCTTTAAAAATTAAATAATTTTTTATCGCGTTTGCAAGTTAATTTAGTGAATTTAAAACGTTTGTTGCGTAATTATTCACGCTTAAAGTTGCTGCCACTGTGCCCGGGCCAATGTGGCAAGAAACGCTTAAAGATAATGGGTCAACAAGCACCACCTTAATGTCTGGGAAGGCTTGTTCCAATTCGCCTTTAAAGATTAAGCCTTCTTCACGCTTATCTGTATACGCAACGCAGATAACCATTTTGCCTTCTGCATACTCACGTTTAAATTTTGTTTGAAGGTCAAGCTTAAATTTTTGAATAACTTTGGCTTTTGCTTGTTTTTGTGACATTGTAATTGCATATTTTTCAAACTTGCCGCCGGTTGTGTATAAAATAGGTTTTAATTTTAACAAATCGCCAATTGTGGCTGCGGCAGGTGAAATTCTGCCACCCTTTTTTAAATATTTTAAAACGCCCATAATAATGTAAAGTGAAAATTGGTTTTTCACATGTTCCAAATATTCTTTAATTTCGTCTGCGCTTTTGCCCTGCTTTGCTAGTTCAATTGCTTCATAAACACTTAATTTTTGAATAACCGAAATTCTAAGGTTATCCACCACTTTAACTCGGTTGTTAAATTTCTTGGCATACTCTTTTGCGTTTTCGCAAGTGGCGCTAAGTCCGCTCATCATTGGTATATACAAAATTTCATCGTTGGTTTTTAATAGTTCTGTCCAAAGGTCCTCCAAATAAACTTGCGAAGGTTGCGAAGTTTTAACATCAACGCCCTTTTTTAAAAGTTCATAAAATTTTTCTTGCGTCATTGTAATATCTTCTAAATACTCTTCGCCGTCAATTGTAAATGGCATTGGAATAACAAAAATGCCAAGTTTTTTGCCTTCTGCTTGCGTTATGCCAGAATTTGAATCGGTTAAAATCATTGTTTTCATAAGTTCTCCTTTAAAATAAAATTTCACATTTTATTATTGGTTTATTTTCTTTTTGTAAATAGATAACGTCTTTATTTTGCTCGCTTAATTTTAGCACATCAAGTTCGTCGTTTTCAAACGACTGATTTACATACACCACTTCCATTTCTTTAACAATTTTTGTTTCAAGTTCACTAACTGAATAGGTGTTTAAAATGAACCTAATATATTCCAAATTGTTTGTGTGGTGCGACATATCAATGTTGGTTGAGCGCACGCGGATTGTTTCCTTCTTTTCAAAATTTGTGTAGTTAGCATTCGCAAATTCAACATCCATTGTTGGCGTTTCTGCTTGCATGGTTTCGTCAACTCCAACGCTAACAAGTTTTCTTATACGCATTGTGGCAATATCAAGCGCGCACGCTTCCACTCGCGCATAAAACACCAATTCCCCCACCGCATTTTTTGCTTCCACGTCAAAGTTAATCTTGGCAAGCGATTTAAACGAAATAAAACTTGTAACGCTCAATTTTTCGTTCCACAAAATTGAACTAAAAAATTTAATTCTCGTTTTAACAAACACCCAAATGGCGTTATATTTTTCTTTTTCAGTTATACCATCAATTTTAAGTTCGCCGGTTAGTTCGGTGAGCGCGTTTTCCACAACTTGAAAAGCGCCTAATGTTGAAAGCCTGCCGTTTGTACCAATAATTGTGGCATTAACTTTTTGTTCGGTTTTTAATTTCATTTTTTGCCTTCCAATTTTTATTTTACCACCATGCAAAAATAAATGCAACTAATTGGCGAAAAAAGAAAAAGCGGATATAAATCCGCTTAAAATTTCCAATTTCTTGTCCATGTGCCTTGATATTCGGTTGTAAGCCTATATGCGCTTTTTTCTGGTGTTTCAAGTTTAGGACTCATGCCTTTCCCGTGGGTAGTATCTGCAAGCCAATTTATTTTAACATCAAAGTCGGCAGTTTTTAGCCCGCAACCTGTAAACGCCCTTGTTCCTATATATTGCACATTTTTTGTTATTCTAATATAAGTTAAATTTTTGCAACCATAGAAAGCGTAATCTCCTATTGCAACAAGTGCAGAATTATCGCCTATTTCAATTTTTGTTAAAGCGGTAAAATCTTTAAACACTTCATCTGCAATAACTTTAACATTGTCGTCAAGTTTGAACTCTCCACTAACTTGCACTTCGGTGTAAGTTTTATCTTCGGTTAGAGTTATCAAATCTTCATTAACCGCAATTAAATATTCTTTGTTTGCGCCCAAATACCATGCTGGCGCAGTTGCCGCTTCTTTCCACGCAGTGTAAGCCGCGGTGTTTAAGAAAGCGTTTTCACCAATGTATGTAATGTTGGTGCTGTTAATTGTAATTGTTTTTAGTTCTTTGCAGCCATTAAATGCGTTTGCACCAATGAATGTAACAGTATCGGGAATGATAACCGATTTTAATTTGTATCCGCCATCGTGATCGTAGTCGTCCCTAAATGTGCCGGCAGGAATTTGTGTTATGTTTGTGCCGGTTAAATCTAACTGCTGATCTTCAAATTGAATTTCTAGGTGGAATATATTTGCGTGTTTAATCGGGCTAGAATCCTCATTCGCGAATTTGATTGAAAGCCAATCTTTAACGCCACCTCTAAACTCAACATAATGCCCATCGCTTTCAAGTCCGGTGCAGTTTACAAACGCATCTGCACCAACATATTTAAGTTCTTTTGGAAGAATTAAATTTTTTAAATTTGTGCAGTCTTTAAACGCACCGTTAGCAATGGCAAATGTTTTGTCTTTTACAATGTAAGGCTCTTCGCTTGTGAAGCTGGTTCTTAATCTTACAAAGTAATATTTAGTTACATCGCCAGTTGTTAGTTCAATATATAAATCGTCCTTACCGCTCCTTTCCCAATTATTATAAATGCCGGTGCGCATAAATGCGTTGTCGCCTATCGAACTAACCGATGTTGGCAATTTAATATCGGTTAACGAAGCACAATTATAAAATGCGTAAGTGCCTATTGTTTTAACTGAGCTAGGCAAATTAACCTGTTTTAATTTTTCTTGTGTTGAAAAGGCGTAATCCCCAATGCTAACAAAATTTTCGCTTGTGGCAGTAAAGGTTTCCATTTTTGCTTCATTTGGCCAAGGGGTGAATGCGTTGAACGCTATGCCAACAACATCTTTGCCTTCGTGTTGTGCAGGTATAACAATATTTTTAGAATTTACTGAATATTTGCCAAGTTTTTTAACATAGTAAACGCCGCCAACTTCTTCATAAACTAAATCGTCATGTCCGCACTTTGCACAAGTGTTTGAGTCTGTGCAATCGTGTTCTTCTTCCGCCACCAAATCGCAATCTGCCCTATTGCAAGTGCTGGTGTGATAGCTTTCGTCCTTATATGTCCACTCAATAAACTCATGGCCCAGCGGTTCGCCGTTTTGGTCTATATGCTCATGCCCGCACTTTGAACAACTTTTCTTTACATATTCTGGTGTGGTGCAAGTGGCTTGTTCGTGCGTGGAACTAGATAATTCGTGCTCAACTTGTCGTTCGTAATCACAATCATCATAGGCGCATTTTTCAATGTGGAATTCGTGGTCGGATTCATCACCGGTTTTAAGTTGTTCATAAACTAATTGATGCTCACGTTTGGTTTGCGCTTTTTCAATTTCTTCATCTAAGTCACAGGTGTAGCACTTTCTGTGAGTGTATGCATTTCTATCACAAGTTGCTGAATGTTCGGTTTCGTTCACTTCACAATTTTCTTGTTGTGGTCTATGGCAAACTGAACATGAACGCTTGTGAACGTCAACTCCTCCATCTAAACTATGCTCCCAGCTAGACCAAGTGTGCTCTAAACTGTCTACATAATTATCGTCATAAAAATATTGACATACACTGCAAGTGTGCCTATCGTAACCGCGGCCGTTTAAAATGTTGCTTTCGTCATCGTAATCACAAGTTGGGTTAACTGTTTCTGTTTCAAACACACACTCTTCCTCAATACGATAATGTTCCTCATGCACACAATCGGGTTTTGAGCATTCCTTTACATGATAATGTTTTTCAACTCCATCAACAAGTTTTATAATATGTGTTGGTTGGCTATATGTATGCTGAGTTGCCGGCTGAATGTTGCTTTTTTGTTGGTTATTGCAGTGCTCACAATCGGCTTGGTTGTAGCCATCAGTTTCGCAAGTTGAGGCAACTGTTATTTGATTCTTTGTAAAGGTGCATGGTTCGGCAACATCTTCTTCCCCGCAAGTGTTACAAATTCTTGCATGTGTGGTTGCAGATTTTTCAACATAATCACAATCAACATAATCGTGGCCTGTTGCTGCTTCAATTAAAATTTTGCACTCGTCATAACCACAAACTGGGCAGCGGAAATATTGCGCCTCGTCTTCCGTGCAACTTAAATGTGTGCTTCTAACATATTCAAGTGCGGATTCGTTGCCCAAATCTATTTCGCGCTCACAAATGTGATAATGCTCCATGCCCGTGCCGTAAACTTCTTCACTCCAAAGGTGGCCAAGTGCTGGGATTGTTATTTCATGGTCATGCTCGTTACAGCGGCTGCAGTGAGTTATCTCTTTGCCGTCTTCTTCACATGTGGCAGCATGTGTAATGCTATCCTCAACCCAATTGTGCCCAAGGGCTGGGATAACTTCAGTTTCCACCTCGCCACAGCCAGAACATGTGCGTGTTTTTAAGCCGTCAGTCGTGCAGGTGGCCGCAGTGGTTTCAACCCAATCTGAAAAACTGTGTTGGTGTTCGCCACAGGCAGTTAAAATAATGCTAAATAAACAGGCCAATAGCCCAACACAAAAAATGTTTGCAATTTTAAAAACTTTTGATGTTTTCATACTCTCTCCTAATCGCATATTAACATAAAAAATTAATAAAGGCAAGCAAAAAAATAAACATTTTTCTTTTCCAATTTATGTAAATAATTTTAATTTTAAAAACATTTAAAACAAATAAAATCTTACAAAAACACAAAAAAGTTCACACAATAAAAACCCCAACATCACAAAAATTTAAAAAACAACAATTTTATATTACAAAATAAAAAAACTTGGCACAAGCCAAGTGAATTTAATAATTTTAACAAGCCTTTAAAACTTTTGTAACGTCAACTTCAAGTGCATCGCAAATTCTGCACAATTTGTCGTACTTAATTGTTTTTGTTTCTTCGTTCACAATTGAATAAATAAATGAACGCGAAATTTTAGCCTTTTTAGAAAGTGATAATAAACTAACATTGCTTTCTAAAATTACTTTTTTAACTTTTGAAACAATCTTCTCCATTTACACCTCCACAAAAAATCTAAAAGAAATTGAAAAAGATGTCAAATAATTTTTTATGTTTTTTATTTTTGTCGAAACTTTGCATAGTGTTAAATTTTTATGCAAAAAATTTTTCCTGCAACAAACCGCACTTTTAGTTTGCGTTTAAATTAAAATTGGTTATAATTTAATTAAGGAGAACATTATGAAATCAAAAGTTTATTTTACTAAGGACATTTCGCAAAATGGCCTACTAAAAATTTACGATGCGTTAAATGTTAAGCTTAAAGGCAAAGTTGCCGTTAAAATTTCAACGGGCGAGCCGGGCGGGCACAACTTTTTAAATCCGCAACTTATTGCCCCAGTTGTTAGCAAGGTTAAAGGCACAATTGTTGAATGCAACACCGCATATGGCGGCAAGCGTTTTAATAGCAAGGATCATTGGAAAACAATTAAGCAGCACGGCTTTTTAGATATTGCCCCATGCGACATTTTGGACGAAGAGGGCGAGTTAGATTTGCCTGTTAAAAATCCACTTCAAATTCCGCACGACACAGTTGGCGAACACCTAAAAAACTATAACTCCATGCTGGTGCTTTCGCACTTTAAAGGCCATGTTATGGGCGGTTTTGGCGGCGCGCTTAAAAATATTTCAATTGGTTTGGCATCAAAAAACGGCAAGGCATACATTCATTCGGTTGGTAAAACTTGCGACCCTAAAGTGGTGATGTCGCACCTGTTTGAACGCGACCAAGATGCGTTTATTGAATCAATGGCGGATGCATGCAAGGCGGTTATTGATTACATGAAGCCAAAAAATATGGCTTATATAAATGTTGCAAATCGCCTTTCTGTTAACTGCGATTGCGATGCTCACCCACCAGAGCCAGAAATGGCAGATATTGGCATATTTGCTTCCCTTGACCCAGTTGCGCTGGACCAATGTTGTTATGATGCGGTTATCCACTCGAAAGACAAAGGCAAAAAGTCGCTTGTTGAGCGCATGAACTCGCGCCACGGCATCCACATTGTTGAGGCGTGCGAACAACACGGGCTTGGCACACACGAATATGAAATTGTGGATTTGGATAAATAAGGAGAGTTTATGATAGATACAGTTTTAACTTTAAAAAATGTAAAAACCAAAACAAAAATAACAATTAAAAGTTTAATTTCCGTTTCGCTTATTGCGCTTGCTGTAATTTTGCCACAACTTGTGCATCTTGTTGCGGGAAGTGCGGGCGGAATAACTTGGCTACCTATGTATCTGCCAGTGCTAATTGGCGGTTGCCTGCTTGGCAGCGGTTGGGGCGTTATGGTTGGCGCACTTTCGCCTATTGCAAGCTTTTTAATAACATCCGCTTTCAACAATCCAATGCCGGCGCTTGCAAGGTTGCCTTTTATGGTGGCAGAACTTGTGGTGTTTGCGCTTGTTAGCGGCATGTTTTCAAAAATGATTGCCAAAAATAAATGGGTTGCCTTCCCTGCCGTGCTTATTGCCGCAGTTGTTGGCAGAGCATCGTTTGTTGGCTTGGTGGCAATTTTTAGTTCGGTTTCAAGCCTAAGCGTTAGCATGGTTTGGGCGCAAATTCAAGCTGGCTTTATTGGGTTAATTTTGCAAGCAATTGTTGCTCCAATTATTATAATTGCACTTCACAAACTTTTAATTAAGGAGAAATAATGAGCGATATTGAAACCGCAAAAAGTTTGCTTGTTGGCAACGCCACTTGCGTGCTGGTTAAGGGAAAGCAAAAATACATTTCCACCAAAAACGGCATTGCGCCCATGATGGAGTATATAGGCAACAACACAAATTTGGTTGGCTTTTCGGTTGCCGATAGAATTGTTGGCAAAGCGGCAGCAATGTTGTTTTGTTTGGCACAAATTTCTTGCGTTTATGCTGAAGTTATAAGCGATCCAGCCCTTAACTTTCTAAACGAAAAAAACATTTTAGTAACTTACAAAACCTTAACTAAAAATATAATTAATCGAACGGCTACCGGCCTATGCCCAATGGAACAAACGGTGAAAGACGAAACAGACCCACGCCTAGCCTACGAAAAACTAAAACAAAAAATAAATGAATTAAAAAACGCTAGTTCTCACTAGCATTTTTTAAACTAAAAACATCATTAAACAAAATAAAAATTAAAATTGCTGCATTCGTTTGTTTTTAGAGTCAATTTGTTATACAATTAATTTTAATAAAACATCGCGCCTTGTTTAATACGGCAAGCATAAAACTATTTTAATTACAAATAAAAGGAAAATTTTTATGGAAAAAACAAATTTAAATAACAATCAAAAAATTCTAAGTGTAAGCGTAGCGTCTTACAATCTTGGCAATATGATTGAGCAAAACATTCTGTCCTTTGTTGAATCATCCGTTGCAGATGATATTGAATTAATAATAACCGATGATGGCAGCAAGGACGATACTACAAAAATTGTAGAGCAATATGTTAACAAATACCCTAACATTGTAAAACTTATAAAAAAGCAAAACGAGGGTCCCGGCTCAACTGTAAATTCCGGCATTAAGAATGCTAGTGGAAAATATTTTAGAATGGTAGATGGCGATGATTGGGTAAAAACGGAAAACCTGGTTGAATATATAAATTTGTTAAAGTCTGTTGATGTGGATATGGTTATTAGCAATTACGATATTTATGATAATAGCACAAAACAAATTATCAAAACACACAAATTTAATTTGCCCGCAAATAAAATTTTAAATTTCAATGATGTTTATTCACGCACACCTAAACAAATGCACGCAATTTGCTTTAAAACAAGTTTGTTTAAAGATAATAATATTGTGTTGGATAATTGCTTTTACACCGATGTGGAATATGTTTTGTTCCCTGTTCAATTTGTAAAAAATTTAATTTATTTTAATAAAACAATTTATGTTTATCGCGTTGCACAAGCCGGCCAAAGCGTTAGCCCAGCAAGTATGAAAAAAAATATCGGTCAGCACGAAAAAGTGCTTGAACACTTGCTTGAAACTTTTAACAAAAACGAATTAAATTATGATGTTGGCAACAAACATTTCATTGCATCTAGAATAGCCCAAATGGCAAGCACAAATTTAACCACACTTTTGATGTTTGAGCCTAGTAAAGAAAATAAACTGCGCATTAAAAATTTCTTTACTGATTTAAAATCTAAAAACAAAGAAATTTATCATCTGTTTTTAAAAAGTAAAAAAGCCACTGCATTAAAATTTTCTAATTTTTTACTATACACTTTGCTTTGCAAAATAATTAATTTGAAAAACAAATAAATTATTTCTTTTTAAAAATTTTAGATGCTATTAAATGCAAATAATTTAATAGCATTTTTTCTTTTAAAATAAGCAAACTTAAAAAATACACACCCGCACCGGCAAGCACTATAATAAATGTGTTTAAAATGCCGGCAGGTAAAAATATTGTTAAAGGCAAAATTGATGCGAACATAATTAGGCTGGCAATCATCGGTTTTATCATTGTAACAAACATTTTTTTTATGCTTAAATCCTTCCTTGCCATACATAACATTATAATTGTTATGCAGGTTTCTGCAATAACGGTGGAGATTGCGGCACCCACACTTCCCCACAACCAAATAAGTGGCACATTTATTAATAAATTAATACCGCCACCACACAAAATTGCTATTGTATATTGTTTATCTTTTGCAAAGGGCAAAAGATATTGCAACCCCACAACATTACTTAAACCTATTGAAATTATAAGAGGCGAAAACACGCATAAAAGAATTGCGCACTTTTCAAAATTTGCACCTAAAAACCACGTTACAAGATTTTTGGAAATTAATATTATTCCAAGCATCATTGGCAGCCCTAAAAGCCAAACAAAATTAAAACTTTTGTAAATGTTCTCTTTTGCGGTTTCTTCGTTGCCTGTGGAAATTTCATAACTATTTCTAGCCTGATAAATTGTGCATATACTGGTTATTATTGTTAAACTAAACTTAACAATTTTTTCTGCCTGTTCGTAATATCCGTTTTCAGCATCAGAGTGAGTTATAATTCCTATTAAAGATTTATCTAGCACGGTGTAAAGGCTTATCGCGATTGCAGGAATAAACAACCTTAACGAAGGAATAAAATGCTTAAATGGTTTTATTTGTTTTAATGGCACTTTAACTAATCTATTAATTAAAAATGGAATTAAAAACACATCAAACACCAACAACGCTGCACTGTTTATTAATGTGTAAACCCAAACGTCGGTTGATTTTTTAACAAAGCAAAATATTAAAATTGTCATTACAATTTTAATTAACAAATGTGTTATGGCAATTTTGCCAAATTCTTCGTTAGACCTAAAGAAAAATGAAAAATCAAAAGCAATTGAAATTATGTTAATGCTAAGAATTAAAATTAAATTTGTATATGCGCCATAGGCATTAACATTAACCAGTAACAAGTTTAACGCCAAACTTAAAAACACAGTTAAAAAACGGCACAAAACAATTTCCCAAAACATTTTTGATTGCTCAAATTTGTTATCTCTAACTTTAGACATTTCCCTTTGCGCATAGTTATCAAAACCAAAAGTTGCAAACAATGTAAAATAGGTTATTATTGAAAACGAAAAACTATATTGCCCTACGCCCTCCGCAAGCAGAGTGCGTGATAAATAAGGCACTAATATTATTGGAATTAGTACCTGCACCAACTGATAGATTAAATTATAAATATAATTTAGTTTAACGCTCTTTTTTGCTGACATATTATTTTTTTGGTTTTATCGAATCTGTAAAAGATTTTGCCTCCTTTATAACATTGTGCATATCGTAATATTTATAATTTCCTAATCTGCCGCCGAATTTTACATTTAAGCATTTTGAAGTTAGCATTAAATACTTTTGATAAAGTTGATTATTTTTCTCGTCATTAACCGGGTAGTACGGCTCATCTCCCGGTTGCCATTTAGAAGAATATTCTTTGCTTATTATTGTTTTTGGTTGATTGCCAAATTCAAAATGTTTATGCTCTATAATTCTAGTGTAAGGCACTTCGTGCGAGGTGTAATTAACCACCGCATTGCCCTGGAAGTTCTCACAATCCAACTCTTCTGTTTCAAACCTAACACTTCTATATTCTAGCGCACCATAACAATAATCAAAATATTGGTCAATTGGCCCGGTGTATATTGTTTTTTCTGCAAGGTTTGCTAATTGTTTATTATCAAAATAGTCGCAATTTAGCCTTACCTCACTGCCTTTAAGCATTTTTTCAACTATTTGTGTGTAGCCCCCAATTGGAATGCCTTGATATCTATCAAAAAAATAATTATTGTCAAAGGTGAACCTAACCGGCAAGCGCTTTATGATAAATGCAGGGAGTTCCTTGCAACTTTTACCCCACTGCTTTTCTGTGTATTCTTTAACCAATTTATCAAAAATGGTTTTCCCCACCAAGTTTATTGCTTGCTCTTCCAAATTTTGCGGATTTTCCACTTTAAATTTTTTTCTTTCTTCTTCAATTTTTTTCATTGCATCCCTAGGTGTGAAAACTTCGCGCCACAATTTGGTAAATGTGTTCATGTTAAATGGTAGATTATATAATTCGTCATTATATCTTGCCACGGGGGAATTTATGTAATTATTAAATTCCGCAAACTGATTTACATAATCCCAAATTTCTTTATCTGATGTGTGAAAAATGTGTGCCCCATACTTGTGAACGTTAATACCATCTTTCTCATAAGTATACACATTGCCGGCAATATGATTGCGCTTATCTATCACCAGGCATGAATAACCCTTTTTTGTTAGCTCGTATGCGCAAACCGCACCATATAACCCTGCACCCACAATTAAAAAATCATACTTCATATTCATAGTTTATAATTTAGTTAAAAATATGTCAATTAAATTCACCCGTTTTCGTTTGCCTAAATATAGGCACTTTTATTTTAACACAAATTATTACTATGCAACTTATTGACAAGGATTAAAAAGTGTGATAAAATTATAAAAGAGGTGAAACATGGAACTTGAAGAACAAAACTTCATAACTATAGACGATTTGCTGGACGAATATAGGCAACATGGAGAAAAGTTTATAGATTATATAACTCTTTTTGGCACCAGCAGAGTTGTAGTTTCTATGAAAAGAGATTATAATCATGAAATGGAAGCCCTAGATGAGCGGGACACAAAAGATTTTGTTGATTGTGTCAATTTGCTTAGAAGCAATAATATCGAATGCTCTTTTAAAAATGAGGAATTCACTATTGAGGAAGCACTAAATGCAAGCAGAAAGCTGCAAGGCTACATTGACGAGATAAATAACGCTAGAATTGCCGGGCAAAAACTATCACCGCTAGAAAAATTTGCATACGCTTTCGACATTGTCACGCAATTTGCTTATGCTAATGAGAAAAAATGGCAAAGTCCGTTGGAATCTAGACAGTTAATCAGGGTTTTAAATGGCGACAAAATTGTTTGTGTTGGCTTTGCAACAATGTTGAAGCAAATATGTGATGGAATAGGCATCAATTGTGTTACAATAAGTTTGGAAGGGATGTCGCCTACTAGTCATGGTCATGCATCTTGCCTTGTCTCTATTGATGACGAGAAATATGGTTTCCACGGCACTTGTATATCCGACCCAACATTTTGCTCAAACAAAAATGGAATTAAGTCTTTTAAATATCTTCTTCAAGACAAAGATACAATGATACAAGAGTATGACGAAAATGGCTTAAAATTTGAAAATCTAGAATATGAACTCACACGACTTGCAGCCGAGGCTTTGCCTCCAGAACAACGCAGGGCTTATAGAACGTATTCCGCAATATTAGCAAGAGTTAAGAAGCAAGAAGACTTTCTTAGAGTTGTAAATAATCCTGAACTTTTCAAAGGCGCCCTTGATTTTGCAGAGGGCGTGTTAGATTTCTGGGTTTATGAGAAGGAAAGATTGGGCTTGGAAGATTGGGGAGGAATACACCTAAGGTTGTCAAATAAACGCGGCCGCTTTAAAAAATTTATATATAAAACAATCCTCGCTTCGTTGACAGATTTTGATTTATACGAAAATCTTACAACAGAAGACAAATATCTTTGCTATAAAATTGCTAATACAAAAGAAAAACTTATGAAAAAAATAAACAAAGAACTTGCAAAATTTGCGAAACTGAGTGACGAAGAAAAACTTGAAATGGTATTTGGGGCCGTGTTCCCTTCTCCCACCCCAGAAAGACTTGAGGAATTGGAAGAGGTTGTGCAAGCGGGCGATGGCGAAAAAGCAAAAATTCGTCAGCAATTTCAAGGGGAAAAACCATCAACTCGAGTTTTGTTTGACTTGTCATATCAGGTGTCAAGGGCCCGCGGAATGACCCACGAACAAGCCACAACTATTGGCCTTGCAAAAGTTTTTAATTGGTCTCCAATACAACAAGAGGCTTTTCTCGCAAAATACAAAATTGATATATCTCAAGAAGATTACGAAGCGCTAATTCAACAAATTCATGAAACAGGCAAACGGCCAAAATCAAAAAGGCAAAATGCGAACGACTCCAAGAATAAGACTGAGAGCACTAAAAGCCGAGGGAAGAAAAGGACTTCGAAAAAAGCTAAAGACAAGGACACGACACAAGATTATTCAGAAGAAAATTTAACTGAAATTTAAATTATGAAAAACACAAGGTGGCGTTTGTCGCCTTGTGTTTTTTTGCCAAAATTCAGCCGAAAATCGATTTGAATCAAGATTGAAAATGAAAATTCGTTTTGCCTTTGTATATAAAAAAACTAAATTGCAATCAATTTAGTTTTTTTGGCGCACCATTACAAATCTAAATTGAACCCAGTGATTTAAGTCCATTTTTATTTACTTCAACATTCTAAAATTTCAATTAGTTTTTAATATGAATTTAATCCAACTCTTCGAATGTAAAAGAAAAAGCTTTATCAATTTTTTTCATGAGCATACTTATGAAAATCAATCTGTCATAGGCTTCATCTTTTGTCATGCTTAAATTTTCGTGTGCTTTTGGATTTCTCATGGCAAACCACATTCCCATAAATAAAAATCTATAACCTTTTTGCTCATCTTTACCCGATAAAGAATTTAGATCAGCTACTTTTAAAAGTGTTTTATTTTCATCATCCGAAAAAACTTTTGCAAACAAATCAGCACCATCTAATTCTTCGTTTTTAAACTTTTTATACATTTTCTTTAATTTTGAATTCACTTCTTTGATCGCCGTTTCAACAGAATCTGAATAATAACCATCTAAAAACTTTTGCAGCGAAACTTCTATGATTTTAGCATGTAAATGATTTTTGATTGAATCCAACACTTCACAATCATTTTTATTGATTATTTCATCTAATAAGTCTGTAGTTATATCACTTACTAATGTTTTATCGAATGCAACATCCTCTTTTCCTATTGCTATTGCCATTCCGCTATACATTTGACGAACTTTGTTTATTAGCCCATTTGTATTAAGTGAGGATTGGGTAACTTGAATTCTAGTTATATCGGCTTTTTCTAAAAATTTTCCATTGATTATTATTTGTCCATTATTTTTGAATGGAATCAAAATATCTTTTCTAATTCCGTCAAGAGAATTTAAATTGAACAAATATTCATATTTTGATATTTTTTTATTCTTATCGTAATATTCTACTCTGGTGTTATAAAACATACTTCTCCTTTATGTATTGTTCCATAAACAATTTATTGAAATAATTGTTGTAGGCATACCAACTATTTGTATATCAAATTTTAAACTTGGCACAACCATTGTTTCTGCATTATGTATTCTAAAACTAAATTGCCAACCATTATCCATATATAGTTCAAGAGTATTGCTACTATTAGGTTTGAAGTCAAAACTTACAATTCGTGTTGGCAAATCAACTACTGGAATAAAAATTTTTGATTTAACCGTTTTTGTCGAATGGTTTAGAGTCCCATGCATATTAAAAGATTCAATTTGTGTAAGTCGTTTTGCATCGACACTTATGATTTTATAAAAATCAAATTCGCCGAGTAAATATTCGACCATATTCCTTGGTATTGAAGAATCTTTTTTGTTTGCATTTATTATTTCGTTTTTGAAGGCTGTTAGCAAAGGTACATATATAGTTTTATCCTTATTTTCAACTTCGCTCCATCTTACATTTTGAGATTTTAATATTTCCAACCTTGAGAATATGGGTTTTATTTCTCCCCAATATTCCTGTGAACATGGAACATTAAACCATTTTTTAGCAAAATCAAGGTTTTTAGCTATTCTACTATGTTTTACTGCAAAATGATTATGTTTGATGCTTAAACCAATTTCCCAACTAACATTTGTCCTTGAAATTACTATATCCCTGACATCTCCTTCTTTCCCTTGATCATCTGTCTGAATTGTCAATTTTACGACATCATCATCTTTTTCCAAAATCATAGGTTCCATTTCGAAAATTGTAGAAACTGCTGCATTTGCACTTTTGATTAATTGACCTCTTAAATGCTCATCTATTGAATTCCATGCCCTCTCATCAGCAAAGTAAGCAGAATTTTTTACTATTTCAGATTTACGAATTTTATTAATTTCTTCTTGTAAAGTGTTTATACAAATAAATTCATAGGCTCTTCCTTGATTATTACTTTGAACACTCATGATAATTACTCCTTCGTTTCTTTTAATTTTCGCATTATACATTCTGCGACCTGCTTTGCCAATTTAACAGGTACCGCATTACCAACCATTTTATAGCCGTCCGCAACGTCTTTGTAATAAAATTTAAAGCTATCTGGGAAAGTTTGAACCCTTGCACACTCTCTAACGCTAAGTCGTCTATACAAATCTTCTTTCCCTGGAACAAAAATTCTTTTGTTTTTTTCTACAAAAATCATTTTAGGGGCTTGTGGGTGTATTGGAGCGTGTCGACCACCAGCTTGAATAGTAAAAGAAGGTTCCTCCCAAGATCGAACTCTGTTCCTAGACATATAAATAGTTGAAAATGCACCTGTTAAGTATTCATGATTTGGTACTTTACATTCGTTACCGTTTGTTTTGTTTAATGGTTTTGCAGGCAAAACATTATCTTTTAAATCCCAAATTGAGTCTTTTAGTGTAACTAATGGCTGTTTTTTTAAATCTAACTTAAAATCTTTAATGTTTAGGTCTTTTCTAAATCCTATATAAAAAACTCTTTGCCTATCTTGAGGTACACCATAATCAGATGCGTTAACCAATGTTAATGAAACATCATAATTCGCATCATTAAAAAGTTTTAAGATATTTTGAACAGCATCGCCATGAGCAGATGAAAGCATACCTACAACATTTTCAGCCACGAAAAATTTAGGTTGTTTATCTTTTAGAATTCTAATAAATTCGAAAAACAGCTGTCCACGAGCATCATTTAAGCCAAGCATTTTACCGGCCTCGCTCCAGCTTTGACAAGGGGGACCACCTATAATACCATCGCAATCAGGAATTTCATAGGATTTTATATCTCTGATATCTCTTTTATCTAAAGGTGCTGAATGGTTTTTTTCATAAGTTTCCCAAATTGTTTTATCATATTCGTTAGCATAAATTATATCAAAACCTGCCTGTTCAAAACCTAAATCAAGACCTCCAGCTCCAGAAAAAAAACTTACAATTTTCATCCTTATATTTTCCTTTTACTATTGAATAAATTAATTATAGCACACTTTATTTGAATTTGTATTATCAATTAACATAATTTTATAAATTTTATTTAAAAATTCAAAATGTGAAGAACTCTAGAGAGCATTAGACGACACCTTGTCTTATTAACGAGAGCGTGCTGACGCACGCTGACAAGGTGTCGTTTTACAAACAACC
>CANRHL010000012.1 GCA_947630405.1 uncultured Clostridia bacterium
TAGGGTCTAGTGCGTGCTCAGCATCAATAAAGGCAGCCGTGCCACCCTTCTTTTGTGCTTCGGCAATAACGTGTAAGGCAACAGTGGTTTTACCGCTGCTTTCTGGCCCGTAAATTTCAACAATTCTACCCCTAGGTAGCCCGCCAACGCCCAGTGCCATATCTAGTGGCAAGCAGCCGGTGGAAATAACGTCAATGCCTTCGCCATAATTGGTTGCGTCCATTTTAATAATAGAGCCTTTGCCATATTGCTTTTCAATTTGCGCAATGGTGGCTTCAAGTGCTTTTTTCTTGTCGTCTGTCATAATCTCTCCTTAATTTAATGCTATTTTAACATTTTGAGCCGCAATCTGTCAAATGTTTAGCAACATTTTATCAAACATTTGTTCGAATAAATTTTTGCAATAATTTTAATTTTCTTTTAGGCAACCCCTGTTTTTAACAAGGTAATTCACGCCCGAAATTATTGTTAAAAGTGTGGCAACGCCAAGGCTTATGTAAGATGCCCACATAAATGTTGTTACAAGCCAACCCACCACATTAAAACCGCAAGTTAAAAGGTAACTATACACTGCTGCAATTGGCAACGCAACCATTTGCACCACGGTTTTTGCCTTGCCCCAAATGTCTGCTGCCAGCACTGTGCCTTTAGTTGCCGCCATAAGCCTTATGCCGCTAACCATAAATTCACGCGCAATTATAATGATTGCAATAATAACGCCGTAAGGGTTAACGATTGTGCCATCCGCCACCAACAAAAGTAGGAGAGATGTGGTTAGCATTTTATCGGCAATCGGGTCTAGGAATTTGCCAAAGTTAGTAACCAAATTTTTGCTTCTTGCTATGTTGCCGTCAAGCGTATCGGTAATGGAAGCAATAATGAAAATTGCAAGTGCCACAAGTTTGCCTATGCCATAAGGAATAAAATTGGCAAGATAAAAAAATATCATAAACGGGATTAAAATCATTCGTAAAACCGTCAATTTATTTGGTAAATTCATAAATATCCTTCCTTTTTAAGATGTACTGCGCCAGCGCGTCATTTTGATTTTTAGAAAAATCTCGCCGGTGCAAACTCAACAACTTAATTATAACAAATCACATTAAAAAACACCAAGCAATTTTGGTGTTTTTATTAATAATTATTGCTGAATATCAAAGCATTCAGGGCAAAGTTCGTCATAGAAATCTTCGTCTGGCAAACTGTCACCATAATTAACATATATTTTAGTTTCAATTGGCTCGTCCTGGCAATGTAAAACCAATTTATCATTTAAGGCGTATGCGGTACTACTTCTGCCGGCACCATCATAATGACATTGACTGTAAATGTCAGCTTTGTGAAGAACAATTTTCTTTTCATATAATGCCACTATCATATTTTTAGCATATAATACTGAACAAGCTCCGCCATCAACCACGCCCTGCTCAACATTTTCGTTGCTATCGCCGTCGCAACCAGCAGCCATCAATCCAACGCTGGTTAGCATTGCACCAGCAAGCATTAAACTAATTAAACTTTTCTTTTTCATATTTTCTCCTTTTTTAATTAAAAACTAATTTAACTTGTTAAGTTAAAAACTTTAATTTGCTATTCTGCATGAAAACAATCATCACATTCTTCTGTGTAAAAATCTTCGCTTGGCTTTTCGTCAAAGAAAGCGTGTTGCCAATCGGTTGCAAAAGGCTCAGTGCAATCAAAATCGTAAAGCCAGTTACCCGAGCCAACCGAACCCCTATATGTGTCATTTAGCAACTGCTCAACATCACCATGATGCAAAACTTTTTTGCCGTTTTGATCTAACACAACATAAATATCGTCATACTTATAAGCAGCGCCACGATAGATGCCATCGTGATCTATTTTATCGCCATATTGTTGCCCGGCAACAGACAAATCTCCTTTAAATTCGCTATTGTTATCATTGGCCTCGCCGCAACCGGCAGCCAATGCACCAACGCCGGCCATTAATGCTCCGGCAAGCATTAAACTAATTAAACGTTTTTTCATAATAAACCCTCCTCTTAAATGTTTAATTAACTTTAAAAGTCGGTTTTTGTTAAGGCAGTTTAACAAAAAACAAGACTTTCGTTAAAAAGTCTTGTTAATGAACAGTGTTCACTCTTTTGAGCGGGATTAAATCCGTCTTGACACCCAAAAGACATTAGTAAATGAAACTACTCCCTTTTTATGCTATTATTATATATTAAATTTTAATAGTTGTCAATACCTTTTTTAAAAATTTTTTAAAATCTTTAAACAGTTACCGTGTTGTTTTTTTTTAAATCATAATACTGCTCGCACGTTTCTTTAACGTTGCTGCCTAAAAGAATATGCATCATCTCTTCAATTCCAACATGGTCGGTTTTGGTTGTAACATAATCTAAAAAGGTTTTAAGCATGCGCTTTTGCTCGCTTGCATTACAATTTTTAAAATTTTCAAACCAAAGTGTGGAAACCACTTCGCCCACAACATATCTAAATTTGTATTCGGCAAAAGATGGATGTTCGTCCTTACATTCTGCCATAATTCTGCACCTATTCATTATTGCGGTATAGTTTTTTGATGCCTTAATTTTTTGTTCAAACTCTTTAAAGGCTTCAATCGTTATAGGGCAAGCAAGGTGAGAAACAACATCGTTTTCTTGCAAAATTTGAAAAATTTCATTAACCAAATTATTGTTGCGTTGTGCCATAAAATTTTCATAGTCGTCTTTTTGCATAACCCCTTTTTCTAAAAGGAAATCCACAAACAAAAGCTCAATTATATAACTTTCCACTTCGCCAATGCAATCAACTGAGTATCTATTTAAAAACTTTGCCGCTTTCCGCTTTTCTTTAACGGTTTCTAATTTGTTAAGTTGCACGTGGTGTGCAGAAATTGCGTGCGCTGCTTCGTGTGCTATGGTTATTGGCCCATCAAGTGTGCCATTTAAGATTACTTCAACTTCAATTTGCGCGCTATCTTCACCGCTGCCAACATTGCCTTTTGTATGTTCAAGCGTTTCGTCAATGCCTATTTGAGTTTTGTAATCCGCATGTTTGCCCGTTAAAATTTGCTCAACAAGTTCACCCGTTTTGGCATCTAAACCCTTATAAAATTCTATTACCAGTTTTATTTGTTCGTCTTTAGTTAAATTGATTTTTTTATCTTTATGATTTGGCTCAAAAGATAAATTCCTTATTAAACCTTTTAAGAAATAACTAATTGAACTATTTTCACCGTCCACGTTTGCGTTTAAAAATTTAAAGTAGTTATGCTCATCTACTTTTGCGCAATTGTCGTTAAGTTTTTTAATGATTTGTTCGTCAAACTCAAATTTACTTTCACTCATATAAAAAGTATAACACAAAGTTATACTTTTGTCAAGGGGTTATTATAAAATTTAAAGCGCTCTAGTTTTTTAACCGCATTAAAATAGAATTTGTGAAGTTTTTTGCGGTTCACTTTATAGGCATAATCCACATTGCCAAGCTTGTTGAATTCAATCATGGTTTTGCCCGGCATTTCGTCCGTATCCACCATAAAGAATGCTTTTTTGGTTTTAAATAGTTTAGGATTTCTTAACGCAAGCACGGCGCAAGTGTCGTTTGTTGCAATGCGCCTATCGTCATAGCCATGCTCCCAATAGCCAGAATACATTTCATAAATGAACCTGCCCGTATCGTTAATTGAGCCAATTTTGTTAACTTCTTCTTCCGTGAAGTTGGCTAGCTCTCTGCCCATAATTGAAGGGATGATTGTAACCGGAATGCCGCTTTCCATAACAAGTTTAAATGCTTCGGGGTCGCTAGAAACATTAAACGAAATATAGTTAACCCACCTGCCCTGAGTTTTATCGCCATAAGGGGCGCAACCTTCACAATAGATGTGCTTAATCATATACTTAACATCTGGGTGGCGCGTTAAAAGCGTGCCCATGTTGGTGTGCGGGCCAAGAAGAATAACGCAAATTTCATTTTGATTTTGCTTAATAACTTCATACATGGCTTCAACCGCATCGTCACCCTTTGGCAAGGTTTTAACAGTTTTTGGTGGAATATAGTTGCCCAGGCCTTCAAATTTGTGAATAAAGCTTGCATCTGGGCTAACGCGATACATTGCCTTTGTTGCGCCCTTGTAAACCGGAATATCTGTGCGGTTAAACTTTTCCAAAATATGTAAAATATTTCTTGTAACTTTATTCAAACTAACGTTGCCGTTAACGGTGGTAATTAGTTTTATATCCATAACATCATCGTAAAGAGAAAGCGTTATCGCAGCGCTATCGTCCACACCGGGGTCGGTGTCTATAATACATTTAATCTTTTCTTTTTTCATAATTTCCTTTTAGCAAATTTTGTAATTTTTTATTAAACTTTTTGCAAAAATATATTTAAATTTTTAGTTTAATATGTTTTGCAAATTTATGTGTAATATATTATAAAGGAAATTTTTCATTTTTCCAACTAAAAATGCCAAAAAATAAAAAATCTCTTGCGAGATTTTTTATTTAGCCAACAAAAGCAAATTGGCTATTATAAAGTTCGGCGTAAAAGCCGTTCTTTTTTAAAAGTTGTTCATGATTGCCGCTTTCAACAATGTCGCCATCACGCAAAACAAAAATTATATCTGCATTTTTGATGGTGGAAAGCCGGTGCGCAATAATAAACGACGTTCGCCCTTTTGTTAACTTATCCATCGCATTTTGAATAACTTGTTCGGTGCGTGTATCCACATTGCTTGTAGCTTCGTCAAGAATTAAAAGCGGACTGTTTTTTATCATGGCACGGGCAATTGTTAATTGTTGTTTTTGACCTTCGCTTAGCGAACTTACATCGCTTAAAACTGTATCATAGCCATTTGGCAAGGTTTCAACAAAGTGCGTTAGGCCAACGGCCGCGCAAACTTCGTCAAGCTGGCTATCTTTTATGCCTTGCTTGTTATAAACCAAGTTTTCTCTAACTGTGCCTGTAAATAGCCAAGTGTCTTGCAAAATCATATCAAATAAATCGTGCACGTTTTCGCGCTTTATATCTTTTATTGATGTGCCGTCAATTAAAATATCGCCCGCATCGGTTTCGTAAAAACGCATTAGCAAATTAACAATTGTTGTTTTGCCCGCACCCGTTGGCCCAACAATTGCCACCTTCTGCCCAGGCTTTATGCTAGCCGAAAAATCTTTAATAACAACCGTTTCTGGATTATAGCCAAATTTAACATTTTTAAATTCAACTTTGCCTTTAATGTCGGTCAATTGTTTGGTTTTGTTGCTTTCATCGTCAAGTTCGTCTGCATCAAGCATTTCAAACACGCGTTTGCCCGCTGCACTTGCTTGCTGAATTGACGTCATGCTCTGCGCAATTGTGGTTAGCGGTTGAGTGAATAAATTTGCATAAATTACAAACGCAGAAAGTGTGCCAAGCGTTACGCCTTGCCCGCCGTTTAACGCAATTGCAACGCCAACGGCAAATATAAGCACGAAAGATAGGTTGCCAACAAAAGCCATAATTGGTTGCATCATGCTAGATAAAAACTGCCCTTTCCACGCAACTGAATATAAATTTTTATTGTGCTGTTCAAACTTTTTGCACTCGTTATCCACCGCGTTATAAGATTTTACAACTTGATAATTTGTGTATGCTTCCTCAATGTGGCCATTAAGGTCGCCAACATAGGCCTGCACTTTGTAAAAATATTTTTGCGAGTGCTTTAAAATTAACGCCATAAACAAAAAGCCAAAAAGTGAAACACCAATCGTAACAAGCGATAGAATCCAATTTGTTGTAAACATCATAATGATAACGCCAACAAACAATACAATTGCACTAATAACATTTGCAACTGAACTGCCAAGCGTTTGTGCAATGGTGTCAACATCGTTTGTAACACGGCTTAAAATGTCGCCTTTTGTGGTGGTGTCAAAATATTTAAGTGGCAGTCTGTTTATTTTTTCGTCAATGTCTGTGCGCAAATTTTTAGATGTTTTTTGCGTTACATTTGCCATAATAAATTGTTGAGCATAATTGAACACCGCACCCGTTATGTAAATAACAAGCAAGGTTACTGCCATGCGCACAAAGGCTTGCATATCTATTGAAGAAATTATGCCTTCAAGAATAATGTTTATTAAATCTTCAATTTTTGTTGGCCCGATAATTGTTGTTATGCTGCCCACAACCGCACAAATTAAACTTATGATTATTGCCGGCAAATAAGGCTTGCAATAAACTAAAATCTTTTTAAAACTTTTGGCGTCAAATTTTTCTTTTTTCGCGCCCCTTCTCATCATTGGTCCCGGCATATTATAATTCCTCCTTATTTAGTTGTGAAAGTGCAATTTCTTTATATACTGGGCAGGTTTTAAGCAACTCTTCATGTTTGCCTAGCCCGGCAATTTTGCCATCGTCAAGCACTAAAATTTTATCTGCATTTTTAATTGTGCCTATGCGTTGTGCTATGATTATTATTGTTTTATCTTTAAGGTTTTGTTTAATATTTTTTCTAACTAGCATATCAGTTTTATAATCAAGGGCGGAAAAACTATCGTCAAAAATCACAATCTCGGCATCTTTAAACAAGGCACGCGCAATGTTTAATCGTTGTTTTTGCCCGCCCGAGAAATTTGTGCCACCTTGCGCCACTTCGCTGTTAACACCTTTTTCAAGGTCAAAAACAAAATTTGCTTCTGCCATTTTTAGCGCGTTTGTAATTCTCTCATCGTCATCAGCAACTTCGCCATTGTAACCTAAGGTTAAATTATCTTTAATTGTGCCTTTAAACAAGCACGCTTTTTGCGAAATCAGTGCAATTTTGTTATTTAAATCTTCTTCTCTATAATCCTTCACATTTTGCCCATCAACTAACACTTCGCCCGAAGTTACATCGTAAAAACGCGGTATAAGGTCAATAAGTGTTGTTTTGCCCGAGCCGGTTGCACCAATTACGGCAATCGTTTCTCCCTTGTTCACTTTAAAATTTATGTCCTTAACAACTTCGCCGCTGCCATCGGCATATTTAAACGAAACATTTTTAAATTCAACTTCGCCTTTAATATTTTCGTCCGCCGTTTTATTGCCTTCAATGATTGATGGTTTTGTATCCAGCACTTCATTAATACGCCTTGCCGATACCATGGCGCGTGGCAACAAAATGAAAACGGCAATAAGCATAATAAACGCCATAACGGCGCGCATTGCAAGTTGCGTAAATTCGTTCATGCTGCCAATTAAATCTGCCCGCTCAAAAATGGCGGCATTGTTAATCAAAACTGCACCAATCCAATAAATTGCAAGCGTAAGCCCGTTCATGCAAACAGTCATTGCCGGCATAAGAAGGCCCATCGTTCGCGTTGTGAACAACTGATTTTTTGTTAGCGCATCATTTGCAATTTCAAATTTTTGCTCTTGAAAATCTTCCGCATTAAACGCACGCACCACTCTCACGCCAGAAACATTTTCCCTCATTGCACCATTTAAATTGTCTATCAACTTTTGCGCCTTTCTGAGTTTTGGCAAAACAAGTGCAACAATTGTGCCAACCACTGCCAAAATTATCACAACTGCAATTGCAGTTGCCATTGTCCACTCAAAACTTGTTGAAGAAATTTCGGTTATGCTCCAAATTGCTTGCACGGGTGCTTTAAGCATCATTTGAAAACCAATTGAAATAAACATTTGCACATGCATAACGTCGTTTGTGGTGCGGGTTAGCAAACTTGCAGTTGAAAAACTCTTCATTTCGTTAGAAGAGAAACTAGAAATTTTTGCATTTATAATGTTTCTTAAATTGTATGAAAACGAGTTAGATAAACGCACACAAAAAAAGCTGCAAATAAACGACGCAATCATACTCCCCAAGGCGCACAACAACATAAATCCGCCGTTCGTCCACACATCTTGCATGGTTATGGTTTGAGCGGCAAGTTCGCTTGAAAGCGGACGCGTGTAGCCAAGCATTGTAATTTCAAGCCACACCTGGAGCACAACAAAAATGGCAATAATAATCATTGCACCCCAATCCCGCTTTCTCATATACTTTAAAAGTTTAAACATACAAACTCCCAAACTAATAATCTTTATTAAATAAAATGTAAATTATGTTAAAACTTTAACAAAATTTTTCACAAATAGCATTATACCACATTTAAAATAAAAAACCAAATTAAACAATTTGGTTTTTTGTATAACAACTTGGCACAAAGTCTTTTTTTTATTTCTTAAATTTTGATTTTGCAATGGTTTTGATTTTGCGACAATAATTTGATTTTATTGAAATCAAGAATTCTTCATAAAAGTTTCAAATTTTTTTAGTTTAAAGTCAAGTCCTCTTATATTTGCTTTTATGTTTCTTATTCTTTCACTACAAGCATTTTTTAATTTCTCTAAAATATCTTTACTTAAATTTAATCGAGATACTTTTTCGTCAATAACAAAATCAAGAAAATCATAATCTTGACAAATCAACTCAATCATTTTTCCAATTGTTAAAGCAAAAATTTCATTTGTACTATTGTTGCAAATAACTTCCAACAAACAATAGTCTTTTTCTCGATTTCCAAGAGGTAAAATAGAAACTACATCTATCCAATCTTTTTTGGAAAAGTTGTTTACAAATTCATTAACCTGGTCGCTAAGCACTTCATTCCAAAATTCATCTTTAAATGGATCTGCATTTTTAATAATTTCACATAATTCTCTTGTTTTTTTGTTCATTGATTTTTCACTCCTTAAATAAGACATTTTGTTCAGTGTGTATGGTGCGGCTAACAGGACTTGAACCTGCACGGGTGTTAAACCACAAGATCCTTAGTCTTGCGCGTCTGCCAATTCCGCCATAGCCGCTCGTCGTGAACTGCGCTTTTTCTCATTTGCTAAACGCAAATTTCGTTTTTTGCTTGTTCACTCCTCACATATGAGGGAACACCATCTTTTACCCCATTGCGAACAAAGTTCTTATGGGGACCCCGGAATGTTTCCCCCTCATTGCTCCTCCTCCAATTTAATTAAGGAGAGCACTGCGTTAACTCTTTAAAAGTTTTTTGATTTTGTTTGTTGCTTGTTTTACGGTGCAAACGTTAACTTGTTATTTGTTTGCACCGCCACACCCCACTTCGACATTTGTCTTGTGGGGACCCCAAAATGTTTAAAGAGCAAAAATTTTGTTCGGTTCATTTTTAATAAAGTAAACACTGCGTTTAGCCTTTAAAGTTTTGTTGCTCTTTTATTATAATAGATAATTTTTTATTTGTCAACATTAAAATGGAATAAATATTTGTTTAAGTCAACTTTGTTATTTTTTACTTTAACCCCTTCTTTTTGCAAAAGTTCTTTTTGTTTTTTCTCTCCTCCAAAACCAAAATTTTTGGCTAGTTCGCCCTTACAATTAACCACTCTATGGCAAGGTTGAATTATTGGCAACGGATTTTTATGCAAAGCATTGCCAACCGCCCGTGCAGCATTTGGCGAGCCTAAAAATTTTGCAATTTCTTTGTATGTTGTAACCTTGCCCGAAGGGATTTTTTTAATTGCGCTATAAACTCTATTTTCAAATGTCATTTGTTAAACTTTTCCAAATAAACTTCACCATATTGGCACATTAATTCGCCATTTTTGTGCCTATAGCCCATGTGATAGTAAAAAGGTATTGCATTTAAACTAGAAGGGCACTCAATTCTTGTTGCGCGCGTAAAATATTCGTCTTTTTCAAGGGCTTCCATAATCGCCCTGCCGTAGCCTTTGCCTTGATGGTCCGGGTCAACATAAACAGAAAATAAATTTGCTTCATTTTTATTGCCATAATAATCTCCGCCAATCGCCCCGCAAGCACGAATTTTTCCGCCGTCCTTTAAAACATAAAAATGTAAGGTTTTTTGTTTCTGAGTTAATCGCTCTATTGTTTGGTGCGAAATAGCATCTTCTATCCATGCGGCCGGATAGTAACCAACAAAAGATTTTTTCATAACCTTAACAATCATTTTTTGTAATTCTGAAATATCTTTTTCTTTTAATAATTCAATTTTCATATAAACTCCAAATTAATAATACCAAATTGCCTAAAATTTTCAAACAAAAAAGCGGCATAATTGCCACCTTTTTTATTTAAATTTATCGCTCCACTTTAACCTAGGAGCAAATTTGATTAAAAAAATTTTTTTTCACACATTGTTTTGTGAACGATTTAGCGTAAGCGTCTAGTGAACAAAATATGTGTTATCGAAAATTTACTTAACTAACCGCGGATGCCAAGTTTTGTTTTAATTGCACGGGCACGGTTGATGTCAACTTTTGTTAAATAGTCTAACAATTTTTTTCTTGTTGAAACCATTTTGTTAAGGCCACGAGTTGAGTGCAAATCTTGTTTATTCTTTTTCAAATGTTCGGTTAAGTTTTTAATTCTTTCAGTTAAAAGAGCAATTTGAACTTCAACACTGCCGGTATCTGCTTCGTTTTTGCCGTAAGTCTTAACAATTTCTGCCTTATTCAATTTCATAATTCTCTCCTTTTAATAAATTCGCCTTAAACCAAGTTGGCGTTGGAGTTTCGCACAACTTTGCCTAGGTACAACGCATATTTTACACAAAAACCGAGATTTGTCAAGCGGTTTTTAAAAATTTAACAAATTTTTGTAAAAGCGTGGCGATTACATAAATTTTTTATTGTTTCACACAATATAAAAGAGGTTTTTATGAAAAAAGTGTTTTTTGTTTCATTGGCGGTTATTGTAACACTTGTTTTTACTGCTTTTTTGCTGCCAAACATAAAAAAAATTAACAATCTGCCAGAAAATATGGTGGTTACTTATAGCGACATATTAGATAGCAATGAAAACAACGAGTTTTCGCCGCTAATCAATTTGGAGTTGCCAAAAAACATTGATGTTTCAACCGATAGCGAGTTGACCGACACGGTTATGAGCGTTAAACTTTTTAACCTTTTCACAATAAAAAAAGTTAATGTTCGCTTGCTTACCGACACCGATGTTTATGTTGGTGGCGAAACGGTTGGTTTTAACCTTTTCAGCGAAGGGGTTATTTGTGTTGGCAGCAATAAAATTGTTACTGCCGAAGGCGAAAAAGAGCCGGTTAAAGATAGCGGCCTTATGGACGGCGATGCGATTTTGAAAATTGAAGATATTGATATTGAAAGTATTGAAGATATAGACCGAATTATAAACTTGCCAACTTTTGCCGGCAAAGAATTGAAGTTGACCATTCGTAGAGATGGTAAAGAAATTAAAACAAAAATAACGCCCGTTTTAGATAGCGCCAGCCAGAAATACAAACTTGGCTTGTGGGTGCGCAATAACGCAAGCGGTGTTGGCACACTAACCTATGTTAAGAAAAATGATTTTCGCTTTGGCGCGGTTGGCCACCCTATTGTTGACAGCAGTTTAGGTGAAAACTTTTTGGTGGATAGCGGCAACATTTATAAATGCCGTTTGCTTGGCATTAAAAAGGGCGAAAAAAATAATCCGGGCGAAATCCGTTCGTCAATAAATTTGAGCGACGACGCAATCGGCCTTGCCGACACCAACTGCGACTACGGTGTTTATGGCAACATTTTAAATAAATCCATTATTGATGCCGACCGCACCGCAATTTTAGGCGGCAGACTTTCGGTTAAACTTGGAGATGCAAAAATATATTGTTCGCTTGATAACGGCGGAGTTAAGGCGTACGATATTAAAATTATACGGGCAAACAAACAAAACACAGCAGACGATAAAAGTATGATTATTAAAATTACCGATAAAGAACTTTTGCAAAAAACCGGCGGCATAATTCAAGGCATGAGTGGCAGCCCTATTGTGCAAAATGGCAAAATTGTTGGCGCCGTTACTCACGTTTTCATCAACGACCCAACCCGCGGCTACGCCGTCTATGTCGATTGGATGATCGACAACTAGGCGAACACGCCTTCTATTATCATCCGCAAAATAAATTTTGCGGATTTCTCTTTTAGGCGGTTCGCCTAGTCCTATGAGGGACAACCGGCAAGCCGTTTTTCCCTCATTACTCCTTTTCCATTTTCAAGGTGTTTTTTATACGAAGGCAGTCAATACGAAGTATAAAAAAATCACACGTAAAGTGTGAATTTTTTGGTGATCCCTACGGGATTCGAACCCATATTGCCACCGTGAAAGGGTGATGTCCTAACCATTAGACGAAGGGACCACGTGCCGATTATCGGCTCTTTTATTGTTTTGCTATTCGCAAAACTTCATTTATGCCGAAATCGGCACTTCTATGAGGGACAACCTGCAAGCAGTTTTTCCCTCATTACTCCTTTTCCTGTTTTATTTAAGGTAAGGATTAGAGAATTGGTGGCGGTGGGTAGAATTGAACTACCGACCTATCGGGTATGAACCGATTGCTCTAACCGCTGAGCCACACCGCCATACCTAACATGCGAGTTAAGAATAACAAAAATTTTTAGTTTTGTCAACACTTTTTAAAAGAATTTTCATTTTTAACTAAATTTTAAACTCTATCCGCTCAAGTAATTCGCTTTTGTCAATTGGCGCATTGATTTTTTCGTCCATTTCTTGCAGTTTGTTTTTCTTGTAGGCAAGAGCATCGTCATAAGCTAAACAAACGTGGCAGCAACTTAATGTAAGGCGCTTGTCCAACAAAACGTCAATATCGGCAAGTAGTTTTTCTTTTTCCACTACACAAAGCGTTTCAAATTGAAATAGGCTTATGTAAAGGTCATAATCCATAACCAAATTAAAGTTAAAATCAATAATTTGAGGTTTTTCCTCATCTTCGTGGATTAAAATTACAGAGTGTAAAAATGGGGTTTTAAAATATGCAATCCCCGATAACATTTCGCATTGAACATCGCAACTTTTCATGTATATTAAAAAGCTCATTGCGTTACTAAAACAATAATTATTTTTGATAAAATCAGGATATTTTCCGCTAGTAAACAAATCGTGTGCGTCAAAAAAATTCCCTTTGCCAAAGGATGTTTTTAAATTGTGCGGGTTATCCCTCGTGTTTTTCCCGCTGAACGAAATAACATTTTTATGTTTTTTTATTTTAAATTTTAAATAAAGTTTTTGTAAAAGTCCACCTTTGCCATTTTCAGCCACAAGCAAATAATAAATATCTTTTAATAAAAGATGCAATTTGTCCTTTTCTGCGTTGTAATTTATAGGCAGCCTCAATGTGCCATTTATTTCATCATTTCGCAACTTTATAGATTCTTCGTATGTCATAACCTCTCCTTCGAACTTGCATTATGAGAGCAAATCGCTATACACTCAAATTTATGTTCCTTGTTTGCGATAATATGTGCAAATTATATCATAAAAAGGCAGATTGTCAAGACCCGTTTAAAAAATTTAACAAATTAGTTGATAAAGTTATGAAAATATGCTAATATAAAAACGCAACAAGTTAACCTTTGCGCCGTGAAACAAACCTTTTAATAAACCCGCAAGACAAATGGCGCAGCGGGAAAAGGAACAAACAAGCAAAAACGAAAATAAAAAACTTTTAACGAGTTAACGAAGTGCTCAACAGGGGCCCCTCAAAGCAATTTATTGTTTTGTGGGTAAAGGAACGAACAAATCTAAGCTTATAATTGCGAACTTATGAGCAATTTAGCAAAGATGCCATTCGTGACGTGGAAAAGGAGTAATGAGGGAAAAACACTAAAAGTGGTGTTCCCTCATAATAACGGTGCAAACAAATAACAAGTTAATGTTTGCGCCGTAAAACAAGCAAACTAACATAAATGCAGTTTGCACCGCGCGGGTGTAGTACATCGGTAGTACGTGGGCTTCCCAAGCCTGTGAGGTGGGTTCGACTCCCATCATCCGCTCCAATGAAAAATTATTTTGTAATTCACGCGCTAGGCAAGACATCCAACGATTATTGGTACAATTTTGTAAAAACCACGGTTGAAAAACGTGGCTTTTCTTGTTATGCGCCAACTTTTCCAGCAATTGAAAAAATGAGTTTTTCTAGTTGGGCAAAAGAGTTTGATAAATATAAAAAATTCATTAACAAAGATAGTGTTTTTGTTTGCCACTCCACCGGTTGCATTTTTGCCGTGAAATATTTAATGCAAAACAACTTGAAAATTAAAAAATTTATTGGTGTTGTGCCATTTAACGAAAACAACATTAATTCGCCGCATCCCGATTGGGAAATTATAAACAAAACATTTTTTGTTGAAAATTTAGCGGACTTTATCAATTTTGCAGATAAGCGAATTTGTTTTTATAGCCCGACCGACATTTACGATTTTAATATTTTAGATAGATTTGCAACAACCATAAAAGCAGAAAAAGTGATTATTGAAAAAGCCGGCCATTTCACCGCCGTAACGGGTTATGGAAAAGAATTTCCTGAAATTGTAAACTATCTATAAAAATTCAACCGGTGGCGGTTGATTTTTATTAAACTGATTTTGGTTTATCTGAAATTGAATAATAATCTTCTGGCGAGCCAATGTCTATAAAGTTGCCGGTAAATTGATAGGTGTAAGTTGGTGTGTTTTTAATTATGAAATTAATGAAATATCCTAAACTATCTTTTTGTTTTTGAGTTTCGGCAACATAGCCTAAATAATGAGAAATTAAATCGAAATCCAACCTATTAAAAATGTAAGTTGCAAGGCAAACATTTGTGGATTTAATGTTTTCAACACCCGGCTTTTCGTCAAGCGAATAAACGCGGGAATTTACTCCAATGTCCAAAATGCCAAATTTGTTTGCAATGTTTTCCTTTTCGCTTTCTGGGTAGCGTTTGGAAACAACAACATTGCTAGCGGCTCCGTTTTTTGCGCTAACGTTATAAAAGAAATCAACTAAATCACTAATATCAAAATCAAAATAATTGTCGCCTGCAACAACAAGCACACCATCGGCATACGATTGTGGAATATAGTTGTTAACAATATTTAAATCCCCATTTGCGCCCAACGCTTCCTCGCTTGAATTTGTGCCATCGTTTAGCACACTAATTCGGCAGTTTGCCCTGCCCAAAGCGGTGTAATCTTGCACGGCCTCATAAAATTGATTGTAATATTTATTGTTTGTTATAACAATAACTTCGTCAAAAAATTTTGTTTCAAAAAGTTTATCTAGCAAAAAGTATAAAATAGATTGTTTTTTGCCTTCTGCGCAAATTTCCAACAGCGGTTTTGCAAGTTCACCGTTGTTGGTAACACTTCTTAATCTTGTGGCGTAACCAGCGCCTAAAATAACTGCTTTCATTTTTCACTCCTTGCTAGCATTATAACACAAAAAAGAAGATTTGTAAATACCTTTTTTAAAATTTAATAAATTAACAAGATAACAAATGTTTTTAATATGGTAATAATCACGCAAAAGATAAGTGAAATCAAAATAAGGGCAATAGTTAAAAATATGAGATTGCTTTCATTTTTATTAATGCAACATTTAAAATACCCCGCCCCGCAAATGTTAGATAAATCAATAACAATAAGTGTTAAGAGCAAAAATATAGCCAAATAGTAAACAAGCAAAAACAAAAGTAAAATAAGGGTGTTAAAAAATCCGTAAATTAGAAAGATTGTAACAAAAATCATAACTTGGCTATACACAAAATACAAATAAAATATTATTGCAAGCGGAAACAAAAATTTTTTACTGCAAAACAAAAATATTATTATGTAAAACAAGAGCAAATTGACAAGCGTGCCGGTTAAAAGAAAGGCAAAGCCGGTATCTCCCCTCAAATATTTAATAAATGCAATGTTAGATAAATCTAGTGGCAACAAACTTCCGCTTAAATTGACGGCAGAAACCACCGCCAACACGCCAACAAGAACGGATAATAATATTAAAAAAGTGAACAGAACTTTTTTTGCTTTAATGCTATAAATAATAGAATTAAATATATTTACCATATTACATTTTATGATAAATTTTTATAATTTACGACAAACCGCCTGGTTTTTATTTGTTAAACCGCATAAATTGGTGGATTTTTCGACTGCGCTACGCTCCGCTCAAAATGACAAGTTTAGGCTACAATTTTTTGTTACACGTTGACAACACAACATAAAAAGACTATGCTCCGCTCAAAATGACATAAACCACATATTGAAATATATTCTTGTGAGAGTTCTTATGTTTTTTCAATTTCAATTATTAAAAGGATTATTGCGTGAAAAATAACTAGCACAAAAATTTTAATTTCTCATAGTATGAAGTAGGTAGAAATTTCTACCAAAAGGAGAATTATGAGTTGTTGTTTTAATCAAAACTTTTCTTGTTGCAACCGCCCCAACTTACCTCAACCACCATTTGGTCAAGGTGGCGGCGTAAATGTTGATAGAATCATCTTCACTGGCATAACCGGCCCTACCGGCCCAATAGGTCCAACTGGTCCGCAAGGTCCTGCCGGAGTAGGCACTGTTGGCCCAACTGGCCCTACTGGAGCAACCGGTCCTACCGGTCCTACTGGTGCAACGGGTCCTGCTGGCACTCCTGCAACTGTTGCCGTTGCATCGTTTAGTGCAACCGGCGGTGCTGGTGCTGCTTTAACTTTGGCTGCTGGCAACGAATACCCTGCCGGCCAAACAGATATAACACTAGACACAACCGACAATAATGTAGACTTAACTGCCGGAAGTTATCTTGTTAGTTATGGCACAATAGGCACAACTGGCGACACAACCACCCCTTCAATAACACTATCGGTTGACGGCTCGGACGTTGGTGCCACCACAAAAACTGGTGCTGCTAGCACAACAACAGGTTTAAATGGCATTTATATTGTTAACTTAACAACTGATGGCACGGTTGGTTTAACCGTAACTCAAAATGCAAGCGTAACTTATAGCGGCACTTATTTAACAATTCAAAAACTTGCGTAACAAAAAATGGGCATTTTGCCCATTTTTTCTATTCCTTTTCGCCGAAAATGGCATTATATTCTTCCATAGTGATAAGCACTTGACGTGGCTTACTGCCCTCTTGTGGGCCAATAAAGCCGGCTCGCTCCATTTGGTCCATAATTCTGCCAGCCCTATTAAAGCCAACCGAATATCGCCTTGAAATCATACTTCCACTTGCTTGTTTGTTTTGAATGAACATATAAAGTGCGTCTTTAAGCACTGGGTCAAACTCTTGTGCGTCCATTCCACCCTCGCTGCCGCCGCCGCTCCTTTCTTGATAAGGGTTTTTAATTGCTCTGCCCGCATCCTCATCGTAAACAGGCTTGTTGTGGTCCTTAATATATTCAACCACTTTTGCAATTTCAGCGTTAGAAACATACGCACCTTGCACACGCCTTGGCTCTGGCTTATCTTGCGGCTTAAACAACATGTCGCCTTTACCTAAAAGTTTTTCTGCTCCGCCACCATCAAGCACTGTTTTACTATCCATAAAGTTAGTAAGTGCAAAAGCAATACGGCTAGGAAGGTTTGCTTTAACCGTGCCAGTGATAACATCAACACTAGGGCGCTGAGTGGCAAGAACTAAGTGAATTCCTGCCGCACGCGCTTTGGCTGCAAGTTTTGCAATTCTATCTTCAATTTCGCGCTTTGCTTCAAGCATTAAATCAGCCAGCTCGTCCACCACAATAACAATGAACGGCAACTTTTCCTCTCGCTTAAATTTAACTGCATCACTCTTGTTAAATTCGTTAATGTTAACAACGTGATTTTTAGCAAACAAGGCATATCTTCGCTCCATCTCTTTGATTGCCCAATCAAGCGCGTTGATGGTCATATCCTTGCCGGTTATAACCTCTGGAATTAATAGATGAGGAAGGCCGTTATAGGTGGTAAACTCAACTGTTTTAGGGTCAACCAAAATCAGCCTTAAATCTTGTGGGCCCGCCTTATAGCACATTGAAAGCAACATTGTGTTAAGGCAAACCGATTTTCCGCTGCCCGTAGAGCCCGCAACGAGCAAGTGCGGCATTTTATCAAGATTGCAGAAAATTATATCGCCATTAATATCCTTACCAAGCACAAACGAAAGCGGATTTGCACGAACTCTAAATTCCTCGCTATCAATAAGTTCACGCAAACTAACCGGGGTTATGCTATCATTTGGCACTTCAATACCAACCGCATTTTTGCCCGGAATTGGTGCTTCAACACGAATTGCACCATTTGATGCAAGCGTCATGGCAATATCGTCTGCCATTTGTGCAATTTTGTTAACCGATATGCCACGTGGCATAGTAAGTTCATATCTCGTAACCGCTGGGCCAACTTGCACATTGTTAACTTTTGCTGGCACTTTAAAGTCCTCAAGCACTTGTTCAAGGCGAGCAACATTATCTTGCAACGCCTCCTCGCTAATTGACGAAGTGTGTTCAATGTAATTTAGCAATTCAACAGGCGGAACAACATATGGTGGAATTTCCTCTTTTGGCTTAATATCGTCAATTTTAACTTGCTCGTTTGCAATAGGTTTTTTAACCTGATTTGGCAAGTGGAATTTAGAAATATCCACACTTGGGCGCACGACTTCGGTTTCCACCGTTGAGCCAAGTTCTTCATTTTGCTCGTAGCCATATTCGTCAACATATTCTTCCACTTTTATGTTAGGGGTTATTTCTTGCACGGCTGCAGCTGTTGAATTTTCACTTGTTTCAACTTCTTGTGCGTTAGTTTCTTCTTGAACTTCTTGAGCGGTGCTTTCGGTTGAACTCTCTTGTTCGGTTTCGTAATTTTCATTAATGTCGGCTAAATCGCTATAATCCTCTTCCGTTTTAAGTTCGCTATATTCTTCACTATTATCCTCAAAAATATCCGGCTCTTCCGCAGTTTCTTGCTCTAACTTAGGCTCTTCTTCACCCTCTTTCAATTCGTTAATTGGCTCGCTAGGCACAATTTCCTCAACCGCACTTTCACTCGTTTCGCTCTGCTCAACTGCTGGTTGTTCGGTTTCTGGTTGTTCGGTATGCTCAATCTCTGGTTCAACTGGTTTATTTTGATTAAGGTTGTTTTGCCCGTTAACTTGCCATGGGCGAAGTTTAATTTGAGTTGGCTCATCCTCTTGCTTTGGCTTGTAGCCCTGAACATCGTCTGAGAAAACATCATTTTCTGGCGGAATAACTGGCTCAAGCGGAGTTAAAATATATTCTCGCTTGCTCATTGGCCTAACCGGAGCAGTGTTTAATTCCGGCTTTGGCATATCACTAGAAATTATTGTGGTTTCGCCCTTTTCTAGCCCAAGCCTACGCTTTGCAAGTTGTTTTTGTTGTTCCTCTTCACTAATTTTAGGTGTGCTGGATTCTTCAAAATCCTCAATATTTTTAAAGTTGAATTTACTCTTTTGTTTGTGGCCAACATTTTTATCCACAATAATGTAATCTACAATCAAGCCAACGAAAATTGCAAGCGCAATAAAACTAATTATGTAGGCGCCAACAAGTGTTATTGCCTTTTCAATAGGATACGAAATTAGGCTGAATATCAAGCCGCCCGCCGTGGTTTTTGCCTTGTAACTTGCCACAAGGAAAGCACCATAACTAGATTTATCTAGCCAGCCGGTTAAAATTAGGTGCAAAATAAACCAAATAATGGTAAGTGCAACAAACAAATACACAAGATATTTGGTTTTAACTCTATACACCTTTTTAGACAAAAACAAAATTGAAAAAGCCGCACCAATAATGCAAATTGGATAAACAATAAGCCCAAACGTGCCTAAAATGAAACTTTTAATAATGTTAGGTGGCAAGCAAACAACAAACAAAAGCACAAAACTAATTAAGCAAATAAGCGGCACATTAACTTTAACGTGTTGCTTAGGCTTAACTTCCCTTTCCTTTTCCTTTTTAGGTTTAACGGGTTTTTCCTTTTTTTCTTTTTCTGGTTTATTATTTTTGTTATTAAAAGAAGATTTATAGATTGCCATAATCAATTCCTTAACTTTGATTATACAAAAAAATTAAAAAAAATCAAAATAAATTTAACCCTATCTTTTCATTTCCTTTTCCTGCCATTTTTTGCCGCCAAAAAGTTGGAGTTTAGCCTAAATTATGTTATAATATTTGCTGGAGTTAATATGAAAAGTGATAATATCAAAACAAAAAATAATAATTCTAATAAAAATGATTTAATTTCGGTTATTGTGCCTTGCTATAATAGTGAAAAGACCCTGCAGCGCACAATTGATAGCATTATTGCCCAAACCTACACAAATTGGCAACTTATAATAATTAATGATGGCAGTGTTGATGGCTCGGCAAAAATTATAGATAGTTATACCGACAAACGCATTTTAAAAATTACACAACAAAATTCTGGCATTTCGGCAACCAGAAACAATGGAATACAGAAAGCGGAAGGCAAATACATTGCTTTTGTGGATTCAGATGACGAAGTTTCGCCCGATTTTTTAGAAAATCTTTATTCGGCAATAACAAGTGGCAATTTTCAACTTGCAATGTGCGGAGTTGCAAAAATTATAGATGGCGAGCAAATTGACCAAACTTATGCCAAAACCGCATTTTCTTTGCCAAACGATTTATTTGAACTTTACAATAACGAACAATTTGGATATGTTTGTAACAAACTATACATTAAAAGTTTAATAAAAGAATTTTTTAACACAAATTTAACTTTTGCTGAAGATGAAATTTTTAATTGGCAATATTTAAAAAATGTTTCTTCTGTTGCGTATGTAAATAAATCCTTATATAAATATTACATAACAAATAGCGGATTATCTAAAAGTTCGCATGCCAATTTTGTTGAAAGAAATTTGGTTTTGTATGAACTAAAAAATCAAATTATAACTGAGGCTTTTGGAGGAAATATTTCAAAGCAAATTGCCGCGCAAAAATTAATTAAGTCTATAATTGTTGAACTGGGTTACGACATTGTTAATGGAAAGAAATATAAAGAATTAAAACCTAAAATATCTTCCTTTTGCAATAACGAAACAATTAAACAGGTTATCTCCGGCACAAAAATGTTTGGCTTTAAAGATAAACTCTGCAAGTTCTTTGTAAAACATAAATTTAACTGCCTAATTTATTTTATGGCAAAAATATATTCACGCAAAAAATAAAATTTTCTTCGCACTCTTTATGGGTGCTTTTTATTTTAAACATTCGCTAACGGTGGTTGGGTTAAATCCGTTGTTTACCGCGTAAGCAAGTATGTTTTTTAGTGCCACCACGCTTTCTTTTGTTGGGTGCATCAAAATTAAATCGCCGTTAGAAAGATTTTTTGTTGCGCGTTTAAAAATTAAATCGGCATCGTGGTCGCGCCAATCAATTGTATCGTGCGTCCACATAATTGTGGTGTAATTTAGGCTGGTTGCCGCATCAACAGTTGTAACGTTATACGCCCCACTTGGCGGAGCAAACAATTTCATTTCAACGCCTAAGTGCTTACTAACAAGTTCGTGGCAAAGCCTTATTTCTTCCACATTTGCATCAAACGAGAGGGTATCTTGGTCCTTATGGAAAAATCCGTGATTACCAAGTTCGTGCCCGCGAGAGTAAATTTCTTTAACTAAATCCACATTTTTTGTTGCCCAGCAGCCGCCCACAAAAAAAGTGGTTTTAACCTTGTAAACGTCCAAAATTTCAAGCATATCTTTAACTTGGTCGCCACCCTCGTAAACATTAATCATAAACGAAACAATGTTGTTTTCGGTGTTGCCATTATAAATAACACGGTTATCTGCCTTAACGTTAAGTGCTTTTGCGTTAGAAAAACTAAGCCCAACCAAAGTTACCAGCATAAGCACAATAACAACATTTGCAATAACTAAACCTTTTTTCATAGTTTAATTTATTAAAATTTGCGGTTTAGTATGCCATTTTACTACCGCTTGTGTAAAAAATTTTTAATTACACAACCTAAATAAAAAATTTAAAAAATTTTGCACTCCAATATTGACAAACATTTTTCAAAATGTTAATATAGCGAATGAGGAGAACATTATGGGAAAAAGCAAACCTTACGGAGATTTTATGTCCGACCCAACCGACAATAGCGGTTTAATTAGAGCAAAAACTGAAAAGGTGACCAATGACACCGCACGCAAAAGAGAGCGTGCCGATAGAACATATTCGAACCGTTCAGAAGAAACTATACGCAAGCAAGAGGCTGCACACGCATCAAAGAAAAATTCATTAGAGCGCATAGCTCAACTTGAAACCGACCTTGACGCTAAAATGCAAGAATTGGCGGCAAAATTGCTTGAAGCTGCATCAACCGATGGCACAACAAAGGCCTTTGAAAGATATTCGGCAGATATTGCCGCTTTTAAAGAGTTTAGCGAAGAACTTGACCAATTATATGAAAAATATAGAAACGGCCGCAAACCTAGTGACTATTTTTCACGTTTAATTGAAGTTTTGGTTGAACAAAATAAGGATTTCATTCGTTTTGCTCCGGCATACATGTTTAAAAAGGACCAGGGCACATTACTTACCGGCACAACCAAAGAAATGCGTGATGCCGTGCAAGCCACTTTGGAAGAGGCAAACATGTTTAAAGACGGAACTATTTTTAAAAACAATTTAAAATTCTTTCCAGATTATATTTCCACAATAACGAATTATGAAGATGCAATTTTTGCTCTGAAATTGGACCCTTCTAAGTTTAATAAACTTCCAATTCTTGTTGTTCGCTCTTTTACTGATAATCCAAAATTGTTGGGCCCTATTATAATTAAATTGCCCGAAATTTTTAGCAAATTAACCGCCGCACAAATTGAAGGTTTATATAACACTGTTCCATCAGCAATCGGGCTTGCTTTGGCAAGGTGCCCACAAAACTTTGATTGCTTGCCTAGCGATTTCTTTAAAAGGCATCAACCAAAATACATTTTTGCACCTGCAAGAATAAACAAAGCCGAACTTGCACAAATTGCTGCTGAAACCGACCTTTCTCGTTTTAGTGAACTTGTTGAATATATTGGCAAATTTTATGGCAGCGGAGTTGGCGTTTAAAAAATCTCTCATTTCGA
>CANRHL010000013.1 GCA_947630405.1 uncultured Clostridia bacterium
CCCATTATGCCCCATCATTGTCATACTGAGCGTAGTGTCGGCAGATTCTTCGACAGGCTCAGAATGACATATGCCGACACATAGTCGAACGTATCTATTCGGGGCCCCCGTTAATTACTTGCTTTTTAATGGGGTAACAAATTTTATATTATATATAAAATATATAATATAATTTTAGCAAAAAACAAAAAATAAGGCAATTAAAATTGCCCCATAATTTTGTAAATTTTTATATTAAATGATATTATAATTTAATATTAAAAATTTTTTTGTTTTTCCTTATGGCATAATCAAATGCCAACCGTGTTCCGCTTTTAAAATTGGTTGGATTATAATTTAAATCGTAATAAAAAACACAAATATCGCAATCATCAATCATTTTTTGATTTCTCAACACATAAGCACCTTTACCCGAACAGTTTTTATCAACAACTTTATCATAAAATTTAATTTTTATAGTCTTTCCAATAATCTTTGATGCTGCATTTTCAATTTCTTTTTCATTTTTTAAACAAAAATGTTCACTATTGCAACAATAACCCACCAATTCAATCTGTTTGTATGTTTCTTGCAACTTTTCTACAATATCAAAACAAGAATCGTTAAATTTGCTTTTGCTTCCAAATAAAAATCTAACAACCCCGCAATTTATGAGATTAATAATGATTGTTTTTAAATAATTAACTTCTTCAACAGACAACTTTGCGTTTCTATGCCCGATAAAACAACAACTTTTCATATACTACTCAATTGAACGCTATAACACTAGCACAAATAATGGAAAATTGCAACTCAATTGAATAATGGTCTCAATTGAACACCAAAATATTTATAGTCTACAACTAAAATATATTTTATGAAAGAACTTTTAACAACGGGCAAGGCTTTTACAAAAAGAATAGACGAACTGTTATTTAAAAATGGTTGGTCTTTATATCGGCTTTCTAAAATTTCTTGTGTTCCATTATCAACTTTAAAAAATTTTTATAGAGCCCACTCTAAAAGCCCAACTCTTTCTCTCGTGTACAAGATAGCGAACGCATTTAATATGTCAATATTACAATTTTTAGATACTCCAACTCTACAAGACGAAAATGTTGATTATGATTAGTTAGAAAATTAAAAAACTGCCGAACGGCAGTTTATGTTATAGACTTTCTGTGTTTTGGGTTTCGGCAGTGTCTGGGTTGTTCTCGTATGGATGTTTTGCTATTGCTTCAAATTCTTCTTTAAAATAGGTTGTATAAATATCTTGGTTGGCAATCGCAGTTTTAATATCTTCGGTTGTTAGTTCATTTACCTTTAAAGCGTCCATCATTTTTAGCCAACGTTTTGCAACCGAGCCATCTTCAATTTTTTCCCATTTTAGTTCAATATAGAGTTGCCAAACTTGTTTAACTAATGGAATTTTTTTAATAATTTTGTCTCGTTGTTTGCGTTTTTCATTTTTCTTAATGAATTTTTCTCTAATTAACTTTGCGGTTTCGTAATCTATTTTGCCAGCATATTTTTTTTCTAGTACGCTGGCCGCAACTTGATAGAAATAGCAATAAAAATCGTAGGCATCTTTGTTTATCTGTTCTAATTGTTGTTCTGTTAAATTCTCCATATTCGCTCCTCGCTTTATAATTTATCACAAAATTTTAAATTTGTCAATAGGCAAATTAAAAAAACTGCCGCTCGGCAGTCTTTTTTTATTCATTTGCAATTTTGTTTAGTTCGTCAATCTCTTTGGCAATGTCTAGGCGGGCATAAAGGTTTGCCCCCTTAATTACTTGCGTGTTATCTTTAATAAAGCCAAAGTTTTCATATTCGCTTAGCAAGGTTGGTGTTTTTAATCCCCAATTTGCGTAAATTGTTTTTGGTTTGTCGGTCAAAAATGGCAAAAGCAAGGTGTTTGTTATTAATATTGCTTCGCTTAGAGTAGTTAAAATGGTGTTTATTCGCTCCAAATTGCCTTCTTTAAACACCACCCACGGAGCAGAGTCATCAATATATTTGTTGCATTTAGAAAACATATCAAACACGGTGTTAAGCGCGCCGGATGGATTAATATCTTCAATCTGTTTAATAACTTCGCCGCGTTTAGTTAAAATTTCGTTTTTAAACGCGTTATCAACTTCGGTTAAATCCTTTGCTTTGTGCAAAATGCCGTCCAAATACTTTTGTGCCATGCCGCAGGTACGTGAAACAAGGTTGCCATATTCGTTTGCTAAATCAGTGTTAAAGGCGGTTAAGAAAAGTTCTTGATTATAAGGTCCATCTTGGCCGAAAACAATTTCTTTAATTAAGAAAAGCCTAACGGCGTCAAGCCCATAGCGGTCTGCCAAAATGCGCGGGTCAATAACTTCTTTTTTGCCCGTTTCTTTAGATTTACTTAATTTATCATTGCCAAACATCAGCCAGCCGTGGCCGTAAACTTGTTTTGGCAATTCAACGCCTAGCGCCATCAAAATTGCCGGCCAAATAATTGAGTGAAAACGAACAATTTCCTTGCCCACAACGTGCACATCTGCCGGCCAATATTTTTTAAAGTTGCGGTCATTATCTTGCATAAAGCCAAGCGCTGTTAAATAGTTTGGTAGCGCGTCAATCCAAACATAGATGGTGTGGTTTGTATCGAACCCCACAGGCACGCCCCACTTAACGCTTGTTCTGCTAACGCACAAATCTTTAAGCCCCGGCTTAATGAAATTGTTAATCATTTCATTAACGCGCGTTTTAGGGCGCAAAAAATCGGTGTTTTTAAGAAGGTTGGTAACTTTATCTTGATACTTACTCAAACGGAAGAAATATGCTTCTTCTTCCATTGGCTCAACCGGTCTGCCACAATCCGGGCAGTTGCCGTTTACTAGTTGCTCTTCCGTCCAAAAACTTTCACACGGCGTGCAGTAAAGACCTTTGTATGTGGACTTATAAATTTCGCCCTTATCGTAAAGCGTTTTAAAAATGGCTTGCACGGCTTTAACGTGATAATCGTCTGTAGTGCGGATGAATTTATCGTAAGAAATATCTAGCGTTTTCCACAACTCTTTTGTGTCCGCCACAATTTCGTTTAAATACTCCATTTCGGTTTTATTTTCTGCGGCCGCTTTCTTTTCAATTTTCTGCCCGTGTTCGTCCGTGCCGGTTAAATAAAACACATCCTTGCCCAGCATACGATTAAAGCGCGCCAAACTATCGCACACAACGGTCGTGTAACAATTGCCAAGTGTCAACTTGTTGCTTGGATAATAAATTGGTGTTGTAATATAAAATTTATTGCTCATTTTCACCTCGTTTAGTTAATTATAATAAATAACCAAAAAAAAGTAAAGGCATTTAAATAAAAAACTGCACAAAGCAGTTTCTCCGTCTATTATGATGCGTGTGTTTAATGTCATCCTGAGCGTATCGGGGCCCCATAAGAACTATGTTCGCAATGGGGTGAAAGTCGAAGGATCTTATAATATGGTTGAGATTCTTCACTGCGTTCAGAATGACAAGGTTTTATTCAACATTTAAATTTTTAATTAAATATCCCATATAGTGTTTGCTATCAAATTCAAGTTTGTATTTGTCGTACTTCACTTTTGGATAGTGTTCTGGGTGCGGATTTCTAAACTTCTTTTTCAAAATAATTTTAAAGCCCTTTTCTTTTAAATATTGTTCAATGTATCTAAAGTGCACGCAGGGGTCTTCCCAAATATCGTAAAGCACAAAATAGCGTGCTTTAATGTCCATAATTCTATGGAACAAATTTTCAAAACTATTGCCAAAATTAAGTGCTTCGCCAAGCGTTAAAAGCGCAAGGCAAAAATCGTATTTTTTTCGTAAACAAGATTTTGTTAAATCCAACTCCACCACATTTAGCCGATTGCTGCCAATATCGTTTTCAAGCGGATTTTTCTTTCGGTTATCGCCCGGGTAAATTATTGCATCCACGCTTGCATCTTTAAAATATTTAAGCAAAATACTAGCGCTGGTAACTCCGCTACCGGCATCAACAACTTTTTTAATGTTTTCGTTTTTTAATTTTCCTGTTAAAACCTTAAATGCTTTATCGTGAATGGTGTGTGAAGTGTCAACAAATTTTTCCATAAATCCCCTTATAGCAATTTGTTTGCGTTTTTGTTTTGTTTGTCTTGTGCTTCCCTTAAAATGTAATAATATGGGCCAGCGGCTTTAATTGAATAAATAAAATTAGGGTATTTTTTTAATAGGTATCTATAATAATTAAATAAAATTGGGCGCCTTATTAAAACTTTTTCCAAATCCTGCTTAGTTAAATACGGATTTTCATAAAGCAATTTGTAAATTGCATTAATTTTTGCTTGCTTGCTTTCAGAAATATAGTGGTCATTAACGCCAAAGTTTTTATGAATTAAATCTTTCTTTTCTTTTTCCTTCCTTATTTCTTCATTAAGTTTGGCTTTTTGTTTTTGCTCTTTAATGTTTTCGGTTAATTGCACCACAAGTTTTTTTATTTCCATATTAAACTCCCTAACCCCTATATTAATATTATAACACACGCCAAGCAAAAAAGCAAGCAGAAAAAGAAAAAAGGCTTTCCGCCTTTTATAACTTACTTTCTTAACCTAAAAGATAACTGCTTACGCTAAAATTTTTTCGTTTTATATTTGTGGGTTTGATTTGAACGATTGTTTACAATTTGCAATTTGTCAACTTTTACCTGAAAGTTCAACTGCTTGCGTTAGAATTCTTGCGTTTTATATTTGGATTTTTGCTTCGAACGATTTTGCTTTAGCATTTAGTGAGAGGTAAAAATCTAAATAAATAAAACAATTTAAACACAATTCGTTAACCGCGTGCAATTTTGTTAACAACCCCCATATCAACTTTGCCAGCATAATGCTCTTTAAAATGTTTCATTATGGTTGGAATTGTTTTGTCTGGAAGAGTGTCAATAATCGCTTTAATTTCTGCCTCGCTTAACATTTGTGGCAAAAATTTTGAAATAAGAGTTTTTTGTTTTTCAATATTCTCGGCTTCAACCATATTGTTAACTTTAATGTAATTTTCCTTTTCTTCGGTTAATTCCTTAATTGTTTTTTGCAAATTTTGAATAACATCATTATCCGTTTGCTCTTTGCCGTCTTTTTTAAGTTCAATGTTGTTTAAAAGCACCTTGTTCATAACCACGCCATAAATTGCACGAGCGGTTGCGTCGTGCTCTTTCATTGCGCGTACATTATCTTTTTTAATTTCGTCAATAATCATAAATCTCTCCTAATTACTCCTTAAAGGCTTCGTCAATGTCGCTATTTTTAGTTGGGGTTAGCACCACGTCTTTTTGCACCTTGCTTGTGTTGCGGGTGTAAAGAGTGTCCTTCCCCAGCTCGTAGAATTGCGTAAACTCGCTCTTCCATTTAATTGGAATTGTGCCGCGCATACCATTGCGGTGTTTTGCAATAACAAGTGAATAGTCTAGCGCATCGTCGCCGCCATCTGCTTTAACTTTGTCGTCTGCCGTGTCGGTTATGAACATAACAATATCTGCATCTTGCTCAATGCTGCCGCTCTCTCGTAAATCGCTAAGTTGCGGAGTTTTGTCGGCGCGCTTCTCACTTTCACGGTTTAACTGGCTCAACAAAATTATTGGCACGCCCAACTCACGCGCAGCAAGTTTCATGTTTCGCGTCATATCTGTAACTTCTTGTTGGCGGTTGTTGTCTTTGGTTTGGCGTTCACTTTTCATAAGTTGCAAATAGTCCACAATAACCATATCAAGCCCAACTTTTGCCTTCAATTTTCGGCATTTACCCAAAATGTCGGCTGGGTTGATGCTGGTGGTGTCGTCAATATAAATATTGCTATTTTCTAATAATTTTTTAGTTTCAAACAGGGTTGCCCACACTGTGTTATCCTTGCTACCGCCCTTAACTAAATCCATGGCAACGCGCCCGGTTGAACAAATAAAGCGTTGCGCAATTTGAAGGGCGGACATTTCCAAATCAAACATGGCGACAGTTTTGCCATATTTAAGTGCCGAATTAACCGCAAAATTAACCGCCAAAGTGGTTTTACCAATGCCGGGGCGCGCCGCAATAATAATAAGTTCGCCCGGTTTAAAGCCGTTAGTGTAGTTATCAAGGGTTGGGAAGCCAACTTTAACGCCGTTATTAGCATTAGGGTCAATAGAAATTTTTTCCATCAAATCAAGCGCTTCGTTCACGCCCTTTCTAATATGCTCCAAATCCCCACGCCTTTGGGTTTGCCCAATATCAAAAATTGCCTTTTCTGCCTTGGCAAGCACATCGGCAGAACTTTCGTTGGTGAAAGCATCGTTAATTATGCCCTGGCTAGCGTCAATAATTTGCCTAAGTAGGCTATCATTTTTAACAATTTCGGCATAATATTTATAGTTTGCCGCACTTGGCACATAGTTGGTTAAATCGGTTAAATACCCTAGCCCGCCAACTTCTTCAAGCACGCCTTTTGCATCCAACACCTTGCTAACAGTAATGTAGTCCACCGCAACATCGCGTGAATAGTTATCTAACATAGCATCGTAAATTTTTTGGTGTGCGTTAGAATAAAAATCGGTTACTTTAAGAGTTGCAAAAATATCGGTGCAAGCATCTTTTGAAATGAACAAGCAGCCTAAAACACTCTGCTCTGCCTCCAAATTGTTTGGTAAAATGCGTGGTTTTTTCTCTTCTTTTGGCATAACTTTCTCCTATTAGTTTATATAATACAATATTTTTGAAATTTTGTAAAGAGATTTAAATAATGAGTTTTTTTAAAATTGCGCGCAACAAAAAACGCAACACATGTTGCGTTTTTAAATTTACTTAAACACATCTTTGGTGTCCTTTTGGACTTGCTCTCTTTTCTTTTGAATTTTTCTATAAATTAGCTCTTCAACAAGCACAACAACCGCCATAAACACCACAAAAATGAAAATTAAAAGGGCATCACTTTTTATAACATTTCGGGTTAAAAAAGCAAACGCAATAAGCACAGGCAAACAGCACACCACTGTTATTGCTATGCGTTTTATGGTTTTCATTGCATCTCTATATGCTTGTTGCCTATCCTTCATTTTTCTCCTTTATTCACTAACAACTGGTTTGTGGGATTTTGCGCGAAGTTGATGGTCTAAAATTTGTTTTCTTATTCTTATGCTTTGCGGTGTTACTTCCACAAGTTCATCATCGGCAATAAACTCAAGCGCCTCTTCAAGTGTCATGGTTTGGATTGGTGTTAATTTAAGTGCGTCGTCACTTGCGCTGCTTCGGGTGTTGGTTAACTGCTTTTTCTTGCAGACGTTAACCACAATATCGTCGCCTTTCGGGTTAGCGCCAACCACTTGCCCCATATACACTTTTTCGCCTGCTCTAACAAGCAAACGCCCCCTGCCTTGCGCATTAAATAGGCCGTAGGTTACCGCTTCGCCCGTTTCGTAACTTATAAGCGAGCCAAAATTTCTGCCCTCAATTTCGCCTTTATAAGGCTGATAACTATCGAACACCGAACTCATAACGCCTTCGCCGCGAGTGTCGGTTAACATTTGAGATTTATAGCCAAAAAGCCCCCTACTTGGCACTAAAAATTGAAGCCTCATTCTGCTGCCAATAGGGCTCATATCAATAAGTTCGCCCTTTTTAACGCCCATTGTTTGCATAACCGTGCCAACGCAGTCCTCCGGCACATCCAAAACAACTTTATCAATAGGCTCACACCTAACGCCATCTATCATTTTATAAAGCACTCGTGGGCGGCTAACTTGAAATTCGTAGCCATCTCTACGCATATTTTCAATTAAAATTGAAAGGTGCATTTCCCCCCTGCCACGCACTTTAAATTGTTCGGCCGTTTCGCCATCAAGCACTTGCAAAGATAAATCCTTAACCGCCTCTTTATAAAGCCTTTCTTTAATGTGACGGCTGGTTACAAACTTGCCTTCCTTGCCGGCAAATGGGCTATCGTTAACCATAAAGGTCATTTCCACACTTGGCTCGCTAATCTTAACGAATTGCATTGCTGGCATGTCTGCCGTTTCACTAACGGTATCCCCAATTGTAATATCTGGAATGCCCGCCAAGCACACAATATCGCCCGCCGTGCCAACTTCAATAGGGTCCCGCCTTAAGCCGTTAAAATTGAAAATGTTAACAACCTTGCCCGAATATTTTTTGTTTTCGTCATGATAGTTTTTAATATACACGGTTTGGTTTAATTTAACCTTGCCTTGCTCTATTTTGCCTACGGCAAGTTTGCCTAAATAGTCGTTCTGCTCGGTAGATGAAACCAGCATTTGGAAAGGTGCATTTTCGTCCATCTTTGGTGCATCAATATGGTTAATTATGGCTTCAAATAGTGGGGTCATATCCTTGCCTGGTTGTTTATAATCGGTTGTGGCAACACCCGTGCGTGCTGAACAATAAACAATTGGGCTATCCAATTGCTCATCGCTTGCGTTAAGATCAAGCATAAGTTCAAGCACTTCGTCTGGCACGGCATCAAGGCGAGCATCTGGACGGTCTATCTTATTAATAACAATAACCACCTTTAAACTGAGTTCAAGCGCCTTTTCAAGCACAAAACGCGTTTGTGGCATTGGGCCTTCAAACGCATCAACCACCAGCAGCACGCCGTCCACCATTTTAAGCACGCGCTCCACTTCGCCGCCAAAATCGGCATGACCGGGAGTATCCACAATGTTGATTTTTGTGCCTTTATAGAATACAGAGCAGTTTTTGGATAAAATGGTTATTCCCCTCTCACGCTCCAACGCGTTAGAGTCCATAACCCTATCTTGCACTTCCTGATTTTCTCTAAAAACGCCGCCTTGTTTAAGCAAGGCGTTAACTAAACTTGTTTTGCCATGGTCAACATGGGCTATTATTGCAATATTTCTAATGTCTGTCATAATTCTTAATAATTGTTATCTAAATCCGCATATTTATAAGGTAAAATAGCCTAAAATATAGTAAAAATAACAGTTTTTCTCCTTTTAACGAGTATATAATAGCATAAAATTTAATAAAATGCACTAATTTTAAGAAAAATTTTTTAAAAACCCCTTAAATTTAGTTGATTTTTAACTTTTATTTTGCTAGCCTTTATATAGTTGATAAATTCAACAAGGAAAAGGAGAAAATATGAAAACAATTAATTCTGGAGATTTTGCTAAACAAGTTGCAGAAGATTGCGGACTATCTTTCGCACAAGTTAAAAAAGTGCTAGACGCTGCTGGCGCTAGGCTTAAACAAAATGTGAAAGAAGAAACCGAAATGCACTTTATTGGCTATTTCAACATCGGCATTAAGGCTAAAAAAGCAGGGGTAAAACTTAATCCTTTCACTGGTGAAAAAATTAAAGTTGCCGCTTGCAAAGTTCCTACAATTAAGTTAAGTGCTTCTTTCAAACAATTGTTGAAGAAAAAGTAAAATTAGCGGTTTATCCGCTTTTTTTATTTGCCTAAAACAAAAATATTCAAAATAAGCCAAAATATTGCTTTTAATTGTTTGATATAAAATTTTTGTTTTGTTATACTATTAATAACATTTATTTAAAGGGGGATGTATGTTAGAAAAAATTGCTATGTGGGGCGGCGTTGCCGGAATTGTTGTTGCATTGTTTGCAATTATAATCATCTTTTTAACAAGAAAAAATATTTTAGATATTTTGGATAAAGATGTTATTTTGTTTGATAGGAACTTCGACATTAAAAAGAAGGCCATTGAACACTCTTTTAGGTTGCTTGATAGAATTGAGCAAAATCAAGCAGTTGTTAAGGACCCAGCTTTCAAACAAGAAGCAAAAGATTGTTATAACGAATTGCTTTGCGTGGTTAGCGACCTTAAAGTTGCCTTTGCCTTCTATAGCCTTGCAATAAAAGGTAACAACATTATGCCAAACACAAAATATAAATTGTTGGCAAGGTACGATATCGGCTTAAACAATAAACACAGCACAAAAATTAAAAAGAGCAGCAGAGAAGATTATCCTAGCTATTTAAAAGTGGAACCAAAATTCGAGCCAAGGATTGAACCTAAAGCCGAACCAAAAGAGGAACCTAAAATTGCAGAAGAAAAACCAGTTGAAGAAGCACCAAAGCAAGTTGAATTGCCAAAAGTTACTCCAACTGAAACAAAACCTGTTACATCTGTTCAGCCATCAATTCGTCCAACCGCTCCAGCTCAACCAACACCTGTAACTCCAGCAAAACCGGTTGCTCCAATTAGGCCAGTCGCACCCGTAAAACCAGCAACTCAGGTAAAGCCAGCAACAACTTCAGCGGTTAAACCAGCAAGCACAAAAGCAACCACCACAAAAACTCGCACAACAAAGAAATAAAAAATAGGGTTTATAGCCCTATTTTTTCTTGTTAGCCTTTGCCATACATTTGTTTAAATGTGCTTTAAACTTGTTTAAATCTCCAACCAAGTTTTCTTTTCTAATAACAATAAATTCAATTTTGTTAAACACCAAAACCAACCTATCATTATCCTCAATGTAACTTGTCATGGCTTTTAGGTTATGCACGTTTTTTGCAGCTTCCGTCTCTCCCTTAAACATTGTTTCCGTGCAAAGGCAATCTTCAATTTTAATTTCTAAATAATCCATTTCGTCTAACTTTTGTTTTTTAAACGACTTTTTTTGTGAATTAACAAGCATAACCGGGATTAACATATAAAGAATTTCCAACACAAGAATTGCAACCAACAAAACGCTATCCCAAATTACTGAACGCTTTTTCACTAAATCGAAGATAAACAACGCAAGCATAACCAAAAACAAAATTGGTAGTAGCACTGCAATAACCTTATCTTGCGTACGCTTTTGCGATTTATAAACATATTTTGCGCCGATAATGCTATCGCTTAATTCAAATTTATATTTGCAACTAAAATTATTCATACTATATCCTTTCGTTTGCATTGTATCGATCTTTCTTTTTCTTTCGGGAAATTATAATTATAATAATTATTAGAATTAGCACAATTAATATTAGCAACACAATAATTAAAATCTGCCACCATTTTAGAAGCACTCGTTGTTGCACAAAATAGAAACTAGAAATGTTTGCTTGAATTTGTGATAAGTCTAACACTATATTATTGTCCGAAATTGTGTAATCTAACCTGCCAGTTTGTTTGCCTGTTAGGAAATATGCACCCATTAGCCTTTCCACATTTGGAAGAGATAAGAACAACTGATTGTTAATTGGAGATTTTATTCCGTTATATTCAAAACTTAATTCATAGCCGATTGCGTAAACGCCAGAAGTTAAAGTGTTGGCTATGCTAGAATAAATTTCGGTATAGCGGTTGCTATCAAGACGAATCACTTCACAATTGTGGTCGGTTTTGCCGCGCTCGTTAAACACGGTTATTTTGCCAATGCCTTGAATGAAAATTTCCACAGAATCTGGGTAAATGCTTGCCATGAGGCGAACAGAATCCTTATCAATTTCATAATTGTTCACATCTAAAGTTTCACCGGTTAAAATGTCTGCCGAAAGCAAGCCAACCTGCTTGTTTAAGCCCAGCATTTTGCCCGAATTTTCAACCTCACCATCAAGGAATATAAACGCAAGTTTGCTTAAATCAATCCCCACTTCATCGCCAAACACAACGCCTTCCAATTTAATATTTGAAACATCAACATTTGCAACGTTGCTATCATCAAACACTTTGTCGTAAGCCGTTATGCCAGTAAGTTTAAGCGTTCTTTTTGTGATGGTTAAACATCTTTCAAGAACGGCGGTATCGTTTGTTAATCTGAAATTTCTGTTGTGGGAGTTTGATTCACTAAGTCGCAATTCAAACACCTTAACATCATAATTAATTGCTGCATCTACGCCATCGGTAAAGGCTTTCAGCATTTCGCGATCGGTTATAACAGAAAGTGCGCGTTCGCTATCAATTAAACTTACTTTAAGTTTGCTTCCGTTGCCAGAAACATCCAAGAAATATAAATATTCAAGAATGGTGCTAACGTTGCACTCGTTTGTACCGTCATAAGTTTTAGTAAGCGATAAATTTTCATAACCTAGCGCTTCAATTTTAATATCTAATGGAACAATGTTAATGTAAATATTATAAGGCAAAACAATTTCGTTCATCCAAGCAAATTCGCTTGTTTCATTAAATCTTAATGTTATAGCATATCTGCCAACATCGGTGTGGTTGCCAGAATAATTTACGTTATAGGTTAATGGCTCTCTGGTTGCAACTAAACCATCAAGCACCGATTGGTCCATTGAAATATCATAACTATTATTGTTGCCAATGGTCAAAGTTTGTGCTTTGCCTTGCCCTGTTTGAGTGCAATCGAAGGTGCGTGTAAACACGTAATCATTGCCTTCCCTAACTGCACCACCTTGCCCTTCTTTAAATTTTATAACAGGCAAAACTTGAACTTTAATAACAATGTCATTAACAAATATAATGTCAATTGAAATTGATGTAATTTTTTTGCTTGGGTCAGGTGCATTAACTATATCAATATCTTGTTCGCTCTGTTTTACGCTAACTCCATAATAACTATAAAGGCCAATTGGAATTTCATTATTGTCGTCCGCCTCTGTCCCCATATAAACTTTTATTGAGTAAATTGTAAAATATTGTTCGTAATTTACAAAATTAAATCCGCAACTTAAACTAGAGCCGGAAAGATATGGCATTTTTGTTACAAGCACGGAGGACGTTTCATATTGTCCGCCACCGCCGTTTAAGGATTGCATTTCGAACTTTTGGCCATTTTCGCCATCATAATAAAAGCTTTCAGTTTCAATGTTGGTTGTTAATTTAATTGTTTTATCAACAATTTCATAACTATATGTTATATCAAGTACATTTACACCATCAATTTGTGGAATTAATGTGATTAAATCTCTAATTGCAATTTCCCCCGTTTCGTAAACGCCTTCACGCACTTTGATAGGTGTGCCATACTCTCGCGTGTTAAGTGCGCTAACCTGCACAGGAATTACACCATCGTTAAAGTTATAACCATCAATTCCTTGAAGAGTAATCACAACTTTAAATTTATCTTCAATTGTAAGTTTTCTGCCATCTTCAAGCAGTTCTCCGTTTGATAAATAAATGGCATATTCGCTAATTTGCTCAGGCAAAATTTCTGTTTGTCCATATAAGAATTGTTTGTTTAGTTGTGTTTGATGTGAAACAGTAATTTCAATTTGCCCATATTCAAAATAGAAGGTTATTTCGTTGCCTAAAATTTCATATTGCCCCGGCAAGAAATTAGCATCTAAAAAGTCTCCAGTTTCGCTAAACACTACTTTTTCGCCATCCGCATTGTTGTAATATAAATCTAAAAATTCATAGCCATTTTCTCTTATGCCAGCAGTTACAATTGAAAAGCTATCGAACATTGTTAAAATGTTTTTTTGTTCAGAGTTTACATAAACGGATGGTCTACCCTGCCCAAGTTCATAATCTAGGTTAATTAAATAAGTTGTGTATTGCACACTATAAATTAGCTCTTCATTAAAAGTTAAATTTTCAATTGTTATTGAAGTATCGGTGTTGGTATAACTTGGTTTTTTGTTTGCAACATCCAGCCAACCCAAACCAACTGAAAAGCCCAACATTAAATCTTCCGTTCGCTCAATTGTAATTGTTTTGTTATAAGGAATATTTTCAAAAACGTACGCATCACGTTCTATGGTTGGGTTAATTGTGTTATCGTCATATCTTAGCACCATGTTAGGAAGCGAAAATCTATCATCAAAGAATGCTCCTTTGCTATTGAAAATGCTAAACGAAACCCTAATGCTATAAGTGTGCCTTACATAAACAACATGCATTGTAAAGTTGTAATCGTCATTATTGCTTTCTGCATAATTGTTCACCCATTGGCGCAAAATTTGTTCGCTTAATTCGTAGTTAAATATGTTTTCGGTGTACTGATTTGTTTGGCAAAGTTCAGAAATTGTAGATTGCTCTCCATCCTTAGCTAAAGAAACATTTGATGCATAATAACCATTTGGCATTTTAAATGTAATTGTAGGGTTATTGATGGTTAAATTTAAATTGATAGGCTCGGTTACTTCATTAGCACCTTCAAAATCGATGTTAAAGTTATAATTAATTTCTTTAAAATTCAACACCAAATATTTAATTGTGTTATCGCTAATTGTAATGTTAAATTTATAGTCTTCAACATTGTTATAATCTGCGCTTGCAAAATTGTAGCCAGTGAAAATATAACCATATTTAATAAATTCTTGGTTCAAACTGATGGTTAAAATTTCGCCGCTTTGAACTTCAACGTTAAGGTCTGGTGCAAGAGTTATATTTCTATTTTCCCTATCAGATGTTATTGTTATTGTTGGAGTGCCTTCGTTAAAGAAGGTGTAGGCATCCATATTTGCTGAAATTGCAAGTATTGATGTTTGAGAAGTGTAAACAACTTTTATTAGCATATTATCGCGCACAACTTTTGCCGTGTAACTATAGTTGACGCCTTCGTTTGTACAAGATAAACTTGTCCAATCATTTTCGGTAAAGCGGTTAAACGCATAAAGTTCTTCGCTGGTGGTTGTTGCTTTTAAAACTATTTCATCATAAAGTTTTAAATTAGAAAATTCAATAGCATATCTTGTTGCGTTTTCTTGTTGCTCTTCAGCAATTTCTTCCGCACCATTATAATATTTTTTGTTAACCACAACATCTTCTAAGCCATCTATAGTATAGTCAATTGTTGCCATAAACACATTTTTATCTTCCAAATTAACGGAATCAATTACATAACTAAAATTGTATTTAATAAACTCTTCCACCAAATTAATTTCCATAATTTCGTTGGTGGAAATTTTATCGGCAGTTAAAACAAAACTAAAACTATTTCCTGTAAAACTTTCTTCCGTTCCGTTTAGTGTATATTTTTCAATTTTAAAGCCATTGTTTAAAACAAAATTTACTGTAACCGTGCCGTCAATTGATATAGCATCGGTCAAGGTAAAATCAGATAATCCATCGTCAAATCTTTTAACTTCAAGGCCGTTTATGTAAACAATTAACGAACTAATTGGATTATATGTGGCAACATTTTTGTTGGTAAGCGAAATTGAATTAAGGCCGCTAAATTTTAAATCGTAATCGTTAATCGTGTAAACTAAAAGCACAGTTCTATTTTCTGGTTTTGCTTTGTCAATTTGAACGGTTAATGTGTCGTTAACTTCTTCTGTGTTTTTTAGTGCGTAGCCCTTAAAGGTGTAACCAATGTTTGTTAAATCTTGAACATTAGCTACGGTTAAAGTTGTTTCTGTTCCGCGTGTTAAATTAATTGGATTTAATAAATTAAACTCACCAACCGATGAAGAAATTTTATTGTTTTTAAAAATTGCAAATTCAAAATTTACATTATAGTTTACTGGATTAAATTCAATGTTAACTTTGAAATTTTCGGTAACAATATTGTAGGTTTTTTGCCTTTCTTTGCGACCATCTAGCAAAGCAAAATTATAATAGTTATATGCCCTGCCGCCATCTTTTTTGCTGATTGTGTTGTTCACTAACACATTAAATTTTGTGTTAGAATCCAAAACAAAATATCTGCCAACAGTTTGTTCGTTTTCATCAACAAAAGTGTAATCGGCATTTGTAACCGTTGTGTTTTCTAGCGCCAATTTTTTTTCTTCTGTTCCGGAAATTGTATCATTAAAATTAAATTCAACATCGGCAACATACAAGTTAGAAAAACTAAAACTTAAGCGGTTTGTTTTGTCCTTTGCTGCACCTATTTGATAGTTTATTTTAACTCCGCTCGTTCGTGTGTAATCGCCCTCAATTATTGAGCAACTATTTTCCTCAGCTGCGTCGGCAGAACTTATTAAATTAACCGCGTTGCTATCCACCATAACCGATGCACCAAAAACTCTAACATTTTTGCTTGCATATAAATCATTTACAATATTAATATCAAAGGTGGTGCAAACATTAACTGCATTTCCGTTTTCGCTAAGCCTAAACGCACCTAGGTTGTAATTAACTTTTTCTTGAGTGTTGTTTTCAGCACTATCGTTATAGTGCAGTGTGTAATAATTTGCATTATCATAATAAAGCGTGCCAAAATAGTAATATTTATCTTCAATTTTTAACACCGCATCAGTGTAAGTTGTAATGTTTTCCGCCGTTTGTTTTGTTTTATAATAAATTGTAAAATTTTGTGTTGCAACTTGCTCTGGTGTATAAATTTCGCTATTTAAAATTGTTGTTAAATTAACAATATCGGTAATTTCCAAATTGTAGTAAACAAAATCGTAAAGTGCGTCTACTGTTAAATCTTCAAACACCTTAGAAATTTTAAATTCACTTAATTCAATATCGCCATCTTCATCTTCATCAAAAAAGTTTATGTTAACATCAACATCTGTGTATTTGCCATCAAGAGTATCGTTGATTGGTTCGCCGGTGTTTTTAAATATTGTTGTTTTAAAACTGTCGCCCTCTGGTTGCTCTTTATATGTAACGCGCCAGCCCACAATTTTGTAACCCGTGTTTGCGGTTGCAGTAAGGGTAACGTCTGGCTCGCCAACTTTAAATTTACCAAAGCCTGTTGTTTGCCCGGAAATATGGCTAGAAAGATATGGCTCTTCCTGCGAAAGAATGGTGCTATCCTGCTTTGCGCCATCATCTGCCGCACTAGCCGTTATGCCAAAATTTAACGTGAACAAACAGGTTAGTGTGCCAAACACTAACAACATCAAAAAAATTAAACTCAATCTTAATTTTTTCATTTTTCCCCTATACAAGAATTTCCTGCAATTGCCCCTTCACCGCAAGCGGTTATAATTTGCCTAAAGTTTTTGCTAATAATATCCCCGCACGCATAAAGGTTATCAACATTTGTTTTCATATTTTCGTCAACCACAATGTAGCCATAATCGTCCAGCCCAAGTTTAATTTTAACAAAACTTAAATCTGGAACACTGCCAATTGCAAAGAAAATTCCGCTTAAATTAATATGCTTAATTTTACCCTCAACATCAACATCAATGCCGGTTAAATTTTTTTCGCCATAAAGTTTAACAACATTGGCATTAGTTAAAATGTTAACTTTTTTAAGCCGTTTAATTTTGTTTAGCTCAAACTCGCCCGCTTTAAAATTTTCACTTCGGTTAATTAAATAAATTTTGCTTGCAAGTTTGTTTAAATATCTCACATCTTCCATTGCCGTGTTGCCGCCACCCACAACTGCAACGATTTTGTTTTTAAAAAATCCGCCGTCGCAACTTGCACAATAACTCACGCCCTTGCCGGTTAATGTTTGCTCGTTAGGTAAATTGAGTTTCCTTGTTTTGCAGCCGCACGCAATAATAACTTTTTCCGCGTGATAGGTTGCCACATTGGTTTTAACCGAAAAGCCGTTTTTTAGTTGCTTTAAGGCAAGCACGTTTTCGTTTTTAAATTTAACACCCAGTTTTTTTGCTTGGAGGTGCATTTTTTGAGTTAGGTCGTAGCCCGAAATATTTTCAAAGCCGGGGTAGTTTAAAATTTCATAAGATAAAGCCGCCTGACCGCCTATGCCAAGCTTTTCAAAACAAACAACATCAAGCCCTGCCCTGCTAGCGAAAATGCCAGCGGACAAGCCAGCGGGCCCACCCCCGATAATAACCACGCCAACTTTCATATTGTTATTATAACCAAAAAAATTATTAAAACCAAACAATTTCCTATATTTTTACATAATTATTATATTACATATAATAACCCGCCACCCGTAAGCCGATGATTAGGCCACAAAATTTCGACAAATTTTAAAAAAGGTATTGACACCTTCTCTCTTGCGTGTTATAATTCTAAAAGAAGGCGAAATATGTTTTTTAATAACAAACAAATCAACTTAATATTGAACGAATTAAGGAAAAATAATAAGGAAGTTAACCATATACTTGTGTCTTTTTTTAGAAAATTGCCCGAAAATGTTATGGAGATTTTAAAAGAGTGCCAAAGCATTGAATACGAAGGCGATGATTTTGAAGTAAGTGCCTATTTTGCATATAACTGCATCCAAATTGAAATTTTTTATAACGATGAATATTTGCGCATTGAATTATGCCCAATAACGCACGAGCAAATTAAAGAAATCCCATTTGACCAAGAGCATGATATATTTTTAGATAATGAAGATGATCATCTTGATAGCCCCGCCTTCTTTAATGTTATTTACAATCCTGATTTGGACCTTTACGATACTTCTATTGACACGCCGGACATTGGCTACTATATTGTTGAACAAAAGGACGGCTTTCACCTAATAAGTCAGGCTATGGACGATGCCGGCATTCACAACACCAAAATTGATATTGAAGATTTTATTATTGAGCCAACTGAAGATGTTAAACGCATGTTGGAAGAACAGGCAAAAGAGCAAGCGACAGAGCAAGAAAACCCGCTAATAATCGAGCATTCTCGAAGGGCTCACCGCCCACGCTACGATTTTTAAGCAAGTTGTAGTTTTAAAGCATTTTGTTTGACTTTAACCCGCACATATGTTAAAATTAGGCTATACAAAAGGAGAAAGTTATGGTAGATAGAAACAAATGTATTGCTTGTGGCGGCTGCATACAAATTTGCCCAGTGGGCGCAATCAGTTTTGTAGACGGCAAAGCCCATATTGATGAAAAAAAATGCGTTAAATGTGGCGGTTGCATGAACTTCTGCCCAATGCAAGCAATTGATATAAATAAACCAGAAAAACCAAGCAAGAAAAAATAAGGCCCCTGCCTTATTTTTTTATTTGAGTTTTAAAGTCGTTGCATTTTTGTTTAAGGGCCAAGCTGGCTTTAAGGCCAGTTTCGTTTGCTTCCGCCCCCATAAGCCTTGCAATTTCTTTTGTGAGTTCGTCGCCTTCAAGTTTAATGGCTTTTGTGTGAGTTGTAACTTTATCACTAAACTTTTCCACCTTAATGTTGTTATCCGCCATGGCACAAATTTGCGGCAAATGCGAAACTGCAATAATCTGTTTTTGCTGAGACAATTTTGCCATATATTCGGCAACAGTTGTTGCAATGTTGCCACTTAGGCCGGTATCAATTTCATCAAACACGATTGTTGAAATGTTATCAACCCCGCCAACAACAATTTTATAGGCAAGCATAACGCGGCTCATTTCTCCGCCCGAAACCACTTTGTTTAGCGGCTTCAATTCAAATCCGCGGTTGGCAGAAAACATAAATTCAATTTTGTCCGCACCGCTATAAGAATATTGTTCACTAATAGGCGAAAATTCAACCGACATTTTTGCGTTTGGCATGCCTAAAAATTTTAATTCATCGCCAATGCGAGCAGACAATTCGGCTGCCGATTTTTTTCTTATTTCAGTTAATGTTTTTTGAATTTTTAAAATTTCGTTAATCAATTTTTCTTTCTGTTCGTTAAGTTCGCCATATCGCTTTGCACCATTAATAAGGTTATCTAATTTTTTGCTTGTGCTACCATAATATTCGTTCATTTTTTCAAAATTGCCACCATATTTTCTAAACAAACTTTTTATGTAATCAAGCCTCTCGTCAATAAAATTAAAACGCTCTTCGTCAAAAACATTGTTTGCTAAATCGTCATGCACAGTGTTTGAAATATCGTCAAGTTCCAAACTTAAACTATTAAGGCGATTATAAAGTTCTAAATAGTGCGGATTAAGTTCACTAATCTGCTGCAAATTTTTTGTGGCAGAATAAATTAAATTTTGTGCCGACTCGCCAAAATTGTTTTTGCTTGTGGCTTCATAACAACTTTTTAAGCACTCGTTAATATGCTCAAATTGTTGCATTTCTTTCTTTTCTGCAGTTAAATTTTCAAACTCATTCTCGCCAACTTTTGCATTTTCAATTTCGTTAATTTGGTATGTATATAAATCAATTAAATTTTGTTTTTCACTCTCACTCCCGCCAAGCGATTTTATCTCGTTTTCAACCACTTTTAATGCGTCTATTTTTTCACGCAAATTAGTTAAAACACCTTCTGCAGTTTTACTATATAAATCCACAATTTGCAGTTGATAATCGTTGTTTAAAAGTGCCAAATGTTCGCTCTGCCCGTGAATATCCACAAGCATTAAACAAATTTTTTTAACCGTTGCAAGCGGCACAAGTTCACCATTTATTTTGCACACATTTTTGCCAGCAACATCAAGTTCACGAGATAAAAACATTTCTTCTTCGCACTCAATTCCGGTTTCATTTTTAATAAAACTTTTTTGGCTTTTTGTAAGGTTAAAAATTGCTTCCACCTTCATTTTGTTTTCGCCCGAGCGAATAAGAGTTCGGTCCGCCCTGCCACCAAAAACAAAACTCAATGCATCTAGCATGATGCTTTTGCCGGCACCAGTTTCGCCACTAATCACATTGAGTTTATTTTCAAAATATAGTGTTGCCTTATCAATCAGCGCAACGTTTTCAATATTAATCGTTTGTATCATAATTTAATTAAAAAGTTTCAGTTTTTACTTTTTTTTGTTTATTATATTTATAAATATTTTAATTAGTCCCAAAGTTGCATACCAAACTCCTTTTATTGTTTTACATTTTTATTTATTAAATTTTTCGCGGACTTTGGCGTTAATCTCGTCTGCAAGTTCTGGGTGCGCAGTTAAATATGCTTTAACATTTTCTTTGCCCTGGCCAATTTTATCACTATTATAACTAAACCAAGAGCCGCTCTTTTCAATAATGCCCATATCAATGGCGCTATCAATTAGGCAGCCTAAAAGCGAAATGCCTTCGCCATACATAATATCAAATTCGGCCTGTTTAAATGGCGGAGCAACTTTGTTTTTAACCACTTTAACGCGAGTGCGAGAGCCAACAATATCTTGCCCGTTTTTAATGGTATCCACCTTTCTAACATCTAGGCGCACAGACGCATAAAATTTAAGTGCCTTGCCGCCCGGAGTGGTTTCAGGATTGCCAAACATAACGCCAACTTTTTCACGAAGTTGGTTAATGAAAATAACAAGAGTGTTGCTTTTAGAAACAATGCCGGTTAACTTTCTCAATGCTTGGCTCATAAGGCGCGCTTGCAAGCCAATGAAACTATCCCCCATTTCGCCTTCAATTTCAGCTTTTGGTGTAAGGGCAGCAACCGAGTCAATAACAACAATGTCCACCCCACCCGAACGAACTAACTGCTCGGCAATTTCAAGGCCTTGTTCACCCGTATCAGGCTGCGAAACATACATCGCACCAATGTCCACACCAAG
>CANRHL010000014.1 GCA_947630405.1 uncultured Clostridia bacterium
GTTGTATGCTTCATCATCCGCGGAATAGAAATATTGATACATATCGCTCAATTTTACTGAAGTTTTTTCGGTAACGCATTCGCCATTTTTTACTTCTTCTGTAGGCTTTAAATAGAAATTAGGCGCTTCAACTTTTATGCTAATATATCTTGTTAATTCGTTAAGTTGGATGGCAATCACTTGTTCGCCCGTTCTTAAAATGTTTATAATTTTTTCAGTGCTTAGTTGAGATAAATCTATTATGTTGTTTTCGCCCTGTAGTTCATAATTTATTCCATAATCATCTTTATCTGGCCAGCTTGGGATGCCCACAAAACCATACTCAACTGCATTATTTGAACTAGAATTGAACAACTCAAAAAATTTGTTGCCTTCTCCGTCCGCTATTAGTTCGTGGTCGCCCTGATTATCGGTGTAATAATAATTATAAGCAAAGTCACCATTATACCCTATTTTAACTTTTAATTTGTTAGCATTGTTTGCCTTTGCCTCTTCTTCTGATAAATATAAATCAAGTTGTTTGTTATCCACGCGCAAAACTATATCATCTGGGTCCTCACTAATTATGTTTATAATTTTATCATTAGTATAAGTTTTGCCGTTTTTCTCAATTGAAACTCTATAATATCTTGCCGCATAAAATGCGCCCGTTGAATAAATAATTTCAACATCACCATTTTCTCTTGGATCTTGCACAGTGAATTCTAATTGTGAAGTAGTTGAACTAAGTTGCCCGTTAACATAAACAAGAACCTTAATATCTTCTTTTGTTAAATTTGCTTTTCTAAGCATTTCAGGGATTTTTGAAGATAAAATTATAGTATGCCCATATGTGTTTTCAACAACATCAATATGGTCGGCATCTGCACTAAAATCTTTAACATAAACATCACCCTGGAAAGTCATCTCTAAATAATCTGGGTTGAAATCGTAAATTAAATTTATAGTTAAGGTGTTTAGGTTGGATTGCACGTAATCTTTATAGACTTCGGCAGATAATCCGTTATTGTTGCCGCCTAAAAATATATCTTTTTCCTCTAAAGAATCGTTTAAAATAATTTTATTGAATAAGCAGTTATAACTTTGTTCTCCAAGCACAACTTTTAATTCGTTATTTTCATAAGTGTAAGTTGCATCGGCATATCCATCAACCACAACAGACAAAATTGCAAGTTGGTCACCCTCTAATTTTAGCCTTACATCCACGTTTTTGGTTTCATCGTTAATATATGCCGAGTATCTAAAGTAAACATTTTCGTTTGTGAAAATATTGTTAAAGTAATCCTTTTCAGTTTCACCATAAGAGGTTTTTAATTGTAATAGATATAAATTAACCGAACTCTGCTCTGCATAGCGGCTAACTTTAACTGCATTTATAAAGTTGAAACCGTCAAAATATCCAACCAAAACATAATTGGTGTCATTTACCCTATATTTTATTCCATTAATTGTTTCAACTTCGGTTGTGCCCTCAGGCGCAACAAGCACAAAAGTGTTATACGAACTTCTATTTTTGTTTAAAATGTAGTTGCCTTCACTGCCGTTTAATGGCGCGCTGCCATAGGTTGTTATATAATTACCGTTTTCGTAAGAATAATCAATGTTTAAATTAGCTTGATTGTTTCTTACAAAATTGTCATTAAATTTTGGAGTATCGTCAAAAGGAGTTACATTGGTTGTGATAAACGCCGTGTATAATACGCCATTACTATTCACAACTAAAATGCCCAGTTTTAAATTTTCAACAATATTTTTTGCTAAAATTGTGAAACTTTTAGTTCCTTCAGCAAATTGAGTGTTTGTAAGCTCGTAATCAAAGCCGGCTGCTTTTTCGTAACTGTTTGTTGCTTGTTCGGTAAAGAATTCAAAATAACTGCCCGTTTTTAATGCGCGAATTGAAACCTGATTTTGCCTTGTTTCAACAAAAGCGGCACCATTTGTGCAGGTGAATGTTCCGGTGTGAGATAGATGTGTGTAAGATAAATTCTTTATTGAAATTTTGTTATCAATTGTTATTCGGCGGTCAGGGTCCGATGTGTTAGAATTGCCTAAATTTATTGCTATGGTTAAACCCTGAATTTCTGGAATGCGCAATATAAAACTATTTAACCCGTCAGATGTAATTGTGTAATTATAGTTCTTTTCCTCAGCATCGGTAAAGCCCATTAACCTTATTTGGTCTGAAGTTATAATAATTTTACGCTCGTCATCTTCCGCCCCGCTTTCAAATTCAATTCTGTTGTTTTGCCAGTTGATATCTTTACTTAAACCAAAATCAATTTCGTTATAGCGTTCAGTAATTAACCTATCATTTTGTTTCATTTGAAGGCCAAGGTCCTCCAAATTAAAGGTTGTGCTATTAGTTGGCTCGCCGTTCTCATTTAGGCTAGATAAATTTAAAGCCAATTGTCCGTTCATCGTAACACTGTTAATATCCGTGTTTGTAACAGTTATATTAACATTGGTTTTAACCATGTGATTAACTCTATCCCAATATTGTGGAATTTGCGGATTTTTTTCTGATGCCTCATAGTTAACTTTATCTTGATATGTGGCAAAAACCGCAACTATAAAGCGATATTTATTGCCAACAGTGTTATCTACATTAGCGTGGAAATAATAATCGCCAGTTTGGTCATCTTTCTTTATAAAATCTAGCGATTCAGATATTGGTATTAAATCAACAGGATTTTCACCGTTTAAATCCTCATCCGTGTTGGCGTTATAGTAAACTTCAACAACCTTGCCCGTTTCTTTACTAATTGGGTTAAGTGAATAGTTTGGATATGCAATATAGTTATCTAAGTTAAAATATAAATCTCTATTAAGGTTTAAAGTAATTTCTTGAGTTTTAGTTTCGTTTAAATATTGATAATCTTTTAAATAGATGTCTTTAACCTCTCTATCTATCCAAAGGGTTAGCGTGTTAGAATTTATTTTTTCATATGCTCTGGCCTTTAAAACCACTTTGCCATAGATGTCATTTTTGTAATAGTTGCTAACATCTTTTTTAACTTTATAATACACTGGGGAGTTGCTTTGTATTTTATATCTTAAACTGTTCGCCTCGCGGGTAAGAGGCTCGCCATTCGAATTAACCAGCTCTATTAGGTTTTCGCCCGTTTCAAACGAAATATAACTTTCCGTTTCCGTAACAGTTGCCCCGCTATTGCTGGTGGCGGACAAAACGAAGGACTGCAGTGCATCATCCCCCTTATCCACAACAACAACTTCTTCATTTTCAAAAAATATTCTATCGGCATAAACAATTGGCTTTTTAAATTTCCCCATCAAAGCCATGACACCGACAACTGCCCCCGCAAAACCAATTACAGAGGCTAGCACAATCGCTATAACTTTTAAAATCTTTTTCCCCATTTTCCCCTACCTAAATTGCTCTTTTTGTTATTATCTACAAAATATTACAAAATAATTATATAATTATATAATTTTAAAGTCAAACAAAAAATAAAATTAAAATTAGTTTTTAAAAGACAAATTTAAGCAAGAAAAATTAACAAAAAATTTTAAAAATTTTTGCAAAAACAAGAAAAAAGCGCATAATTTTCAAAAATTTTATGCGTTTTTTAAAAATTTGAATAAATTTATGAAGTTTTTAACGTCAATTTCTTCCGGACGGGCATTCTCTTTAAAATTAAAAATTTTTAGCCCATCAATAATTTTTTGCTTGTCAAAATCGTTTTTTAGGTTGTTTATAAGCGTTTTGCGGCGCATTGAAAATGCGGTGTGAACGAACTTTTTAAAGGCTTCAAAATTGTCAATTTCATATTTTTGATGCGGGGTTAGCAGCACTAACGCACTATCCACTTTTGGGCTAGGCGTAAAGCATTCCTTTTTAACTATGCGCGTTATTTTAACATTAAAAAGTGATTGCAAAATAACGCTTGTTATGCCATAATCCTTAGTTTGTGGTTTGGCGCAAAACCTTTCTGCCACTTCCTTTTGAATAAGCACCAAAATGGACTTAAACATCTCTTTGCTTTCAACCAACTTAAAAATTATTGGCGTTGTTATATAGTAAGGGATGTTGGCAACCACCCTTGCATCCTTAAATTTAAGCGTGTTAAGGTCAAAATCCATAAAATCTTGGTAATATATCGTTAAATTTTCATATGTGTTTTTTAGTTCGTCTAGCGTTGGCTTTAAACTTAAATCAATTTCAAAAGAAACCACTTTTTTTGCTCGTTCACAAAGCACCTTTGTTAGCGTGCCTGCCCCCGCGCCAATTTCTAGCACTGTGCAGTTTTTATCCACAAGGCCATCGCTTGCAATTGCATTTAAAAGGTTAGTATCATATAAAAAGTTTTGCCCCAAACTTTTCTTATAATTAATTTTCTCCATACCCTATTATTCTACATAAATTTAGTTAAATTGCAAAATTTTTTCCTTAATTTTACAAAATTTGCTAAAATTTTACAAAAGTATTTAAATTTTTTACATAGTTTTAGTTAAAATTTGTCGTTTTTATCTTGACAAATCTTGTCGAATGTTATAATCTATAGATATACATAAGATAAAATTTTTTAAACACGAAAGATAAATTAACAATGCACGAAAGATAAATTTAACAAAACACAAAAGAAAAAGTCGGCTTTATGCCGACATTTTTTATTAAACAAATTTTTTATATTTTTTGTTTAATTCTTCTTGAAATTCAAGCCACTTTTCAGTGTAGTCTTGACCCTTTGTGTAGCCACTATCCCCATCGTAAAGATATTCCTCAAAAACTTCATAATTTATTTTAAAATAATGTTCTGTTGTCTTTCTTCCATCTTTAAAAATATAAGATAAAATTTGCTCATACTTTTCGGCAAAGAACACCAAACGATCAAAATCTTTTGGCCTAAATGGCTCATATGGAAATTCGTATACATTATCAATTATGCCAAGCCAATGAAAGCCTATTTGTTCAAAAAAATCGTGTAAATCCCTAATTGAAATCATATTTTTCCTCCATCATTAGTTAAATTTTAAACGCCAAAATTTGTTTCGTGTTCTTTTTGAAATTTAAGCCAAAGTTCGGTGTAATCTGTTCCCCTGCCCAATTCCGTACTTATACCTTCATCATAATACCTATACTCTTCAAACCTTTCGGGTATAATTCTAAAAAAATGATAAGAATCTAACTGCTCGCCTTTTTCGTTTTTAACTATAAAAACAAAACATGGCACAGGCGCACACTCTTGTTCATATTGTAAAATTTCTTCAAACATTTTTGGTGCAAAGGTTTGGTCATCACTTCCAAAAGACACAACATGCCATGCTGCATCAAAAATTTTGCCCGCCCAATCATAGCCAATTTGCTTAAAAAACTCATGCAAATTTTCAAGTGTCATATTCTTCCCCTTTATATTCATATTTTATCAGCAAAAATTAAATTTGTCAACTTTTTACATTAACTTAATAGATATATAGTTGATTTTTTGTTTTTTATATGTTATACTAACTTAGTTTAGGAGATAAAAATGCTAGATAATAAATATAACATTGAAGAAAAAGAAATTAAGTGGGAAAAGTTTTGGCAAGACGAAAAAATTTATGAATTTGACCCTAAATCTAACAAACCAACTTTTTCAATTGACACCCCACCCCCAACAGTAAGTGGTGAGTTGCACATTGGCCACATTTACGGCTTTAGCCAGGCGGATATGATTGCCCGTTTTAACAGAATGCAGGGCAAAAATCTTTTTTATCCGCTCGGGTTTGACAATAACGGGTTGCCAACCGAATGATGCGCTCGGGCATGAGTTGCGATTTAAATTTGGGTTACAACACTATTGATAAGCGAAGCCAAAAAACCAGCCAAAAATCCTTTATTGAATTGGCACAAAAAGGCATTGCTTATAGGGAAAATAAACCGGGCCCATGGTGCACAAAATGTAGGACAAGTGTTGCCATGTTTGAGCTAGAAGATAAGGATTTAGATAGCGTGTTTAACTATCTTAATTTTAGGTTGGTAGATGGTAGCGGCACAATTCCAATTGCCACCACTCGCCCAGAGTTTTTGCCTGCTTGCGTTGGCATTTTCGTCAACCCAGACGATAAGCGCTATTCCCATTTGGTGGGCAGGCTTGTTAAAGTTCCACTTTTTGAGGAACGAGTTGTTAAAATTTATGCCGATAGCAAAGTTGGCATTGATAAAGGCACAGGCATTGTTATGTGCTGCACTTTTGGTGATCAAACCGATGTTGAATGGTGGAAGGAATATAACCTTGAATTAAAGCAAGCCATTGACGATGGCGGGCGCATGACAGATATTTGCGGCAAATACGCCGGCATGAAAACAACCGAAGCCCGCGCAGCCGTTATTGCCGACCTTAAAGAACAAGGCTATTTATATAAGCAAGACGCCATCACCCATAGTGTTAAAGTTCACGAAAGGTGCGAACAACCTATTGAGTTTTTAACTAAAAAACAGTGGTTTATCCGCACTTCCACCCCTGAGTTAAAGCAAAAATGGATTGAACTTGGCGATAAACTCGAGTGGCACCCAGCCAGCATGAAAACGCGATATGTTTCTTGGGTAAACAACCTTAATCAAGATTGGAGCATTTCGCGTCAGCGCTATTTTGGTGTGCCTTTCCCTGTTTGGTATTGTGATAAATGTGGTGCAATAAAATATGCCGACATTAAAGATTTGCCCGTTAACCCGCTTTCTAAAAGTCCAAAAGAGAACTGCGCTTGCGGTGGCAAGTTTGAGCCGGAAACCGATGTTATGGACACTTGGGCAACAAGTTCAGTTACCCCGCAAATTAACACCAATTGGGCAGAGGACGAAATTGGCGCAAGCAAAAAAATCCCTATGGATATGCGTTTTGCTGGGCGCGATATTATAACAACTTGGTGTTTAAGAACAATTATTAAAGCATACTATCATCAAGGCACACTGCCTTGGAAGTCGCTTATAATCAATGGTTGGCTGATGGCAGATAAAGGCATAAAAATAAGCAAGCACCTATCTAATAGCAAAATGAGTTTAAATGAAATATTCAAAAATTATGGTGCAGATGTTGTTAGATATTTCAGTGCATCTGGGGCGTATGGCCGCGATGGATTAATGAACGAAGATGTGCTTAAAGATGGCTATAAACTTTTAAATAAAATTTGGAACGGCAGTAAATTCGTGTTAAGTTTCTTATACGATTATGTTCCTAAAAAGCCAAAAGTTATTCTGCCAATGGACCGCTACATTATGCACAAATTTAACGAGGCTTATGAAAAGACGTTTGCCTTCTATAAAGATGTTGAAATGGGTTACGCTAAAGCCGAAATTGAAAAGTTCTTTTACTTCTTCTGCGATAACTACATTGAACTTGTTAAAAATAGGCTCTATAAACCAGAAATTTATGGAGTGGAAGCAAAAGAAAGTGCGCAGTGGGCTAGTTATAATGTTCTATTTAAAATGTTGCAACTTTTAGGTATAACTATGCCACACATTGCAGAAGAAATTTATCAAAACTATTTTAGGCAATTTGAAAAAGAAAAAAGCATTCACCTAACCACCCTTTCGCCAATTAATGTTGACGATGAAAAGATAATTGAAAATGGCGATTTGGTTATTGATATTGTTTCTAGAATTAGACAATTTAAAGGCGAAAACAAACTAAGCATGAAAACTGAAATTGAAGAAGTTACAATCTCTAATAACGATTTAACATTTATTAAACAATGCGAAGCCGACATTAAGGCCGTTTGCGGAATAAGAAAGTTGAATTTTAAATTTGGCAACTTCGATGTTGAAATAGGCGCAGTGGTCAGTGAAAACAACTAAAAATTTAAAAAACTTAAAAAATAAAGAAAAAAGTGCAAAATTTTGCACTTTTTTGTTGAATTTTTAAATAATTTAAAAAATTTTTTATGCTTGAGGCATACGCGTTTCTTCTTCGTCTTGCGCAACCACACACTCGGTTGTAAGAAGAGTTGATGCAACACTGCCCGCACATTCAAGTGCGGTGCGCGTAACTTTAACCGGGTCAATTATGCCCGCTTTTAACATGTCACAATACTCATCTTTTAACGCATCGTAGCCATAGTTTATGTTTTTGTTGTTTAGCACATTTTGAACAACCACACCATCATCAACTCCGGCATTTTTTGCAATTTGCCTAATAGGTTCACAGATTGCCGCCTTTACAATGTTCGCACCATATTTTTCATCGCCAAAAAGGGTTTCAATAAACGCATCTAACTCCTTTGAGGCCTTTGCAAGTGCCACTCCGCCACCGGCAATTATCCCCTCGTCAATAGCCGACATTGTGGCGTTTAGTGCGTCCTCCATACGCAATTTTCTTTCCCTACATTCAAGTTCGCTAACCGCGCCAACTTTAATTACTGCAATGCCACCATTTAAGTGTGAAATTCGCCCTTTTATTGTTTCTCTATCAAACTCTTTTGTGGTAACATTTAATTTGTCTCTTAACTCTTTAACGCGTTCACTCACAAGGGTTTTATCCCCTTTTGCACCAATTATAATGGTATCATCTTTATCCGCTTTAATTTTTGTGCATCTGCCTAAATCCTCAAGGGTTATATCGTTAAAATTGTTATATAAATCGGTAGAAATAAATTTACCGCCCACACTTAAAGCTAAGTCGTCCAGCATTTTCTTTCGTCTTTCGCCATAAAAAGGTGTTCTAACCGCCACACATTTAAAGATTTTTCGCATATTGTTAATAACAATTGAGGTTAGAGCATCGCCTTCCAACTCTTCGCAGATTATAAACAAACACCCATTTGCTTTATTAACCTTTTCAATAATTGGCAAAATTTCATTAATGTGCGTAATTTTTTTATCTGTTATTAGCATATACGGATTATCAAGTTCGGCAATCAGTTTAACTTGGTCGGTGCACATATATGGGCTAATATATCCGCGATTAATTCGCGAACCTTCCACAATGTTTAACGCATCCTTAATGCTATTGCCGTCCTCTATCGTTATAATACCATCAAGGCCCACTTTTTCAAAAGCATAAGATAAAAGTTTGCCCACTTCTTCACTGCCCGCCGAAATGCTTGCAACCTGGCTTATTGAAACGCTATCTTTAATGGGTTTTGATTGTTTTTTTATGTAATCCACCACAAAATCAACCGCTTTTTTAATGCCGTTTCTCAGCATTATCGGATTGGCGCCAAGCGTTAAACTTTTTATGCCTTCACTAAATATTTTTTCCGCTAAAATGGTGGCGGTTGTGGTGCCATCGCCAGCGATGTCGTTTGTCTTGGTGCAGGCCTCTCTAATAATTCTAACGCCCAAGTTTTCAATTGCATCATCAAGTTTAACTTCCTTTGCAATGCTAACCCCATCGTTCGTGATAAGTGGCGTTGCATAACTTATGTTTAAAATGGCGTTTCTGCCCTTTGGCCCAAGCGTAATTTTAACTGCATCGCTCACCTTTTTTACTCCGCTTAATAATTTCAATTTAGCTTCGTCACCGTTAATACAATAATGTTTAGTCATCAACCACCCCCAAAATGTCAATTTCTCGCAAAATATAGTAGGTTTTGCCTTCCATTTTAAATTCATCGGCATTGTACCTATTAAATAGCACAACATCTCCAACTTTAACCTTCATTTTCGTTTGGTGGCCGTCAAAATTAGTGCCATCTCCAACGGCAACGACCTTTGCTTTTTCCGGTTTGTTTTGTGCGTTATCTGGCAAAACAAAACCCGTTTCTGTTTTGTTTTCTGGCTTTGTTAATTCAAGCACAACTCTATCAAATAATGGTTTTATTTTCATACTACCTCCAACTAAATTGTAACCACATTTGGCACAAATCGAACTCAAACCTGTCAGTTTTCATAAAAAAATATTTAAAAAATATTATAATGTATGGACGAATATCAATTTAGTTATGAGGATTATAAAAAGCGAGTTAGAAATCACGGCCTTTCAGTTTATATAATTGGCTTTTTCATTATCCTTTTAATTGGCGCTGCGGTTCTTCTTTGGCCAAAAGAGGTTGAAAATAAAAACAAAACATCCTACTATTTCGTTGAAATTGATAATTTTTTAGTTTATAAAGATGCCAACGCTCTTGCCGGCACAATTCAAAAGGAACTTGGTGCGGGTTACATTTATTTTGATAGTTCTTATCACGTGTTTGCCGCGTTTTATCCGGATGAAAATAGCGCCACGGCAGTAGCAGATAATTTACTTAGCGATTACCCCAGTGCGCGGGTGTTTAAAATTGATTGCAATGTGTTTTCCTCACACAACAATTTAACTGAAAATCAAAATGAAGCGGTAAAAAACACAATATTAAAAAATGATGAAATTATTAACAAAATTTACGAAAATATTTTAAATTTCGACAAAAATGAGATAAATATCAACATTTTAAAGCAAAATTTTACAAATTTTTGCTCGGATTACAATAAAATTTACGAAAACCTAAAAAGCAGTTTCACAAAAAATTCTAAATATTATAAAGCGGTTGAAAACATATTAAACATAAACAATTCGCTTGCAAGTTTTAACAATTATGTGGATAATAACGAACTGCATAAACTAAAATATAACCTTATAAAAATTGTGGTTGAACATTGTGCGTTTGTGAACAGTTTTTAATTCTTTTTGTTTATTTCAATAATCTGCCAAATTGCAAGGCCAATTAAAAACAAAGCAAAAAGTTTTTTTAGTATTGCGCTAGAAATATGGTTGGCAATAAGTGCCCCACCCAAACTAAATATGCAACCAATCAGGGCAAGCAACCAAGTCTGTTTGAAGGCAACAAGATGGTTTTTAATGTGGATTATAAGCGCCGCCACGCTCATAGGCAAAAAGGCAATTAGGTTAATGCCCTGAGCGCGCAGTTGTTCGTAGTGTAAAAATATGGTTAAAATGGGTATTGTTAGCGTTCCGCCACCCATGCCCATGCCACCAATTATTCCACCTAAAATGCCGGCAAAAATTTCCCAAAAAATCATAATGCACCTACCAAATCAGCATTCCCACGCCGCCAAGCAGCATAAAAAAGACGAATATGCCTTTAATAACCTTGTTATCCATCTTATTAAGCAGCGTTGCGCCAAACACCCCGCCCAGCACAATGCCCAAAATAACCGGCCAACCCGAACTAAAACTAACCGAGTTATAGCACATATACACAATGGTGCTAACCAAACTTATTGGCAAAATTACAAAAAGTGCGGTTGCTTGCGCTTTTTTTTGCTCCATTTTAAAGAGTTTGTTAAGCACAGGCACAACAACCATGCCGCCGCCTCCGCCAAAAAAGCCATTGATTAGGCCTATTACTGCCCCGAAAAGCAAAATATATAATTTATTTACCTTTTTCATAACTTTATTGTGTACTAATTGCCTTTTTTTATTTGCTTTTTTTTTGAGTTTATATTATAATATAAAAGTTTTATAGCAATAATCATTAAAGAGGTTAAAATGAAATCTAATAAGATATTAAAAAATTCAATGGGCGTAATTCTGGCAGTTTTGTTTGTTCTTTTTTCTGGGCTAGGGTTAATTGGCGTATTTAGCAAGGCAAAATTGTCCGTTCAGGCTGCCGAAATTTCAATTACCAATTCAAATTTTGAAAACACCACTTCTTCATCCACGGGCGCACCAAGCAATTTTACTGCCGTTCCATCCTCAATTGACACGGCCAATGTTAAAGCACGCGTTATTGACTTAAAAAGTGAGGATTATAAAAACAAATTCCGCACAAGCGCCAATCAAGACGCACGAGAGGAATATAAAGTTCTTATGATTTCCACCAAAACAGAAGAGGAAGAAAAGGAAGAAGATACTACTGGCAACACTGGAGATACGGGTGACACAGGTGACACGGGAGATACTGGCGACTCGGGGGAAGATGAAAAAGAGGAAGGCCTTGTTCCAGATAAATCTCACAGTGCCTATTTCGGTTATGAAACTTCAAATAGCATTTCACTTGCAGCCGGTGGTCATTATAGAATTTCTGTTGACGTTTACACCGATGTTAGCGCAAATATTGGTTTAATTTATTTAAAAGATGATAACGGCAAACGTGTGGCTGAAATCTCAGGCATAAATTCATACAACAATTGGCAAACATATTATTTCTTTGTTTCAACAAGCGATTTAGAAAGTTTAAGTGTTAAAATTGGCTTAATGTTAAATGGCTCTGGCACAGTTTTGTATGATAGCCTTTCTGCCAGCAGTTTAAGTGCGGCAAGCCTTCAAAAAGATATGGCTTCCACCCCTGCAAACAGATATGAATATGTTTCTAAATATTCATCTATACAAACCACCACGATGGACACAAGGCCTTTTATCACAAGCCCTAAATATGCAGGTTCTTCATCTGACGGAAGCGAAAATGTCTATTTTGGCTATGTAAACACTCACGCCGGCGAAGAAGCCTTTGATGGTGTTAACGCAACTGTGTTTGAAATTCAAAATAAAACTAAAACTTACAATCAATTTGCAACAGATGAAAATTTATTTTTAAGCGAAGGCGTTTCTAAATTAGAGCCAAACGCAACCTACAAAGTTAGCGTTAAAGTAAAAGCAAAAGATGTGGATGGCAACGCAATTTTGCAACTTGTTGAAACATCTAAAGATAAAAAGAGTGATGTTTTAACCTTTTCTAGCACAAGCAACACTTTCCAAACATATTCATTCTATGTTCGCACTTATGCCGACACAACAAATGTAAAATTAAAATTGGTTGCAGGTTTAGGGGAAGAAAGTGCCACTGCTTCAGGCACAATTTACATCTCCCAAATTGCATTAACAAGAATTGATTACTCCACTTTCAATTCAACCTCATCAAACATTAAAAAATTCGATTTAATTGAATCGAATAGCGAAAATAATTATATTGAAAATGGCAATTTCAACGATGTTCAACCGGGCATTGATTTTGAAAAGAAATATCCAATAACCGCCACAAATTGGACGCCAACTTCTAATAATGATAATCAACTTTATGGCATAATTAACACAAGCGAAAGCGAGTTTAAAAAATTAAAAGATGCCTACCCTGGCATTGCATTTGTAAACCCATATGCAAATGCTGATAACAATGTGCTTTTAATGTACAACACAAACGATGGTGAACTTGTTTACAAAAGCGCAACAAAAACTCTTACAAAAGAATCTAACTACACTTTCATATTAAAAGTTCAAACTCAAACATCTTTAAATGATAGTTTTAAAATTGAATTAGTTACAACAAAAGATAGCAACGAAGTTGTTCTAGCATCAACAACTGTTAAGCAGAGCGATTCTCATTTGTTCAAAACTTATCAATTTAATGTTGCAACCGGTTATGCAGATGTTAGCGTTCAGCTAAAATTAACCTTAAAAAGTCAGCGTGCAGCCTTTGCCTATGTTGACGATGTGTACTTCTTTTCTAGCACACAGGCCTCAACTGCAAATAATGTGATTGATGTTGATTTGAAAGACGTGCTTGCTCATGGCGAAAAAGATGGCGATTATTACACGGCATCTCACTTCACAGGCACAACAAACAAAAAAGTTCATTATGGCATTGTTGATTTAAATGAATTTGTGAATTTGGATAAAAATTTAGTTAACACTGATATAATTTCAAGCGATTATATTAACAATTTAACAAAGAAAAGTGTTATTGACCAATTTAGCAACAAAAACGTGTTTGCAATTCGCACCAACTTAGATTACTTCACCTATTGTAATTACACATCCGATTTAGGTTTCTATTTAGAAAGTGAAAAATATTATAGATTTGATATTTATGTGTTCACTTCCGATTTGGTTAAAGCATCAAATGTTGAGAATGCTGAAGATATTGGCGCAAGCATTGGTTTAACCGGCTTTACAAAATCGTTTACAAAAATTCAAACCAACAATGAGTGGGTAAAATATTCGTTCTACATTAACCCAAAAAGTTCAGTAACAAGTTATATAACTTTGGCTTTGGGCGATAGCGAACATCAATGCACAGGCAAAGCATTCTTTGGCAACATCACCTACGAAACAATTGAAGAAGACGATTTCGTTTCGGCTGATAGTGATAATGTTTTAGTGTTGCAAGAAACAGTTTCAACTGATGACAAAGATAACGAAACCGACACAAATGATAACGAAAACACAAATGCAAACAACTCTGCCGCTTGGATTTATGCAATACCTAGCATATTGTTTGCCCTAGCAATTATTATTTGTGTGGTTGGTGTTATTATTAGAAAAACAAAATGGAAAAAGCCAGTTAAGAAAACTAAAAATGACTACGACCGTAACAAAACAGTTTCAAAACAATATTATGCAAGAAAGGCAAATACTGTTCGTGATGAAAGGCTAAGAGAATTAAATAAAGAACTTGAAAATTTAACTAACGAACGCACAAAATATGAAGATGATTATAAGCGCGATTTAACCACATTGCGCGAACTAAAAATTAAGCGTGCATCTCAAACTGAAATTAACAAACTAGATAAAGAGATGAAGAAAAATCAAAGGTTATCTTCTGCCCTTGGCGTAAACATTAACAAAATTAATGACGAAATAACTTACACGAAATCTGAACAATATTATAATTCGGTAATTAAAAAGTTAATGAGCGAACCAACAAAAAACGCAAACGCAGATGAACAAGAAAGTGAGAATGAAGAAACTAAAGAAACAAAATCTTCTAAAACAAAACAAGAAAAATAAAGCCACGTAAGTGGTTTTATTTTTTTATTTTCAACATCTGCCCAATAAATAAATGCTCGCTCGTTAAGTTGTTATCTTCAATCAATTTTTGTTTATCAATATTGTAAAGTTCGCAAATTCTAATTATGTTTTCAGTTGGTTTAACAATGTGCGTTATATAGTCATTTTTCTTAATTTTAACCCACTCGCCCGGGTATAAATTAATAGTTTGATTGTTCCTTAAAACGTTATCACTGTTCGTGTTAAATTTATAATATAAATCGTTTGATTTTTCGTTATCAATTCTATAAAAAAATTCGTCGTCCAACTCTATTTTCATATTAATATTTATTCAAAAACTAAAATTAAAGTACATTAATTAAAAATTTAAAACTAAAATGCAGAATTAGTTGCAAGCATTTTATTGTAATAAAAACGCGCAACTAATCATATAACAAAAACTTAAATTATATATTAAGTTAATGAAATCAATATTTAAAGCCGCAATGGTGGTTACAATTTTTTCGGTTATAACAAGGCTTTTAGGCTTTGTTTTTAGAATTTTTTTATCACGCAAACTCGGTGCCGTCGGTTTAGGTTTGTTTCAAATGGCATCAAGTGTGCTGGGCATTTTTATGACGCTAGTTTCAAGCGGCATTCCACTTACAACGGCAAAAATGGTGTCGGTTTATGAAACTAACAACGAACTTAAAAAGCGCAATCAAGTGGTTAGTTCTGCCCTTGTGCTTGGGCTATCTGTTGCCGTGTTTTCTTCACTATTAATTTTTGTTTTAAAACATTTTTGGGGTATAATTTTAGCGGACAATCGTGCCGTTGAAATTCTAATAATTTTAATTCCGTCAATAATTTTCAGTGCCATTTATGCGGTTTTTCGCGGCGCACTTTGGGGGCAAAACGATTATTTTTCGTGCGGGCTAACCGAACTATTAGAACAAATTATTCGCTTTGCCCTAACCTTTATAATGTTATTTAAAATAACCGATTATTTTGTTGCCGCAAAATACTCCGCAATCGCCTTTAATTTAACCTGCTTGGCTTCGGCAATTATAACAATTGTTATCTACTTTAGGCGGGCAAAATTGAATTTTAAATTTGGCGAATATAAGCATGTAATTAAAAGCGCGTTGCCAATAACGGGCGTTAGGCTTGCAAACTCTATGGTGCAACCTTTAACCACGCTAATTATTCCAACAATGTTGATTGTGGCGGGCTACACACAAAGTGAAGCAGTTGCAAGTTTTGGCGTTATTATGGGCATGACCTTCCCTATGCTTTTTGTGCCGATGTCGGTTGTCGGTTCAATTAGCATGGTGCTAATTCCGTCCATTTCCGCATTAAAAATGAAAAAGGACTACGCAACAATTAATCAAAACATTACAAAATCGCTTGAAGTTTCAATATTCATTTCAATGTTATTTATTCCCCTCTATTTATCGGTTGGCGATTTAATTGGCTTGGTGCTTTACAACAATCAACTTTCCGGCGTGTTGCTGCAACTTGCCGCCGTGTGCGTGCTGCCAATAACACTATGCAATTTAACGGGCAGCATGCTAAACGCGTTAAGCCTAGAAATAAAATCGTTTGTAAATTATCTGTTTGGCTCAATTGTGTTGTTTGCAAGTTTATTAATTTTCACTCCGCTTGTTGGCATAAATTCAATTATAATTTCGTTCTTTCTTTCCATGACTCTCATCACACTTTTAAATTTAAGAATGATAAAAAAGACAGTGCCGGATTTCAAATTTAATTTAATAAATTACACACTTAGATATTCACTAATTATTATTCCATCAAGCCTAATTGGGCATTTTGTTTCCAATATCTGCTTGCACGTTTTCACGAACTTCTTTTCCGGCTTAATTGGTGGCGGCCTTGCCATTGCCTGCACACTAATTTTGGCAAAAGCATTTAAACTTTACGATATTTCCACCCTTCTATCCTTAATAAAACGCAAAAAGAAAACCAACTAAAATTGTATAAAACCAGCACTTTAAAGCAATAATTAAAATATGTTTATAGTATTTATAAGAGTTTTAATTATATATTTAACAGTGCTTGTTTTTTTGCGTATGATGGGCAAGCGGCAAATTGGCGAAATGCAACCTTATGAAGTTGTTATAACGCTAATTATTGCAGACTTGGCAACCCTGCCTATGAGCGACACCAACATTCCGCTATTAAACGGCATTTTGCCACTTGCGTTGCTTGTTTTAATTCATTATTCACTAACCATGCTCACTAGAAAAAACATAAAAATAAGGCGCGTAATAAGCGGCAAACCGGTTATTGTAATTAGCCCGAACGGAATTGAATACACCGCGCTTAGAGATTTAAATATGAACATTGATGATTTAATGGAAGCAATTAGGCAATGCAACTATTATTCACTTGACCAGGTGTTGTTTGCAATTGTGGAAACTAACGGCAAAATTAGTGTTATTCCCAAAAGCGAAAACGCACCCGCCACGGCCCAAGATGTTAAAGTGCAAAATCCGCCCGCTAAACTGCCACATATTATTGTTAGCGATGGCAAATTAATTAAAAATGAACTAGACATTGTAAAAATAAACATGGAAACTTTTAATAAAATTCTAAAACATTTAAACATAAAAAAATTAAAAGACTTAATTATTCTATCCCTTGATGACGACGGCAAATTGAGTTATCAAATTAAAAACGGAAAATTAACATTAATTCAAAACATTTATAAGGAGATGAAATTATGAAAATGTGGATACCAATGCTGATATTGTTTCTTGCCGTTACAGCCCTTTGCGTGTGGGACGGTGTGCATACTCAACAAGTGTTTGATAAACTTGAAAAAGATAGCAGCGAAATTTATTCAACCTTACTAAAAACCGATGTTGAAAATGAAGGAATTCAAAATAAAATATTTTCGCTAAATGAATATTGGACAAAAGAAATGGACACTCTTTGCATTTCAATTTCAAGAAAAGATTTGCAACCCGTTAGCGATTATTTGCAATATTTATGCTCGGCTTGCATAAATAAAAGCCAAGAAGATGCAATAACCTATTCTCGGCTTTTAAATTATAATTTAATTGGTTTAAATCAATGCACCGGCATTGACATGTTAAATTTGTTATAAAATTGCGAACAAACAAGTTACAAACATAACAAAAGAAAGCAAAAATGCAAAAAGTAAATTAACCGTGCTGTTTACGTCGGTTTCAAATTTGAAGCCTTTTTTTGCCACTCCAAATTTATTTATATAAAACACAATTTTATCTGCTGCAATGTTAATTTTTTTAATCTTTTTTTCATTTAGTTTGCCCGTTTTTAAGCCTTTTGCCCTAATTAGTTTAATCATAACTTTTTGCCTGGTTTGCACATCTTCTATGGTTGCATTATAAGGCAAATCTAAATAGTTATAACATCTTTTTACTTGATTTAACATTTTACCCCTTTAAATATTTTTTTAAATACATGCCCGTGTAACTTTTTTTGTTTTTTGTAACTTCTTCCGGTGTTCCGGTTGCAATAATTTGCCCGCCTTCGTCGCCACCTTCCGGCCCCATATCAATAATGTAATCAGCGGTTTTTATTACATCTAAATTATGCTCAATCACCACAACGGTATTCCCATTGCCAACCAAGCGCTGCAAAATGTCCACCAACTTTTTAACATCGTATGAGTGCAAGCCGGTGGTTGGCTCGTCTAGAATATAAACGGTGTTGCCGGTATCTCGCCTTGTTAGTTCGGTGGCAAGTTTTAGCCTTTGTGCTTCGCCGCCCGAAAGTGTGGTGGCACTTTGCCCTAATTTAATGTAGCCCAACCCAACGTCAACAAGCGTTTGCAATTTGCGTTTTATTTGTGGAAGATTATCAAAAAATTCATATGCTTCGTCAATTGTCATTTCAAGCACATCATAAATTGATTTTCCCTTATATTTAATATCCAAAACTTCACGCGAATATCGCTTGCCGCCGCAAACTTCACATGGCACAAACACATCTGCCATAAAATACATTCTAAGCCGTTTAACACCATCGCCGGCGCACGCTTCACATCTGCCGCCCTCGATATTGAAACTAAAATAGCCCATATCAAAGCCCTTTTCTTTGGCGGAAGGTGTAGATGCAAACAACTTTCTAATATCGGTGAACACGCCCGAAAAAGTGGCAGGATTGCTGCGTGGCGTTCTGCCTATTGGCGTTTGGTCTATTTGAATAACTTTATCAATCTCTTCAATGCCTAAAATTTCGGTTAAATTTTTCTCTTTATCTCGCCTATTCAACTTGTTGAATAATGCTTGATAGAAAATGTCGTTCACAAGTGTGGATTTTCCGCTCCCGCTAACACCCGTTATGCAAGTTAAAACTCCTTTTGGAATTGCCACATCAAGGTCGTTAATGTTGTGCTCTTTGCAACCCAGCAAACGAATATAACCATTTTTAATTTCTCTTCGCTTTTTAGGCACTTCAATTTTCATTTCGCCGGATAAAAATTTGCCCGTCATAGATTTTTTGCTTGCGATTAAATCGTCAACGCTGCCCGTTGCCACGATTTCGCCACCATGCACGCCAGCAAGCGGACCGATATCCACAATATAGTCGGCAGAACGGATTGTATCTTCGTCATGTTCAACCACAATAAGAGTGTTGCCTAAATCTCGCAAATTTTTTAGTGTTGCAATGAGTTTATCGTTATCTCGCTGGTGCAAGCCTATGCTAGGTTCATCCAAAATGTAAAGTACACCGCTTAATCCACTGCCAATTTGTGTTGCCAGCCTTATGCGTTGACTCTCTCCGCCCGAAAGTGTGCCTGCGCGCCTTGATAGCGAAAGATAGCCAAGCCCCACATCAATTAAGAAATGCAACCTACCCAAAATTTCGTGAATAATGCTTTCGGCAATGCTTTGCTCGGTTTTTGTTAGTTTTAAATTTGAAATAAAATCATACAATTTTAAAACAGATAAATCGCACAATTCAGCAATGTTTTTCTTATTTATTTTTATCGAAAGTGCACTCGGATTTAAGCGTTTGCCTAAACACTCCGGGCAAATATCTTCGCTCATGAGTTTGTAAATTTCATCTTTAATATATTCGCTTTGGCTCTCTTGAAAACGGCGCAACAAATCCGGAATTATGCCCATAAAAAGAGCATCTTTTTGCACCACATATTGATGCAAGTTTGGTGCAATTAAATCTTTATCTCCACTTTCGCCATTAATAAGCACTTGGCGTGCTTCTTTAGGGATTTTATAGTAAGGAGTATCAAGCGTAAAATTATATTTTCTTGCCAACTTTGCAAGCGCCTTTTTTGTCATGCCCGTTGCATCAATGTTAAAGCCCATAACCGAAAGTGCACCTTCGTTAATTGAAAATCTATCATTTTTAACAATCGCATTTTCGCTAATTTTAATAACATACCCAAGCCCGCCGCATTTTGGACAAGCACCCGCGTGATTATTAAAACTAAACAAGGTTGGCTCAATATCCGGAATTGAAATGCCGCAATCCACACAACTATATTTAACACTATATAATTTATTTTCGTCGTTTGCGTTAATAATAACCAAACCATCAGCCATCTGCAAACATTTGCTAACCGACTCAGTTAGCCTAGAAATTATGCCTTCCTTTTTAACAATTCGGTCCACCACCACATAAACATCGTGGCGTTTGTTTTTATCTAACACAATGTTATCGTCGAGTGAATAGACCACTTTGTCCACCATAACGCGCACAAAACCATCTTTCCTAAGGCTTTCAATCGTCTTTTCTTGGCTGCCCTTTTGCGCCCTAACAATTGGTGCCATAACAAGCATTTTGCTGCCATCTGCAACTTCTTCCATAACCCTATCCACAATTTGGTCCAAGGTCTGCACTGTTATTGGCTTGCCGCATTTGGGGCAAAAAGGTTTGCCAATACGCGCAAAAAGTAACCTAATATAATCGTAAATTTCGGTTATTGTGCCAACTGTGGAGCGAGGATTGTTGTTTGTGCTTTTTTGATCAATTGAAATGGCTGGGCTAAGCCCGTCAATGCTTTCAATATCGGGTTTTGTCATTTGCCCTAAAAATTGGCGAGCATAACTAGAAAGGCTCTCCATATATCGCCTTTGCCCCTCTGCAAAAATAGTGTCAAAAGCAAGGGTGGATTTGCCGCACCCCGAAACGCCCGAAAAAACCACCAATTTATTTTTTGGTATGGTTACATTAACTGATTTTAGGTTGTTTTCCTTTGCCCCTTTAACAACTATAT
>CANRHL010000015.1 GCA_947630405.1 uncultured Clostridia bacterium
AGAACGTTATAGGCGAAAAAGATGTTTGGCGTAAATTGATTTCACTTTCAACTTTTGTTGGGTTTACGTCAATTGTAATTTCTTTTAATGAATTTATGTCTGTTTGAATTAAATGCTCTTCTGGCGCGCTGGTTTCTTTGATTTCGCTTACAGTTGGATTAAGTTGCTTATAAATTGTCTCCCTACATGCAGTGTAGACGATATCATATATAGCACTAGGGTTGGAAAATTTAACATTAAGTTTGCTTGGATGAACATTGACATCAACATCCACGGCCGGCATGGTTAAATTTAAGACATATACAGGAAATTGCCTTGTCATTAAATATTCTTCATTTGCCATATAGACGGCTTTGGATATAATTTCGTCAATAACATATCTGCCATTAACCATCAAGGTTTGATAAGTGGTGTTTGGCTTGCTAAAGCCTATTTTAGAGATATAGCCAGACAATTTTACATTGCCAACTATCTTTTCAATCGGCACAATATTTTGTAAGATTTCTTTATCATATACACAACCAATAGCGTCTAAAAGGCTATTGCCAAAGGTTGAAAACACGGTTTTTTCGTCAACAACATACTTAAATTGAATTGAAGGATGTGCCAAAATGTACCTTAACATTATGTTGGTTATTTGGTTCTCTTCTTGTTTTGGTTTTTTTAAAAACTTTCTTCTGGCTGGAGTGTTGTAAAATAGGTTGTTTACTTCAATTTTTGTGCCATTTTCGCTTGTTGTGGCAGATATTTCGCCAAAATTACCGCCGTCAACTTCAATTGTAAAGGCGCAATCGCTATCTTTAGTTTTTGTTATTAGGGTTGTTTTGCTGACATTTGAAATGCTTGCTAGTGCTTCCCCTCTAAAACCAAGCGTTAAAATGTTGTTTAAATCTTCAACATCTTTAATTTTGCTGGTTGCGTGTGGCAAAAAGGCTTTTACAATATCGTCATGCTCTATGCCCTTGCCGTTATCCTTAACTATAATTTGGTCTATCCCGCCGTTTTTAATTTCAACATAAATTTTATTTGCCCCGGCGTCAAGAGAGTTATCTATAAGTTCTTTTACAATTGAAAAAGGGCTTTCAACAACTTCGCCCGCTGAAATTCGATTAATAATGAAACTATCAAGAATGTTAATTGACATATTATTTTATCATGTCCTTTAAATGGGATATTGTGTCAAACGCAGATAGTGGAGTTAGTTTGTTTAGGTCAATTTCTTTTAAAATGTTAATGATTTCATTATCTTTTTGTTCGCCTGCACCCCCTACTTGACGCTCGTTTTCCAATTCTTTAATAAGTTCTTTTGCGCGGCCAATCACAACATTAGGCAGACCCGCTAAACTTGCAACTTCAATGCCGTAACTTTTTGTGGCACTTCCGCGCATAATTTTACGAATAAACACTAATTTGCCGCCAATCTCTTTAATTGAAATGCAGAAGTTTTTAACCCCATCATATAGGCCTTCAAGCTGCATTAACTCATGATAATGTGTGGCAAAAAGTGTTTTTGCGTGGAGTTTTTTAGAAAGATATTCAACCACCGCCCATGCAATAGAAAGCCCATCGAAAGTTGATGTGCCTCGCCCCACCTCGTCAAGAATAATTAAACTATTGTTGGTTGAAAAGTTCAAAATGTTGGCAACTTCAATCATTTCAACCATAAAGGTGGATTGCCCAACTGCCAAATCATCGCTTGCACCAATTCTGGTGAAAATTCGGTCAACTAAGCAGATTTCTGCCTTATCTGCCGGCACAAAACTGCCTATATGCGCCATATAAGTGATTAACGCCACCTGACGCATATATGTGGATTTACCCGCCATATTTGGGCCGGTTAAAATAATAGTTCGCTGGTCCGAATCGTTTAAAGTGCAATCGTTTGGTATAAAATCGGTTGATTTGTTGATTTTTTCAACCACCGGATGCCTGCCCGCTTCAATATTTATTTGCTTGTTATCGGTTATTGTTGGCTTAACATAGTTGTTCTCTTCAGCAACCGTTGCAAGTGAAATTAAACAATCTATTTGCGAGATTGCGTTGGCAACTTGCTGCATTGTTTTGGTGTTAACAATAAGCTGATTTTTTAATTCATCGAATATAACTTCTTCAAGTTTTAGTGCGTTTTCATGGCTTGAAAGCACTTCTTCTTCAAACTTTTTAAGTTCTTCGGTTATGTACCTCTCATTGTTCGAAACGGTTTGTTTTCTAATATAATTGAAAGGAACGAGGTTATTATATTGCTTGTTAACCTCTATATAATAGCCAAAAACTTTATTGTAGCCTATTTTTAAGTTCTTAATGCCCGTGCGCTCACGCTCTTGTGCTTGAATATTTAAAATGTAATCTTCTGCATTTTGCTTTAAATTTCTAAAATTATCTAGTTGGCTATTAAAGCCTGCTTTTATGTAACCACCATCTTTCAACAATGCCGGAGCATCTTGTGCAATTGTTGCATTAATTAAGTTTACTATGTTGCTTGTATCAACCAATTCGTTTGCGAGTGCCAACAAATTTTCATTATTTAGGTTTAACAATAAACTTTTTATTTCTGGCGTTTTGCTTAATGAATTAGCCAGGCCTAAGCAATCTTTAGGATTGATGTTGCCATAAGATAACTTGCCAACCAACCTTTCAACATCTTGCACGCCGGATAAAGCATTAATTATGCCTTCGCGAATAAGTTTATTTTTAAATAAACAATCCACCATGTTTAGGCGGCAATCAATTTCTTGCTTGTTTTGTAGTGGTTGCCTAACCCAACTTCTTAAAAGCCTACTTCCGCCATTAGTGTTGGTTTTATCCAAAACCCAAAGTAAACTGCCATGTTTCGTGCCATCGTGCATGGTTTGTTCAATTTCAAGATTGCGTCTTGTGTTGGTGTCTATATACATATATTGGCCATCTTTAATAAGTTTTGGCATTTTAAGATGCTTTAGTTCGCGTTTTTGTGTTTCATATAGGTATTCAAGAAGTGCCCCAACTGCAATAACACAGTTTCTCAGGTTGAAATCAAAACCCTTTAGCGAACTAATATTGTATTGTTTTAAAACATTTTTCTCTGCATTGGCATAGTTAAAAGCATAATCGTTATATAAATTGAACTTAAAACTGCCATTTTGAACAACCGGCAACTCTTTTGAAAGTTCTAACATTTCCAAATTGCAAATAATTTCACTTGGTGTTACGCGGACAATTTGGTCGTTAATATAGCCTAAAACATTATCGCCCGTGTATTCTGCAACATTAATTTCCCCGGTGGACAAATCCCCATATGCATAAGATATAGTGTTTTTGTTTTTATAAATACACATTATATAGGTGTTGCAACTTTCGTTTAGCATTGAACTATCAATAACTGTGCCGGGGGTTATTATTCGCACCACTTCGCGTTGCATAACCTTATTAACCATTTTATCGGTTTGCTCACAAATTGCCACCTTATAGCCTTTTTCTAGCAGTTTTTGAGCATAACTTTCATAGGCGTGAAAAGGTACGCCACACATTGGTGCGCGTTCCTCAAGGCCACAATCTTTGCCGGTTAGTGTTAAGTCCAACTCCTTGCTGGCGATAATGGCATCGTCATAAAACATTTCATAAAAGTCGCCAAGCCTATAAAAAAGTATGCAATCTTCATATTGTTGCTTGGTTAATAGGTATTGTGTCATCATTTCAGATAACTGATTTTTCATTTGATTACTCCTGATAGTTTATGGTTGCGTATGCCTTCCACCTTAACTAAAGCAAAATAGTTTTGGTTAACAAATTTGTAGTTTGGAATATAGATTTCTTTGCCACCATCTGTAATGCCAACTGCCACCCCATTAATAAATTTGATAAGGCAATTATAGGTTTTGTTAAAGTATTTCTTCATTTGGTCCTTTTGAATTATCTTTTGAAGGCGCAAAAGTTTGTTTACCCTAACATTTTTGGTTTTTTCGTCAATTTGATTTTCAAATTTAGCCGCCGGAGTGCCCGTTCTTGGCGAGTACATAAAGGCAAAAACTTGGTCGTATTTCACATATTTTAGCAGTTTGTAGGTTTGCATAAAGTCTTTTTCCGTCTCCCCTGGGAAGCCAACAATAATGTCTGTTGAAAGTGAAATGTTTGGCATTGCGTGCTTTAGCTTTCTAATTATTTGCTTATAGTGTTTAATGTCGTAATGCCTATTCATTGCTTTAAGGATTTTGCTGCTGCCCGATTGAACTGGCAGGTGCAAGGTTTTTGCAATTTTAGGCTCACGCTTCATAGTTTTTATAAGGTCATCACCCAAGTCCATTGGATGGGAAGTCATAAACTTAATTTTAAAGTCGCCCTCTATGGTGCATAAATATGATAGTAATTCGCTAAATGTGGTTTTTTCTTTAAGGTCCTTACCATAAGAGTTTACATTTTGGCCAAGCAAGGTTATATATTTGTAACCTTTGTTTTGAACAAGGTCCTTTACTTCAGCATAAATAGTTTGCGGAGTGCGGCTCATTTCTCTGCCGCGAACATATGGCACAATGCAATATGTGCAAAACTTGTTGCAACCATAAATTATGTTTACATAGGCATTTACAAAGTCATCCCTAACGCAGGCGGTTGACTCTAGATTGGATTTTGGCTTTTCCCAAATATCCACAATGCGTTTTTTTGTTATGGCATATTTTAATAGGTATTGTGCCAAGTCGTTTGTATTGTGAGTGCCTAAAACAATATCTACATGTTTTAGTTTTTTAGAAAAATCGTATTTGCCTTCCTTTTGTTGTGGCATGCAGCCTAAAACAACTATAACCTTATTAGGATTTTCTTCTTTATTCTTTTTAAGTGCCATTATGTTGTTGTATGCCCTGTCTTCAGCCCCCTCACGGATGCAACAGGTGTTAAACACCACAACATCGGCCTTTTCAACATCGTCAGTTTCAAGCATATTGAGCGTGGACAAAATGCCACGAATTTTTTCACTTTCGTGTACGTTCATCTGGCAACCATAAGTTACAACATGATAAGTTTTGCCCTCATAACTATTCATGCTTATATTATAATATAAACTTGTATATTTTTCAACTAAATTTTACCAAAATACAAATTAAATTTAACTTATTGCTAATAATAAAATAATGAAAAAAACCAAAAGAAGAGTTTTTAAACGCGTTCTGCTAATATTGTGTTTGATATTAGCGGGGGCTTTTATAACACTTGGCAGCACAGCGGTTATTCTCTATAATACATATAGTCTTGACGTGGCGGCTTTAACAAGCACAAATAATGGAATAAAAGTATATTCGTCTAACATGAAGGAAAACACCCTTTACAACACGAATAGGTCAATTGTAGAAATTGAAGAGTTGCCGGGATACGTTAAAAAGGCCTTTGTTGATACCGAAGATAAACGCTTTTACACGCACAATGGCTATGATATTAAGCGTATTATTAAAGCGGGTTTTGTTAACTTGATATCCAATTCGCGCTCGCAAGGGGCGTCAACAATAAGCCAACAATTAGTTAAAAACGCCCTACTTACTAACGAAAAAACGTTCAATAGAAAAATAAAAGAAATTATACTAGCAATAAAGATGGAAAAACAATTTAGCAAAGACGAAATACTTGAAATGTACTTAAACACAATATATTTTGGCTCAAACGCTTATGGAATTGAAAATGCCAGCAAAACCTATTTTAATAAATGTGCAAAAGATTTAACAATAAATGAAGTTTGCGTTTTGGCAGGATTAATTAAGTCTCCTGCCAAGTACTCCCCCAAAACGAACTATAAAAACGCAATTGAACGCAGAAATTTGGTGGCAAAAATGCTTTACGATTCAAAGGATATAAGTTTAGACGAATATAATGATGTTGTAAATAGTGAAATAAAACTTGCCAACTATAATGAATATGACCATTCTTATGAAGAAGAAGCCATTTACGAGGCCTGCAAACTTTTAAATATCTCAGAAAGAGAACTTATTAATAGGGAATATCAAATTGTAACCTTTAAAGACGAAAAACTTCAAAAAAAGGTTATTGAATATAATAACGAAACCATTAAGGAGGCAAGCGAAAACACAAACTCAACATTAGATGGCTTATCGATTGTTGTGAACAATAGCGGCGAAGTTGTTTCGTATTACGCCAATAGTAACTTCAATTTGCATAACCTAAAACGCCAACCGGCATCTTTATTAAAACCGCTTGCGGTGTATTTACCATGTATAACATACAATATATTGACACCTGCAACAAAAATTAAAGATGAAAAAATTGATTATGGCGGCTTTAGCCCTAATAATGCAGACAACAAATTTCATGGTGAAGTATCTGTCCGCGAGGCGCTTGCCCACTCTTATAATGTGCCTGCCGTTAAGGCGTTAGAATATGTTGGTTTTAATAAATCGAATGAAACACTTTCTAAACTGGGCATAAATTTAACTAAAAGTGATATGAATTTAAGTTTGGCGCTAGGCTCGGTTAAAAATGGCGTAAACATATTAGATTTAGTAAATGCCTACTCTACCATTGCAAATGGGGGCGAAAACCATAACCTTACATTTGTTGATAAAATACTAGACGAAAACAACAATGTCATCTATTCCCGCCAAGACTATGTTGAAAAGGTGCTTGACGAAAAAGATTGCTTTATTTTGACAGATATTCTTAAGGATTCTGCAAAATATGGCACGGCAAAGCGGCTAAATTCGTTAGATTTGCCAGTTGCAAGCAAAACCGGCACGGCATCTAACACGGATAAAACGGATTTATACAACATCTCTTACACAACTGAACACACTATTTTTAGCTGGGTTGCAGACATTTCAAATAACAAGTTGCCTATTGAATTATACAGTTCGGTTGAGCCTACAAAAATTAACAAACAAATACTTTCCTACCTTTACAAAGATAAGCGGCCGGCAGATTTTACCTGCCCTGATGGCGTTGAAAAAATGCCATATGATTTAGTTGAATATAACCTAACAGGCAATATCGTAGCACCTACGAAAGATGCCGAAATTCATAGATCATACGACTATTTTAAAATAGACTATCCGCCAAAACAGATTGAATTGAATCATGAGCTTAACTTAAATGTTAGCATTAGTAAAACGGGTGCAAATATATCTTTTGATGCAAGTTCTAATTTAGAATACAATTTATATAAAGTTGTGGACGGCAAAAAGACCTTAATTTCTAACTACAAAAACATATCCGGCAAAATTTCTTATGTTGACAATAACATTTTTGCATTTACTGAAATTGGTTACTTTTTAACTGATGGAACAAACGAGCAGACCATAAAGATTAAGCCCAAAGATTACATATTTAACCAGCTAGAAAACGAAATTATGAAAACCAAAAAAAAGTGGTACGTGTGATTACTCCACCGTAACACTTTTTGCTAAATTTCTTGGCATATCTGGGTTTAACTGCTTTTTTATTGCTATTTCGTAACTTAACAATTGGAAAGGTATTATTGAATAAATTGTCTTATAGAAATTGTCTATATTTTCGGCTAAAATGTAGTTTTCCATTTTAACAACGCTTCCGCCACGCGATTCAATTTCGTTAATTGCATTGTTTAATTTAGATTTATCGTTATCTGTGTTTAGTGAGAGCACAATGCTATCGCTATCCACAAGCGACAATGTGCCGTGTTTTAACTCGCCAGAATACATTGGCAAGGTGTAAACATAGTCAATTTCCCTTATTTTTAGGCTGGCCTCTAAAATTGTTAGATAATCAATATCTTTGGCAATCATAATCATTTTGTCTTTGTTTTTTAACATTTCTGCTAAAGTTGAAATATCTATATTGCTTATATAATCTTTTAAATTCTTTTCAAAGGTTTCAATGTCTAAGTGATAATTAGCATCCTTTAATTTGTGGCAGAAATAAGCAAAAGTGAAAACCTGGCAAGAATAGGTTTTTGTGCTTGCCACGGCAATTTCTTTGTTTGCCTTGGTGGTAATAATTTTATTGGCAAATTTGGTTATTGTGCTTTTAGGCTCGTTGGTTATAACCAATATTTTGCCGCGCTGCTTTTTTATTTGTTCGGCAATTTTAATGCAGTCAGCAGTTTCGCCACTTTGGCTTACAATAATATGTAAATGATTGCGACCAACCCGCCCGTTTACAATAAGATTAGATGCTAAGACGCAGTCAACTTCATACCCTAACTCTTTAAATAGTTCGCAGCCAATCAAACACGAATGATAGGCTGTGCCGCAGCCAACAAGCGTTATTTTCTTTATGTTTTTTACGCAATCATAGAAGTTAATATTTTTAATATTGTTGTAGGTTGACCTTATTGCTGCTGGCGTTTCGTATATTTCTTTTTGCATAAAATGTGAAAAGTTGCCTAAATTTAGTTTTTCAATATCGTTAACATATGGCACAAAATCCGCTTTAACATCGCTTAAGTTTATGATATCGTTATCTTTAATCTTAAAAATGGAATAGTCTTTTAACTGGCACAATTCGCCGCTCTCCAAACTTGCTATGTCGCTAGAAATGTATATGCCCTTATCGTTTTTTAATATGTTTATTGGGCTAAACTTTTTTAAAACATATATTGTATCGTCATAACCAATTATAAGTGCGTAACTTCCGGTTAAATAGTTAAATAGGCTTTTAACCCTTTCGTCAATGTCCCCTTTTAGGACAGAAAGCAAATTTACAACCACTTCAGTATCCGTTTGAGATGAAAAAGGCACATCTTTTAAAATGGTGTTTTTTAGCTCGCTTGCGTTATTGATAATGCCATTATGCACCACAAAAAACTTGTTATCAAACGAAGAATGCGGATGAGTGTTAAATAGGTTTACCTCCCCATTTGTTGCCCATCTTGTATGCCCGAACGCCAAATTGCACAATATTTTTGGTTTTTTTAAATTGTTAAGCGGTCCAACGGCCTTAATCGTCTTTATCCCGTTATCGTAGTATGCAATGCCGCAAGAGTCGTAGCCACGATATTGTAAAAGTTTTAAGCCTTTAAAAACTTCGTCATAAGCATCAAGTTTACCAATGTAACCATAAATTCCACACATATTATCTCCTTGTTAAATCGTTTAATTTTTCGATGTAAGCTTTACTATTTAGTGATGTTAAATATAAAATTGTGAGTTCATCCGTTTCGGGCGAAAAATTTATTTTATTAAGCAAAAAATCGCTATTGTTTAAAACCAGGGTGTTTTTTAAATTCTTTTTAAACAAATCGGCAACCAACTCGTAATGCGTGCAGCCTAGCACAATGGTTTTTAAATCGTTAAGGTGGTGTTTTTTTATATGTTCTTTAATAATTTTGTTTAATTTGGGTTTATTGTAGATGTTGTTTTCTATAAACGAAGCTAGTGTTTTATCGGCAATTGTGGTTATTCCGCTATTATTTTTTTGAGTTAAGCAAGTGGTTAAATATGTATAGTTTTTATTAAAATCTATTAAATAAATATCTTTTAATTTTTCGTTTTTAAGAACGCTAGACGCCGTGTTGCAAGCCACAATCACTTTATCCACTTTATAGTTATCTTTTAGGTTTCCAATTATGTTTTTAAGCCGAGATTTTAAAAATTTGTTGCTTTTGTTGCCATATGGCATATTCAAATTATCTGCAAAATATATGTAATTTCCGGCTTTATACTTGTTTATTAATGCCTTTAAAACACTTATTCCACCAATGCCACTATCAATTATTGCCAAGGTGGGTTTTAATTTGTTTAACATAATATAGTTTATGAATTTATAAAAATATTGTTAAACCCCTTGCATTTTAAATTTAAGTTTGCTATAATAACCATGATTGGAGGTAAATAATGGCTAATATCAAATCAGCAAAAAAGAGGATTGATGTTATTAATAGGCAAAGTTTAGAAAACAAGGCATATAAAACCAAAATAGCCACCTATATTAAAAAATATAAATTGGCCGTAGATAATAAAGACGAAAATGCAGCTAAACTTTTAAGCGAAACATTCTCTTTAATAGATTCTGCAGTTTCAAAAGGCATTTTGCAAAAAGCAACGGCTAATAGGAAAAAAGCTAGATTATCACTCTACACCGCAAAATAAAAACAACCGCCATGTGCGGTTTTTTTGTTTTATATTATGTCAATTATGAGCTTATTATCTTTAAGCCATTTTTCTTGTGCTTTATAGTTTGGCAGCACGGCCTCCACCCTTGCCCAAAACTTTTTGCTATGGTTTTTTTCAACCGTATGGCACAATTCATGCACCACAATATAATCGACAACTTCAATTGGGCACATTATAAGTTTATAGGTGAAATTTATGCCGTTATTATATCCGCACGAACCCCACCTTGTTTTCGCGCTGGTTATTGTGATTTGCCTATAATGGAAGTTGAAGTTGGCTGAATAGTATTTCACTCTTTCGCTTATTTTTTGTACGGCTAAATTTATTAAATATCTTTTTAAACTCCGCTCGGGATTTAAGGTTGGCAAAAGAATTGTGTTTTCTTCAAAGCCTATTTTTTTGATATCAATTAGTTTGATAATGTAATCTTTGCCTAAAATCGGCACAATGTCGCCATCTTTATATGATATGATTTTGTAGTTGCTATTTTGAATTTGCGTGCGCTTTTCAATAATCCATTTTTGCTTTTTTAAAATGAAAGAGATAATGCTCTCGTCTGTGCATTTTAAAGGTGCGCGCACAATAAGGTCGCCATTATTATCGATTACAAGAGCAATACTTCTTCGTTTTGAGTGAATAATTTTAGATGGAGTTAATAGTTCGTTCATATTTTATAATAATAATTTATTTTTAAAATATTAGTTCATATAAGGCGTTATTTGCTGAAATTTCGCCATTTTTAATTTTATAATCCAATTCGACATATTTTTGATACAGGTTTAGATAGTAGTTTATGCCATTTTTTTGAATTGCTTGGCGGGACATTTTTATTGCATATGGCTTAATGCCTAAAATGGTTGAAAGTTTGCTATCGTCTTTATTTAGCACAATATACTGCATGCGCCTAAAATAGCGCCCGAGATACGAAAACAATTCGCCATAAGTATTATATTTTTTTAAGTCGGCAAGAATTGTTTGATATTTTTTATAGTCCTTGCCATCAATTGCGTTTGTGAGTTGATAGACGGCATATTCGGTTGTGTTTGAAACCAAATTTGAAACCATATCAATGTCTATAACATCTTTACCATAGGCAAAACTAATTAACTTGTTGAGTTCGTTTGCAATATAACTCATTACCCCGCTTGTGGCTTCAATTAAATAGTCTAACGCTTGCTCGGTTATTGAAAGGTTGTTTTTGTTGAGAACGTTTAACACATATTTTTGAATATCAAGTTTATCTAACTTAGAGCAATCAATTATTTCTGCGCCGGCAAGTTTATCCGCATTAACGGTTACAACAACCGTAGCGTTATCTTCAAATTTGGTTTTATTTAAGATTTTAACGACTTCACTTGACGGATTAGTTAACACCACCAGCCTGTGTTCGCTTGAAATTGGCAAGGTTGAAATTGTTGCGTCAAGTTCGCTGGCCTTCATTTTGTCGGCATCCAACTTGGTGTAGTTAAACTCTTCCAAATCGGTTACAACGGCTTTTTTTATGTTTAAAATTGCCTGGCGAACTAAAAAACTATCCTCCCCCACAATGTTGTATAAAGGGAGTATGTTTTGTTTTAAGTTGCCAACCAACTCAATGAATTTCATATCTATATTATATCAAAGTTACCACCAAAATTGCAACTGTTAAAAGGCTTAAAATTAGCTTATATCTCTTTTTCGCGGTAAACAAGCGGGAAATTATGTAAATTAGCACAAAGTAGATAAATATTGAAATGAACGGGATTGACATTGTGGCAAAGTTGGCTATTGGCAAATGCCCTAGCAGATTTGCGCATAAACTTATAAAGTTAAGGAGATAGTTTAACGGGTAAAGTAGATAAGTTATAAAAGGCAAAATTAGGGATAGAAGGGACAAAACAAATATAATTACAAATGCGAAAGTGAATAGCGGAATTAACAGCACGTTTGCAATAAGTGAAATTATGTTTAAGTTGTTAAAGAAATATGCCATTATAAACATTAAAGAAATTGTGGTTGCCAAACTTATTGAAAACGCGTCAACTATGCTCTTGTTTATTTTCGTTTTAATTAAAACGGCTTCAATTGGCTTATAGAGCATAATTATGCCTAAAATGCAGGCAAAACTTAATAGGAAACTCACATCAAACACTATAAGCGGATTTACAAAGAACAGAATTATCCCGGCAAATGAAAGCGCGGATAAATTATCATATTCCCTAAACACTAGCGGCGCAAGCAGAGCAAAAATTGTCATAATTGATGCACGCACAACCGACACGGAAAAGTTACACAAAAACGCATATACAAACAAGAAAACCGCCACCAAAATAAGCCTAATCGATGGCTTAGTTTTAAAAAGACTTAAAATTGCATTTAAAATTGCCACAATTATGCCAACGTGCAGACCGGATACGGCAAGCAAGTGCGCAATGCCTGAAAGTTTAAAGTTATTATATAGGCTATCGTCTAGCATATCTTTATCGCCAAAGAGCGACGAATATGAATATTCAACATTTTCGTTACTTAGTCCGTTTGATAAGTTTTCTTTTATTCTATTCTTTATAATTTCAGCCAAAGTTTTATCTGTTTTAATGTAATTTACATTGTTCATGTTTACACTAATTGTGTAACGCAGATTTTCGTCATAGTATTTTGCGTTTGGTAAATCCCCCGTTTCAAGCGAACTCTTATATAACTTGAAATCGGTAAATGAAAGCACACTTCCTATATCAATGTTATCATATAGGCCTTTGTTGTCGTAAATGTAAATAACCAAGTTCGTTTTTATTTTGTTGTTGTCAAACAAAACACTGTCGGCATAGGCGCGCATGCGGCTATCGTCCGCCTTTTCTACCCTATATAACCTTGCTTGAATTGTGGTTGGCGCTTCACCGACTTCCACCTTATTGAAATTATAAAATGCTAGATTATATAACCCAACGCCTACGAAAAAAGAAACTACTGGGACAATTAGATATTTGATTTTTCTCTTTAATATGGCAACAACCAAAAGCAAAACCGCAACAAGAATTGTTACAACAATGGTTATTATCTTATAGTCGAAAACGTAAAAAGCAAAAAGGCTTCCAAACAAAAGGAAGGCAAAAATAAAACATAACGGGCGATAATTAAACCATCGGCTTTTCATCTTTTGTGTTTATGTGCTAGTTTTTTCTTTTTAATAAAACTATCAATGCCTGCAACTCTTCTTTTGATAAATTCTTTGTGAGAGCCAAAATTTCTTTATCTCTTTTATAATTTTCAAAATCTTTATAGAAAAATTCTTCGGTGTCAACTTGCAGAGCATCTAAAATCTCTATCAATTTTGGAACATTTAATATAATTGACTTATCTTCTACCTTATAAAAATAGGTGTCAGACTTGCCAATCATTAAGCCTAATTCCCTTGCGCTTAAATTTTTACTTGTTCTAATTAATGATAATCTTTCAATTATTTCTTTATAATTCATATTATTATTTTAACTTTTATCAAGTTAAAAAATTTGTAGCAATATGGCTACTTTTATGTTAAATATTGATTAATAATATAAAAAGTTTGTATTATAAGGGGAATTTGCAAAAATTTTATGAGTGATAAAACAAAAAAATCACTTAATGTGATTTTCGGTGGTAGCCCTATGGGGAATCGAACCCCAGTCTCAACCGTGAGAGGGTCGCGTCCTAACCTCTAGACTATAGAGCCACGATTGACTTTTATAATATAACATAAATTTTAATTAATTACAAGAGAATTTTCTAAATTGGTTTAAAATTTATATAAATCATTTGTAAATGCTGCTTATTTTTAGTATAATAATATAAATTATTTATTGGAGAAAGTATGAAACAAAGTGGTGAATTGTTAGAAGTTTGTAACGAAAACGGTGTTGGGCTTGGCTACCCTGAAACAAGAGGGAACGTTCATAAAAAAGGCTTGTGGCATAGGGCAATTATTGTTGCTCTTGTTAATGACGAAAATCAGATACTAATTCAAAAACGTGCCAAAACTAAAGAAAAATTTCCTGGTTTGTGGGATTTATCTGTTGCCGGGCACATTCCGTTTGGGCATGATGCCGTTTCGTGTGCGGCAAGTGAAGTTATGGAAGAAGTTGGTCAAATGTTGCCAAAAGGCGTTCAGTTAAAAGATTTTAGGTTTATGACAAGTTTTAGAAGTCAACTCTCCCTTTCAGATGAGTTTATTGAAAATCAGTTTTATGATTTCTTCATATATAATTGCAATATACCACTCTCCGCTTTCCACCTTCAAAAAGACGAAGTTGAAGAAATAAGATATGCCACCGCTTTTGAAATTAAAACGATGGCCGAGCAAGGGTTGTTCCACCCTCGCACCGAGTGGATAAATGTGCTTTACAACTACATAACAAAGTTTTAAAAAAATGCCGTATGGCATTTTTTTAATTTTCAATTGCAGTTTGCTCAAAGAAATCGGGATATTTTTTTATTAATTTATCATATGTTTTCTTTTTTATTAAGCCGTCTATTAGCAGATATAATCCTATAACTAGCACTATCACACCAACACATACACCAGTTATGCCGTTATATAGTGCAACCTTATTGCTTGTGCTGGTAAATGATAATATTGCGATTTGGGCCAGCATTATGTTGTTAAACGCTGCAGCAAAATTGGTTAGTTTATACTCTTTAATAAGCATTGTTTTGCCCTTTGCCCTAACAACGCCAATTATTGAAATGGTTATGGCACAAGTTGCAAAGGCTGCAATGGCAATTGCTACAATCATATGGTATTTGGTGTTAGACGGATAAAACATTTGGAAAACCGAGTAAGTTATATAGAAAACGCTTGAACAAGCCAAAATTGTGCCGCCACGAACATAGGATTCTATATCACGTAAAGTATCCTTATTCTTTTTAAGCCCGCGTGAGCAGTTATCTTTAACTATGCCAATAAATGCGCTATAAACCGCGATTGTAATAAGGAACCAAGAACGGAAAACAATTCCCACCAAAAGTTTAAAGCAAAAATATAGCAAGTTTTTTATTAGCGACACCTTGCCCATTACTATAATAAACTTCCTCTCTGGGATGCTTTTTATTCTCTTTATCCAATTCATTTAATATAAATTATGAAAAAATCTAATTAAGTTTAACAAATTTTTGCCGTTTTGTAAATAGGTATTTTGAAAAATGTTCTAACTTTTTTAATATTGCTTGCCAAAATACACCCTATATTTACTCTTTTTACCACAATATATGCACTTATGGTTAGTATCGTATTCTTGTATAACACGCGTTTTAATTGTGGTTTTATCCTTAATTTCGGTTTCGCACTTACTATCGCCGCAATGATAAGCAAGCGCAACCTTGCCGGCGTTGATTTCGTTAACAAGGGTATCAAAATCGTCAGTTTCAACAATGGCGGCTTTTAAGTTGTTTTCTGCCTGCTCATACATATTGTTTTGAATGTTATCAAGCAGCGCTTTCACTTCATTTTCTATATTTTTTAGGTTTAATTGAGTTTTTTCATGAGTATCACGTCTAACTGCGGTTGCCACCCCGTTTTCAATATCTCTTGGGCCAATTTCAAGGCGTAAAGGTACGCCTTTCATTTCATATTCGTTAAATTTCCACCCTGGAGTGTTGTTTGAATTGTCCACTTTAACCCTAAAGCCATTAGAAATAAGCAAATCTGCCACTTCGTTGCATTTTTCAACAACACCGCCAACCTTGCTGGCAATTGGAATTATAACAATTTGAATAGGTGCAACATTTGGTGGCATACGCAAGCCGCGTTCGTCACCATGCACCATAACAAGTGCGCCAATTAAGCGCGTGGAAACTCCCCAACTTGACGAAAAGGCATAATCCAACTTTTCGTCCTTATTTAAGAATTTAATGTTACTTGCGCGGCAAAAGTTCTGCCCTAAATTGTGAGTTGTGCCGGATTGCAAGCATTTGCCGTCCTTCATTATGGCCTCTAGGCTGTATGTTGCAACGGCGCCCGCAAATTTCTCGTTTTCTGTTTTTGGAATCGCAAGCAAGTTTTTAAGGGCGTTTTTGTAAACTTCTAGCATGGTTTGAGCATCTTTTTCAGCATCTTCGTTAGATGGCTGAACGGTGTGTCCTTCCTGCCACAAAAATTCGCTTGTCCTTAAAAATGGCCTTGTGGTTTTTTCCCAGCGCACAACATTGCACCATTGATTAACTTTGTATGGCAAATCTCGGTAGGATTTAATCCATTTAGAAAACATCTCGCCAATTATGGTTTCACTTGTTGGGCGAATTATCAATTTTTCGCTTAATTCTTGCCCGCCAGCGTGTGTTACAACCGCAACTTCGGGTGCAAAACCTTCAACATGTTCGGCTTCCCTTTTCAAAAAACTTTCTGGAATAAACATAGGGAAATAAGCATTTTGCACGCCTAATTTTTTAAACTCATTATCAAAATAGCGTTGAATTATCTCCCAAACGGCATAACCATATGGGCGAATAACCATTGTGCCTTTAACAGGCCCATAATCCACCATTTCAGTTTTAAGCACCACATCGGTGTACCACTGCGCGAAATCTTCGTGCATATCGGTTATTTCATTAACAAAATCTTTAGCCATCGTTTTCTCCTTTATCTTTTTTGTTAAATTCTTTTTTTATCATAACAATTTTGCCCTTGGCTTTTTCAAGTTCAACCAAGCATCGCTTGGCAATTTTGCAGCCTTCTTCATAAAGTTTAAGGCTTTCGTCCAAATTGACGCCCGCGTCTAGTTTCTTTGCAATTTCTTCTAATCTTTGAATATCTTGTTCTATCATTTTTTCTCCTTATTTGTAACTATGGCAGTTAATTTAACATCACTTGCCACAACATTTATGTTATCTCCAACTTGTGTGTTTTGATAGTTTATTGGTGCAGAATTTATACTTACATATGAATAACCCGCTTGCAACAATTTAATTGGATTTAGCTTATCTAGTGTGTTTAACGTGATATTTACACTGTGTGTTGTGTTTATTAGTTTATCGTTTACACTTTTATCAATTGAATTTACTAAGTCGGTTATATAAATTTTTTGTTCAGAAATTATATCGTTTACCGTGTTTTCAATCTTTAAACTGCTTGAATTGACTTCTTCTAGCAAATTTGTTATTTGGTTTTTTATTTTTAAGTCACACCCCGAAATTAAATCTTTTATATACCTTTTTAGTTCGGTTGAGTCAAAAGTTACCAACTCGGCAGCCGCACTCGGCGTTGGCGCGCGCAAGTCTGCCACAAAATCGATAATAGTAAAGTCCGTTTCATGCCCCACAGCGCTAATTAGCGGTTTGTTGCAAATGTAGGCAATTCGGGCAAGTTCTTCGTTGTTGAACACGGATAAATCTTCAATACTGCCGCCACCACGCGCAACAATTATAGCATCAACGTCGGATAAATTATCAAAATAAGTTATGCCATCAATTATGTCGCGTACCGCAAGTTTGCCCTGCACTTGTGCATCATAAACATAAATTTCAAGGTTTGGATTACGGCGGCTTGTTACATTTTTTATATCCTGCAACACTGCGCCCGTTTTGCTGGTTACCACCCCAATTGAATTTATAAATCTCGGCAGTGGAATTTTGTGAGCATCGTCAAACAAACCTTCCTTTTCCAACTTTTGCTTAAGTTGAATAAATTGTTGATACAATTCCCCTTGGCCGCACAACTCCATACCTAACGCGTTGAAAGTAAGTTTACCGCCTTTTGGATAGTATTTTATGTTGCCACGCACTTGAACTAAATCACCTATATTAAAGGCTTTTAGTGCGTTAAACTGCACGCAAGAGAGCAAATTATCGTTATCCTTAAGTGTGAAATATGCAATGTTGCGGGTTATAGAAAAACTTGACAATTCGCCCGTAACCACAATATCTTCTAAGATTACTTCATTGTCAATTAAATCTTTAATAATTCGGTTAATTTGGCTAACGGTAAAGGTTCTCATTTAACAATGCTTGCCAAGAAGCCGTTAATAAATTTTGGACTTTTATCGGTTGAATATTTTTTGCTTAACTCCACCGCTTCGTTAATTATAACTTCTTTTGGTGTGTTTAAATATTTAAGTTCAATAATGGCTTCGGTTATAATGGCTAGGTCTATTTTATTAACTCTATCTAAAGTGTAACCCTTTAAATTTTTAGAAATTAGTTCGTTTATTTCGGTGTAATGCGTTGCAAAGTTTTTTAAAATGTCCTTAATAAAGGTTAAACTTTCAATATCGGCATCAGAAAAATCTTCATCACTGGATGAATTGAAGAATTTGGAATAGATTATTTTAAAGGCTAATTCCCTTGCACTTGTTCTTTTCATTTGCGCCCCCATGAGAAAAACTCTCTCTTATTAGAGAGAATTTTTTTTGGCATCCATAACATAAACATTAATTGCTTTAATTTTAATTGGCAAAAGTGATGTTATGCTGTTTTTAACATTTTGTTGAATTCTGTACACCACATCGCTAACTTCGGCATCTGCTGAAACCACAACATAGATATCAATTAAAATGCCAAGGTCGGTATATTTAATTCTAACACCTTTACCAACATTCTTATTAAACAAGCGTTTAATGGTTAACTTTGTTGGCTGATAAACATCCACCACGCCTTCAATTTCTTTTGTGGCAAGGCTAACAATGGAAACCACCATTGTTTTGTTGATGTATGTGCCGTTTTCTGATACTTTATTATTTTGTGCCATAATAATCCCTCGTTTGTATTATAGCACTAATAATTTTTTTTAGCAATTAATTCGAAGGTATTATGAAAACTTTATCACATTCAACGCCAAATTGCCCAGAAACAATTGCACCAATTTGAGCCGCTTCAACTTTGCCAATTTCAAAATCGGCTTGAACATACACATTTATGTTGTCGCCAGACATTGTAATAACGGCATCGCTGAAACCTTTACCCTTAATCATGCCTTCGGTGGTTAGTTCTTTTTCCATAAGTCTAACTAGGGCCATTTTGTTTTGTTCTGCTTCGGCTTTTGCTTCTGCGCTATATTCAGCACTTGCTATGATTGAATCGTAAAACTGAATTTCTTCCGCCCGTGTTGCCTTTCTTTCTGCCCTATAGGTTGAGTAGAAATTGGCATTTGTTGTGCTTGTTGTTGCCGCTGCGCCGTTTGAAATGGTGCTATTTAACGCAACATTAACATAGCCAGTTATTAAAAGTAGCGCAATCATAACTGATAAAATAATAATTTTTTTCTTTTTAGACATATTTTTCATAAATCCTCCTATTCTCCTGATAAAATTTGTATGTTTCCATTAGGTACGTCAATTACCGCTTGTATTGCTTCAAGAACTTTCATTTTAAGCATAGTGTTGTTCACCCCTTTTGCCGTTACAACAACACCTTTTATTGGCGGAAATTCGCTTAAAGTTATTTGCGAATTTTCTATGCTTGCCTGATTGATATCCAAAGATATTAAAACTCTCACATCGCTAACACCCCCTATGCTAGATAAAATTTCCCCCAAATTTTTTTCTAGGTTATCAATATAGGCAGTAACTGACATATCATTAGTTGTGGTTGTGTTGTTGCTTATCCCCGTATTGCTTTTGAAATTTGACATATAGATTAGCAGCAAGATAACGATGAATATGATTGCAATGTAAATTTCAATGTGCTTTACTTTTTTTAGTTTTTCAATAAAACTAAAAGATTTCTTTTCTTCACTCATTAAAAATTATCACCTCATCTGTCAAATTTGTAAATTTTTTCACAACTTCTCTAATGAAATCATACCTATTTATATGCTGCTTGTCCGCACTAATTACCAAATTTTTTAAATTTATTAAACAATTTTTTAAAACTAATTCGTTGTTTTCTTTAGAATATTCAATTTTTATGTCGATATTGTCAAATCCGCCATTTTTCAACTCGGTTGTTATGTTTTTTTCTAGCTCGCTAACCTTTGATGCGTTAATGTAGTCAACGAGTTTTGCGCTTACTTCGTAATCGTTATAGCCGAAGTTAAAGCCCTGATTTTGGTTTAAAAAATTTACAATCGGGCTAATTAAAACCGCCACCACAAAAATGGCATAAACGCTTTTAATATATTTATTAATGTTGCCA
>CANRHL010000016.1 GCA_947630405.1 uncultured Clostridia bacterium
AATTATTTTGGAAGAAATGGAATTTATGAAGCCAGTTATCGAGCAGGCTATTGAGCCAAAAGATAAGGCCGCACAAGAAAAAATGGGCATTGCCATTGCAAAACTTATGGAAGAAGACCCTACCTTTAAATCGTTTACAAACGACCAAACCGGCCAAACAATTATTGCCGGCATGGGCGAACTTCACCTTGACATTATTGTTGATAGAATGCGCCGTGAATTTGGTGTTGATGTAAACGTTGGCAAACCACAAGTTGCTTATAAAGAAACAATCCGTAAAGCGGTTGAAGCAGAAGGAAAGTATATTAAACAATCTGGTGGTCGTGGTCAGTATGGCCATTGTAAAATTAAAATGGAGCCATTGCCACGCGATTCAGGTTATGTGTTTGAAAACACCGTTGTTGGTGGTGCAATTCCTAAAGAGTTTATCCCACCTATCGATGCAGGTATTAAAGAAGCTAAAAAATCTGGCGTTGTGGCAGGTTATGAAACAATTGACTTTAAAGTTACCGTTTTCGATGGTTCTTACCACGATGTGGACTCAAGCGAAATGGCATTTAAAATTGCCGGCTCACTTGCGTTTAAAGAGGCTATGAAAAAGGCTGACCCAGTGCTTTTGGAACCTATTATGAAAATTGAAGTTAACGTTCCAGATGAATATATGGGTAACGTACTTGGTGGCTTAACTTCACGCCGTGGTGTTCCAACTGGAACGGAAAGCAAATATGGCAACACAATTATTCATGCCGAAGTTCCATTAAGCGAAATGTTTGGTTATTCAACCGACCTTCGTGGCTCAACACAAGGCCGCGGAACTTTCCAAATGTTGTTCGACCACTACGCAGAATGCCCAAGAAATGTTGCTGAAAAAATTATTGGCGACAGAAAGAAATTAATGGAAAATAATTAGAGCCAAACTGCGCCTTTGCTAGTCCGCAAAGTATTGCGGACATAAGCCTGAGGCTTGTTCGGCTCCTCCCTATGAGGGACAACCTGCGAGCAGTTTTTCCCTCATTACTCCTTTTCCTTTTTGAAAAGGTAATTATTATAAAAACAACATAAAAGTTATAAAATAGGGTAAAATTTGCTTGACTATGCTTAACTTTTAATTTAAAATATAAATATAAATCATAAAGGAGAATTTTAATTATGGCAAAAGCTAAATTTGATAGAACCAAACCACATGTTAATATTGGTACTATCGGTCACGTTGACCACGGTAAAACAACCTTAACCGCAGCCATCAACGTTTGGTTAGGTAAAAAAGGTTTTAAGGCAGACAGTAAAGGTTATGCCGAAATCGATAATACCCCTGAAGAGAGAGCTCGTGGTATTACAATTAACACTTCACACATTGAGTATGAAACTGAAAAACGTCACTATGCTCACGTAGACTGCCCAGGACACGCAGACTATGTTAAAAACATGATTACAGGTGCTGCTCAAATGGATGGCGCTATTCTTGTTGTTGCTGCAACAGATGGCCCAATGCCTCAAACTAAAGAACACATCTTGTTAGCCCGTCAAGTAGGCGTGCCTTACATCGTTGTATTCTTAAATAAAGTTGACCAAGTTGACGACCCTGAAATCCTAGACTTAGTTGAAATGGAAGTTAGAGAATTATTAAGCAAATACGACTTCCCAGGCGACACTATTCCAATCATCCGCGGTAGTGCATTAAAGGCTTTGGAAGCTGCTAACGCAGGCAAAATTGACGACCCTGCTTGCAACTGCATTAAAGAACTTATGGATGCAGTTGACAATTATATTCCAGACCCTGTTCGTGATACAGAAAAACCATTCTTAATGCCTGTTGAAGATGTGTTCTCTATTACCGGTCGTGGCACAGTTGCTACAGGTAGAGTAGAACGTGGTGTTGTTAAACTTAATGAAGAAGTTGAATTGGTTGGTATTAAACCTACCCGTAAAGTTGTTATTACTGGTATTGAAATGTTCAGAAAATCACTTGATGAAGCTCGTTCTGGTGATAACGCTGGTTTGTTGCTTCGTGGTATTCAAAGAACAGAAATTGAACGTGGTCAAGTTCTTGCAAAACCAGGTTCAATCACTCCACACACCAAATTCAAAGCCGAAGTTTACGTATTAAAGAAAGAAGAAGGCGGCCGTCATACTGCATTCTTCAACGGTTATCGTCCACAATTCTATGTTCGTACAACTGATATTACCGGTTCTATTAAACTACCAGAAGGTGTTGAAATGGTTATGCCAGGCGACAACATTTCTATGGAAGTTGAATTAATTCACCCAATCGCAGTTGAAAAAGGTATGAGATTCGCTATCCGTGAAGGTGGCAGAACAGTTGGTTCAGGTGTCGTATCTGAAATCGTTGGTTAATAAAATTAAAAATCCGCAAATCTGCGGATTTTTTTATGCGCGTTTAAAATTTAAAGGTGTTTATAACAATTTAAATTGTTGTTTTAAAATTAATATTGTGCTATAATTTTAGCATGAAAAAAGTTTTATATAGTGCAACAAAGCCAACCGGGCTTTTAACTTTAGGAAATTACTTGGGTGCAATTAAAAATTGGTTGCCATTGCAAGACGAATATTCTTGTTATTTTTGCATTGCCAATTTGCACGCTCACACAGTGGATATGAATCCGGATTTTGTTTACAACAACACGTTAAAGCAGCTTGCAATGTTTTTGGCGTGCGGGTTAGACCCTAAAAAAGCGGTTATCTATGTTCAATCGCAAGTTAAAGAGCATAGCGAACTTTGTTGGCTATTAAACTGCAACACAATGATGGGCGAAGCAAGCCGCATGACGCAGTTTAAAGATAAATCTCAAAAAGGCACAAGCGTAACCACCGCCTTGTTCACATATCCTGTGCTTATGGCAGCGGACATTTTGTTATATAACACCGACATTGTGCCGGTTGGGGAGGACCAAGTTCAGCATGTTGAACTCACGCGCGATATTGCAACACGCTTTAACCACAAATTTGGCAACACCTTTGTTATTCCAAAAGCGGTTGTGCCAAAAGTGGGGGCAAGAATAAAGGGCCTACTTAATCCAGAATCAAAAATGGGCAAAACGGATGACGATGCAAATAACATAATTTTTTTGCACGATAGTGATGAAGAAATTACAAGAAAAATTAAACGCGCGGTAACCGATAGCCTATCTCAAATTAAGTTTGATGAAAAAAATCAGCCGGGAGTAAGCAACCTTTTAACAATAATTTCTGCCTGCGAGAATGTGCCAATTAGCGAAGTGGAAAGTTCACTTGCAGGGCAAAATTATGGCGCGTTAAAAAAGCGTGCAACAGAAGCGGTTATTTCAGTTGTAAAACCAATACGCGAAAAATATGAATATTATATGAATAACCTAAACGAACTTTTAAAAATTGCAAATGATGGCGCAAAAAAAGCGGAAAAAGTGGCAATAAAAACGTTAGAAAAAGCAAAAAAGGCCATGGGATTATTATAAAAAATAAAAAGGGCAAAAGCCCTTTTTTAAATGAAACTGCGTTGTTGTCCGCAAACATAACAATTATCTCTGCCACCTTGCGTGCCGTACGCACCAAGTGCAAGCAAAAGTAAAAGCAAAAATGTGGTGTTGTTAGCAAGGTTGGTGTTTGTCGCTTGTGCAATTACTGAAATTAATATGGCAATCAAAATATAGAGTGCGGTATAATTCATTTTCTTGCTCCTTTTTCAAAATCTTTTGTTAAAACTATTTATTCGACAATTTACTATTTTGTTAATGCTTTTTTGTAAAATTTTAATAATTTATACTATTTTTATGAATTTAAATGAAGAATACACGCTAAAAAAACTTATGCCCGCACACTCAAACATTAGAAGTTTAAGCACATTTTTCTATGCTTTTAGTGACGACACCCGGCTTAAAATTATAATTCTATTAACACTAAAACCGCTTTGTGTGGGAGATATTTCGCAAATTTTAAATCAAAACCAAACCACAATTAGCCATCAGTTAAAGATATTAAAATCTTTAAACATTGTTTCGGCGGATAGAAGCGGCAAAAACATAATTTATTACATAAAAAATTCTAATATCGAGCAAGTTTTAGACGCCACTGTGGACTGCCTTTAATTTTTTAAACAAAAACACAAATTTTTCATACTATGGTGTATGAAAATTTTTTGTGTGGTGGGCGGCAGTTATAAATCCTTTTATGTAAATCATTTTTTTAAAATTAGCAAATGCGATTTGCTCATTTTTAACTATGGCATAATTTACGATTACGATAGTTGTGAAGAAGTTATGGGCAACGCCATAGTTACAAAAGAACTTATGGCACTCTCCCAAAAATTGCACTGCGTTGTGCTGGCGGGCATTTTTAAAATTTTAAACGGCGCTAAAGTAAAGTCAATTATTCTCTGTGATGGCGATAAAATTCATTTAGCAGAAGCAAAACATGGCGTGCATCTGCACATTAAAAATTACGATTTTGTTGTAGGGGACGAAAGCATTAACTATTCTAAATACAACAAAATTTTATTGTGTTCGAAGCGAACTTATCCAATTGTTGCACATTGCTCAAGCCAAAAAATTTACCTGTTTATTGACCCTTTTGGCGTGGATTTTATTGAAAATAAAAAACTGACAAGAAAATTTAGCAAATTAACTAAAATAATTTTGAAATAAAAAAATAATATGCTAAAATAAACTTATTAAAGTAGGAGTATTATACCTATTTTTGGAGTATGTATGAAAAAAACCATAAGAGATATTGATGTTTCTGGTAAGCGCGTTTTAGTTAGGGTTGACTATAATGTGCCAATTAACAATGAATTAAAGATTGTGGAGGATAGTAGAATTACCGCCACACTTCCAACTATAAATTATTTAATTGAACACGGGGCAAAAGTTATCATTTGCTCGCACCTTGGCAGGCCAAATGGTCAGGTGGACCCAAAACTTTCCCTTCGCCCAGTGTTGGCAAGGCTTTCTAAATTGTTGGACAAACCCGTTTCTTTTGCTGAAGATGTTACTGATAGCGCAACAAACGAAATGGTTAATAAAATGCAAGATGGCGATGTGCTAATGCTAGAAAACATCCGCTTTTACAAAGGGGAAGAAGCAAATAGCGAAGCCTTTGCAAAAACGCTTGCAAGTTTGGCAGATATTTTCGTGCTTGAAGCCTTTGGCACTGCACACAGAAAACACGCTTCAACCTATGGCGTTGCAAAATTAATTCCAGCAGTATGCGGATTTTTGGTTGAGCAAGAACTTAATATGTTTGATAAAGTTTTAAATAATCCGGACCATCCTTTCGTTGCAATTTTAGGCGGCGCAAAGGTGGCGGATAAATTGCCAGTTATTGAAAACTTGCTTGATAAGGTGGATACAATTTTAATAGGTGGCGGCATGGCTTACACCTTTGTTAAGGCAATTGGCGGAAATGTGGGAATGTCGCTTGTGGATAACACAAAATTAGACTTAGCAAAACAAATTTTAGATAAGGCAAAAGAAAAGGGCGTTAAAATTATCCTTCCAATAGATAACATTGGTGCAAAAGATTTCAGCGAGGATGCCGAAACCAAAAAATTCAGTAGCGGTTTCTTTGCCGATGGATATCAAGGTATGGATATTGGCCCTAAAACAATTAAATGCTTTAAAAAAGTTATTAAAAAGGCAAAAACAATTGTGTGGAACGGCCCGCTTGGCGTGTATGAATATGAAAAATTTAAAAGAGGCACAAACAAAATTGCTAAATATGTGGCAAAAAATAAGGGCATTTCTGTTATTGGCGGAGGAGATAGCATTGCGGCAATTCAATCTCTTGGCGTTAGCAAAAAAGTTACACACCTATCCACTGGCGGCGGGGCAAGTTTAATGTTGTTGCAAGGCCACAAATTGCCATGTGTTGAATTAATTCAAGATGTTAAGAGGTAACATGCTTATTGCTTTAAATTACAAGATGAATGGCAGAAAAACCTTTCATCTTAATCAACTTGAAACAATAAAAAAATTAAACAAAAAAGGGACAAACTTAGTTTTGTGTCCCTCTTTTGTTTTTTTGCACTTGTTCAAGTTTAAAAACAAAAATATTTTTTTGGGCGCACAAGATATTGCGGCGGTGAATAATGGCAAAAGCACGGGGCAAACAAGCGCACAAATGCTTAACGAATTTGGCGTTAAATATGTTATTGTTGGGCATAGCGAAAGGCGAAAAGATGGCGAAACAGATGAACAGATTTCACAAAAAGTTAAAAACGCAATAGAAAACAATATAACACCAATAATTTGCGTTGGTGCGAATGCGGACGAAGACGTTTCAAAAACCTTAAAAACGCAACTTAAATTTGCACTAAAACACGTTAAAACAGGCAATAATATTGTTGTTGCCTACGAGCCTGTTTGGGCAATTGGCACGGGGAGAACGCCTACGGTTAAAGAAATTAATTTTGCAGCAAATTTAATAAAAAAACAACTAGAAAAATCAAAAATTAATGCGCAAATTTTGTATGGCGGCAGTGTTAATGACAAAAATTTTAATGAACTAAAAACGGCAAATATTGATGGGTTTTTGTTGGGCGGAGTGTCGCTTGAAACTAAAAAATTAGTTAAAATAATTTCGGGGGTGTAAAATGAAAAACGGCTTACTTATAATTTTGGATGGCTATGGCGAAGGAAAGAAAAATAAATTTAATGCGGTGGATAATGCCAACACTCCAACATTAAAATATTTAAGAACATTATCTCACTCACTTTTAGATGCAAGCGGCGAAGCCGTTGGCCTTTTTGATGGCGAGTTGGGTGGCAGCGAAGTTGGCCATTTAACTATTGGTGCGGGCAGAATTGTGCCTTCAACCGTTAAAAAAATAGATAACGATATAAATAGCGGAAAATTCAAAAAAAATAAAGTTTTGCTGGAAATTTTTAATGAAATGCAAAAAAATAATGCAAATTTGCACCTAATTGGCATGATGAGTGATAAAAATGTGCATAGCAACATTAACCATGCCTATCAAGTTATTGATATGGCAAAAAGCAAAGTAAACAACATTTTTTTGCACCTTATAACAGACGGCAGAGATACCGACCCGTTTGATAGTGAAAAATACTACACTGAACTAACAAAAACCATTGCCAATATAAAAAATTGTGAAGTGGCAAGCATTTCGGGCCGTGCGTGGGCAATGGATAGGGAAAACAATTTGGATAGAACACAAAAAGCCTATAACGCCATGTTCGGCGGAAGCAAAACAATTAATTCAAGCGAAGTTTTGCCATATTTAAAAAAGCAGCATGATGATGGTGTTAACGACCAATTTATTGAGCCTGTTCATGTTAAAACAAAAGCAAAATTTGCCGTTAACAAAAAAGATGTTTTGTTTTTCTTCAATTTCCGTGAAGATAGGTTAAGGCAAATTGTGAAAATGTGTGAAAATTTAAAATGCAAAATAATAACAATGGCTGCCGTTAACACAAGCAAAACCATTCAACTTTATCCGGTTACCACCACAACGAACACAATATGTGAGCACTTTTCTAATTTAAATTTAAAGCAAATTAAAATCAGCGAAAGCACTAAATATGCGCACCTAACCTATTTCTTTAATGGCGGCAGGGAAGAACCGTTTAAAGGCGAAGAGCGTATTCACATTTTATCTAACAAGGTGGAGGATTTTGCAACCACGCCAAAGATGAAGGCAAAAGAGATTGCGGACGAAACAGTTAAGGCAATTAAGGCAGAATATAATGCAATTTTTGTAAATTTTTCTAATCCAGATATGCTTGGCCACACGGGCAATTATGAAGCCACAGTTAAATCGCTTGAATTTTTGGATAAATGCGTTAAACGCGTGATTGATGCCGCAATTAAAAAGGATTATGCTATTATTGTTACTGCCGACCACGGTAATGCCGAAGTTATGCGCACTTTAGATGGCCTTCCACACATGGCACACACCTTAAACAAAGTTATGTGTGTTGCGCTTGGCAAAAGTGAGTATAAAATGAAAAAATTTGGCGGACTAAAAGACATTGCACCAACGATGTTGGACCTTATGGGGTTAGAAAAATTCAAAGCATTTGAAGGCAAAAGTTTAATTTTGCATAAATAATTAAAAGTATTGACAATGCAAAAATTTTATGCTAAAATACAAAAGAAAGGATAAAATATGAAATCAATTTATTATCAATTTGTTAATTTCATACAAGAATTAAATGCCCTTTGGTTTATGGCCATCTGGATTTTGTTGTTCGCTGCTATTTTGTTGCTTATTGTTAAATTCTTTAAAATTTATGACGGCACGCAAAAGAAATTTGAAAAAGTTAGTTTAATAATAATTGCAATTTTGCTTATTGCCGTTTTAGTGTTTTTAACTTATATAAGAAGATAACAAATTTAGTTGTAAAATTTATTAAATTATGCTATAATTGATTTCGTTAAATATTTTTGGAGGATTTATGACCACGTTTTTAGCCACCGTTCCACAATGGATTTCAACAAGTTTTCCTATTTTAGAACGCATTTGTATGGCAATTTTGGCAATTTTGGCACTAGTTTTAATTGTGTTGGTGTTTTTGCAAATCACCGGCTCGGACGAATCTAACAATGTAATTATGGGTAATAAGGAAAGTTATTATTCTCAAAACAAATCTGGTAACCGCGAGGGCAGAATAACGCGTTTAATTTGGATTATTTTGGGTGTTATTGCCTTTATTTGTATTGTTTACTTCATTTTACTTAAAGTGCCTGCTTGGGTTGCGTTATCTTAGCACTAAATGCCGCAAGGCATTTTTTTATTGTTTAAATTCATTTTACTAAACTAATAAAATGTGATAAAATATTAATTATGGAAGCAGATTATATAACTTTAATTAGAAACGAAAAATTAATGTACCTTAACTTTGAAACCCTCACAAGAGAAATTAAAAAATTGACGGGCGAAAATATAAAGCAAGTTAAGGATAAAATTAATAATTTAATTTTAGATGGCACGCTTTTTGTTGACGAGCGTGGTAGAATTTCTATTTCACGCGATAGGGGCTATATTAAAGCAAGGCTAACTTTAAATAAAAAGGGTTATGGGTTTGCAAGTGTAACTAACAGGCCAGATATTTTTATCCCAGCAAACGCCATTAATGGTGCGTTTGATGGCGATGATGTTTTAGTTGAAATAACCAACCTAAAAAGCGATGAGGAAATTGAAGGCAAAATTATAAAAGTTATAAGCCGCAACACCACGCATGTTGTTGGCACATTTATTGAAGGCAAAAGTAAGAGTGTGGTTTTCCCAGACGATACTAAACTGCCACAAATCCGCATTTTTAAAAACGATGCGCGTGGCGCGCACAATAACGATAAAGTTTATGTTGAAATTAACCCCGCCAGCCTTGATACTAAAACACTAACAGGCAGAGTAGTGGAGGTGCTTGGGCAGGCAAACACAATGAAGGCTGAGCAACTTTCAATTATCCGCTCGTTTAAACTTAAAGACCAATTTGAAAAAGACACTTTAAATGAGGCAAAAAGCATAGAAAAAAGTGTTGACTATTTAAAATATAAAAACAAGCGCGCGGATTACACTTCGCACAATTCGTTTACAATAGACGGCGAAGATGCGCGTGATTTTGACGATGCAATTTCGCTAACGCACAACGAAAATGGATGTGTGCTTTATGTGCACATTGCCGATGTTTCGCACTATGTTAAAGAGAATAGCGCGCTAGATAAAGAAGCCTATGCACGTGGCACAAGCGTGTATTTTCCAAATCACGTTATTCCAATGTTGCCAAAAGAATTGTCTAACGGAATATGCTCGCTAAACGAAAACGAATATAGGCTAACGCTCACCGTTAAAATGGAGTTAGATAAACAATATAATTTAGTTAATTCTGCCATTGTTGAAAGCATAATTAAAAGCAAACACCGCATGACCTACACCGAAATTACAAAAATTTTTGACGGTGACCCACTTGTTATTGAAAAATACGCCGATTTGTATAAAGACATTTTAACCATGCGCGAAATTGCAAATAAATTTAAGGCGGATAGGTTAAAACAGGGCGAAATTCGCTTTAATTTGCCCGAACCTTTCATTTTGGAAAATAATGAAGGCGAAATTGTTTCTATAGAAAAGCGAATGCAAGACGAAGCGCATGAACTTATTGAAAGCTTTATGGTTAAGGCAAACGAAGTGGTGGCACATTGGGCTGGGGATTTGCCGTTTGTTTATCGTGTGCATGAAAAGCCAGATAGCGATAAAGTTGCAAAATTGAGTGACCTTTTAGCCGGTTTGGGCATTGCAAATCAGTTAAAAACTAACGGCGACCAACCTGCCGCATATCAGCAGATTGTGGATAAAATTGCCGGCACGCCAAAGGAAAAGATTTTATCTTATTTAATCCTTCGCTCAATGATGAAGGCGAGATACGCTCCAACTTGTTTGGGGCATTTTGGCTTGGCACTCACGCACTATTGCCACTTTACAAGCCCGATAAGGCGTTATCCGGATTTATTAATTCACCGCATAATAAAAAGTGTGTTGTCCGGCATGCCAAAAGAAGAAGTTAAAGTCCATTTTGCCGATGTGGTTGACCGCGCAAGCATACAGGCAAGCGATACCGAAAAAAACGCCGACGAAGCCGAGCGCGAAGTTGACGATTATAAAAAGGCAGTTTACATGCAAAAGTTTTTGGGCAGTGAGTTTGAAGGCATCATTTCCGGCGTGCAAGAATTTGGCATTTTTGTTGAACTAGATAACGGCATTGAAGGTATGATTAAAACGGACGATTTGCCGATGGACGAATATATTTATGACGAAGATAAAATGTCCATTTATGGCAAAATGCACCATTACACAATTGGCGATACTGTTCGCGTGGTTGTTGCCAATGTAAACACTCTAGCAAGGCAAATAGATTTTGATTTGGCGGGCGTTGAAAAGCCGCTAAAAAATTATATTATTAACAAAAACAAGGCAAGCAAAAAAGCGTGGGACACAAAAGAAAATAGCAAAAATTTATTAAAAAATAAGAAAATTAATCAAAAAAATAGCAAAAAAAGTAAAATTTCAAGCAAAAAAAGTAAAAATTCTGCAAAAGAATATTACAAAACAAAATCCAAACACAAAAAGAGATAGGAAATGAAAATTGCAATAATTACAAATCCTAACATTGAAGAGTTTATTGAAGATAAATGGATTGCGCAATCTTTTAAAAGAGATGGTCACGAAGTTTTTATTGTTGATAAAAATTATTCAGAAAGTTTAGAAAACACTTGTGATGTTTTCTTAAAGCGAAATTGTTGGGGTGTTGACGAAAAAGATTTTGTTTTAGGAAAAGACACAGATGGTTTTAAAACGCGCCTAATAAATAAAAACTTGCCAAGAATAAACTGCGATGGAAAATTTGATGGCTCGGGCAAAAACTATTTGTGTAAATTTTACAAATTAAAAGAGCAAGTTGTGCCAAGCGTTGCAACGGCAAAAGAAATAGATAAATTGCCAAAAACAAAAACATATTTATTAAAACCGCACAATGGTTGGGATGGGTTTGGCATTAAAAAAGTTAGCCGCGATAAAGCACAAAAACTTTGGAACAAAAACTACATAATTCAACCCAAAATTGATTTTGTTAGTGAAGTTCAGTTCTATTATGTTGGCAACAAATTTGAATATGCGCTTGAATTTGTGCCTTCAAAAGTGCCAATTTACCCCGAACCTAAAAACTATAAATTTACAAAGCAAGAATTGTTGCTTGCCAATCATTTTGCAAATTTAAGCCCTAATTACAACGGCGTTCAACGCATAGATTTTTTAAAGACAACAAGCGGGCAATTGCTTTTGCTTGAAATTGAAGATTCTTCTCCATATTTGGATTTAGAAAGTGTAACAACCTACAAAAGAAGGCGTTTTATTAAAGATTATAAAAATCTAGTTTATAACTATACAAAAAATTTTAAATTGTGATATAATTTTATTATGGAAAATAAGTTGGTGGCAGAAAATAAGCGCGCAAGGTTTGAATATGAACTTTTGCAAACTTACGAAGCGGGGATTGTGCTTACCGGGGACGAAATTAAATCTGTTCGCGCCGGGCATTTTTCTATTGTGGATTGTTATGGCTACATTAAAAAGGGCGAATGCTTTTTAAGGAATAGTTACATTAAGGAATATGCAAATTCTTTTAACGCCGCCCGCGGTGAAGATAAAACAAGGCGAGATAGAAAACTGCTGCTGCACGCAGATGAAATTGAAAAAATCCGCAAAAAAATTGAAACTGAACATTTAACAATTGTGCCAACTAAGGCATATTTTAGCGGCAGCAATTTAAAAGTGGAAATTGCCGTTGCTCGCGGCAAAAAATTGTATGACAAACGCGAGAGTATTAAGAAAAGAGAGTTGGATAGAAAACTAAAATCATAACAAAGGAAATTTTTATGTTAGAATATGTTAAAAATAAAATAATGTTCCAAGCAACAAATTGGAATTATAAAATTGGAGAGAAGGTTTATTTTGGCAGGAAAAGAAATTATCAAGCGGTGCGCGTTTTCAATAAGCCAATTTTAATGAAATCCGGCGAACAGGCAATGATGTTTTTAGATAACAAAATAATGAATAATCAAAAAGTAAATTATGAAGAACTTAAACAAATAAACGAGGCGATGCTAGATTATTCATATTGTTTGCGAGAACTTGGCATGGAGTGGTGCAGAAAAAAATATTATCCATCTCTTCCATCTAGGCTAACTTGTATGTTTTTATGCGATAATGAAAAAGATGCAAAAAATTATTTGACAACCGCACAAGCAAAAAATGACAACGCAGCACCAAAAGTTATAAAAGTGAAATTAAATGGAAAATTGTTTAAAACTAGCAATCATAATAATAGGCGAGATTTAACATTTGATGGTTTTGTGGAAAATGCACATAAATATTGGAAAGGCGTTAATAAATCGTTTAATGACCCGTCAACAGAATATTTGTTTGAAGGCTGGGCAGAAATTGTTGACATTATAACATATAAAGAATAAAAAATCACTCAACAGAGTGATTTTTTAAATTTTATATGTATTGCTTAATTCAATTGCGATTTGTTTAATTTTTTCTTGTGCAATTTTATCGTCTTTGCTAGGCACAACGTCTGTGTTTAAGGAAAGCACAACGTGTTCATCGGTTAGGGAAGAATTTGTTTTTGCAAAAATAAACTCCGCTTGCCTTATTGCTAAATCTTCATTGCTATTTCCTTGCAAGCGCTTTGCACCATGCCCACCGCCCGTTAAAATTAGCACGCCGGTTTTTTGTTTTGCTAACTTTTTGCCACTATGGAAAAGATAGTTAAAGCGTGAAATAACATTAAACATTGGGCCGGGCAAATTGGACATATAAATAGGGCTTGCAACAATCAAAATATCATAATCATCTTTTAAAATTTTTGAAAAATCGTCTTTAATAACGCAATCAGTTTTTTTGCACGCCACACAATTTATGCACGGAGCAATTCCGTTGTTATCTGTGTTGGGGAAGGCGTAAACAAAACCAACTTCGCCTGTGAAGTTGTTTAAAAATGTTTTAATTAAACTTGCAGTGTCGCCATTTTTACGCGGACTTCCAAAAATTATTAATGCTTTCATTTATGCTCCTTAAAGTATTTTTATATTTTTACATGTTTAACGCGGTTTGTCAAGTGGATAAAAATAAAAAATTTTATTTTGCTATTGACAAAATACCATTTTGGATTTATAATAAAAGCAATTCGGGGGAAGAAATGAAACTTGTTGCGAAAACTTTTGAAAGGAATATTGACAATAAATATTTTAAAAATTTTACAATAAGTTTTGATGATGGAATTTTAAAGCAGCACAATCAAGGTGTTTACAAAAAAATCATCAAAGGTTTTTCACAGGGTAAAAAGGTGCTTTTTGAACAGGCAACCGGCACGGGAAAATCTTATTTGGCAATAAAATTTTTAATTGACCACGCGCAAGGCAAAAGAGTTTTGTTCGTTTCTCCGGCAAATGTTATAGATGGTTATTTTATAGATACTCTACTTAAAACTTTACTAAATTATACAGATGAAAAGTTGGATTCGCTTACAAAACAACGAAAATTAAAAATAATAAAACAAGAACTTAACATTGATTTTGAAACCAGCCTTTATCAAGGTCTAAAAACCAAGGCAGAAAATCAATACGATATAATAATTTTTGACGAAGCACACAGAATGGGCGCGCCAACTTGGGGCAAAAGTGTGGAAAGTTTAATGCAAAACAATCCCGATGCGGCTTGCTTAGGCATGTCTGCCACACTTGAGCGCAACGATGGTGTGGATGTAAAGAAATATTTTAATTATAGAGAGCCGGTTTCAAGATATTCACTTGCAGACGCGTTAATAGATGGCATTTTGCCAAATCCGAATTACACTTTAGCAAAAGTTGACTTTGGCGACGATGAAAAGTTTATTGATTCTTCCATCGCGGATTTTAATGAAAAGTTAAAAAACGCCACAGGCGATGAGCGCAAAGAAATTTTATTGTTTTTAGATCAACTTAAAAAAGCGAAACGAACAATTGCGGATAGTGATGATATCCCAACAATAATAAAGAAAAAATTTGATAAACCTGGACTTTTAACCGGGAAATATATAATTTTTTGCCCAGCAGGTAAATATGAAGAGGAAGATGGAGAATCCATTCACAGAATGAAATCAATTATGCAACAGGCAGAAGATTGGTTCAAGAAGGTTGCCGGTGTTAAAAAGATAAAAAAATATAGTGTTTATAGCAAATTGGGCAACAAATTAAACCATAAAATTATTAAAGCATTTGAAAAGGACCATTCAAAAAGCTTAAAACTTTTATACGCAATTAACATGCTAAACGAAGGTCTGCATGTGGACGGCATAGATGGCATTATTATGGTGCGCGGAACGTCTTCCCGCATAATATATTTGGAACAACTTGGCAGGGTGCTATCGGTAGGGCAAAAACAGAAACCGCTTGTGCTTGACCTTGTTGCCAACCTTAACTACGTTGAAATGGATGAGGTTCAATCATTAGCGAAAAAAGTTAATAAAGGTAAGGCAAAAGGCGGGGGTGGTGACGGAACATCTGGCGTAGACACGAATGATGTAATAGAATTTACTTTGGATATGGAAAATTATAACGAAATAGAATTTATAAACGCTTTAAGAAAAAACATTTTTTCTTATAACCAAGAACATAACTGGTTTGAAGAGTTTTATAAAGATTTGTTAAATTACAAAGCTTCTCATCAAAATTTTGAGGGGTTACAGAGTAGAGATAATCCTTCTTTAAGGCGTCGCGTAGGAATGGTGCGTATGGCCAAAAAGGGCAAAGGAGACGGGACCATTTTAACTGAAGAGATGATTGCTCGTTTGGACGCCATAGGTTTCCCTTGGGAAGCGGAAAAGAATGATTGGTTTGAAGAGTTTTATAAAGATTTGTTAAATTACAAGCAACATCATCCTGATTTTAAAGATATATCCAGCAGAAACAGTCCTTTAAGGCGTCGCGTAGGAATGGTGCGTATGGCCAAAAAGGGCAAAGGAGACGGGACCATTTTAACAGAAGAGATGATCGCTCGTTTGGACGCAATAGGTTTCCCTTGGGAAGCGGAAAAGAACGATTGGTTTGAAGAGTTTTATAAAGATTTGTTAAATTACAAGCAACATCATCTTGATTTTAAAGATATGACCAGCAGAAACAGTCCTTTAAGGCGTCGCGTAAGAATGGTGCGTATGGCCAAAAAGGGCAAAGGAGACGGGACCATTTTAACAGAAGAGATGATTGCTCGCCTTGATGCCATAGGTTTCCCTTGGGAAGTTGAAAATAATTGGTTTGAAAAGTTTTATCAAAATTTATTAATTTGGAGACAAACAGATCCAACATTTAAAAATATAAGAACATTTAATTCACCGCAATGTCCTTTTGGAAGCAGTGTAAATATGGTTCGCCAAGCGAAAAAGGGCAAAGGAGACGGGACCATTTTAACAGAAGAAATGATCGCTCGCCTTGATGCCATAGGTTTCCCTTGGGAAGGACGACAAAAAAATGCCGAAGCATCTATTGTTAATTCGGACGAAACAAAGGTTTAACACTTAATAAGCTTTAGTTTTTCTTAAAAAGCGAGGAATAGCCTCGCTTTTTATTTTGAGACTTTTGGTGGAGATGAGGGGAGTTGCACCCCTGTCCTAACAAGGTAATGGCCCATACACTACATGCTTAGTCAATGGCTAAGTTCGCCAAACTAAACTAACATTGACACTTTAATTTGGCTAGCCTAAAAGTACATCGATATTCACTAGGCAATAAATATTGACGTTAACCGATAATCGACGCCAGATTTTAGCGTATCGGTACCACTAAACTGACGGCTACGCGCAACTAGGCAGCGTAATCAAGTTTTTCAGTTTTATTAGCGTTTATTTAAATTCGTGCAAACGAACACATGTTTAACGAGATGTCGCTCGGCATGCGTATAAACAATTAACTTGATAGTCGAAACTAATTCATCCCCGCGGTGCAAACTGCATTTATGTTAGTTTGCTTGTTACACGGCGCAAACGTTAACTTGTAATTTGTTTGCACCGCTATTATGAGGGACAACCAGCAGGCTGTTTTTCCCTCATTACTCCTTTTCCTTTTAAAAGAGGTTGTTTTGAGCGCTGCGTTAACTCTTTAAAAGTTGGTTTTGTTAGTTGGGTCTGCCAAATGTTGGTTGCTTATAATTATATTATAGCAAAAATTCAATAATTTTCAATAGTTTTTTAAAAAATAATCAAATTACAACAATTTATTTAAAACATTTTTAAAATTTTAACGCTTTTGTTATAATTTATAAAAGGGGAGAATATGAAGAAAACAAAAATTGTGGCAACCATTGGTCCTAGTTGCATGAAATATGAAACTTTAAAACAGATGTGTTTAAACGGGCTTAATATTGTGCGAATTAATCTTTCACACGCAAAGCATCCGGACATGGACGAAATTGTTAAAAATGTTAAGCGGGCAAGAAAGGAATTAAACATTCCGCTTCCTATTATGCTTGATACGCGCGGGCCAGAAATTCGCGTGAAAACATTTAAAGGTGGCGGTGCCGAAATTAAGCGCGGGCAAACATTTATTTTCACTGGGCGCGATATTGAAGGGGACAACACTAAAGTTGCCCTTAACGAGCCAAACATTGTTAAATGCGTGAAGGCTGGCAACAAAATTTTGGCGGTTAATGGCTTAATTGGTTTTAAGGTTATAGAAGTTAAAGGCAAAGACATAATAACAAAGGCATTAAATTCGGGCGTGATTGCTAACCGAAAAAGCCTATTTTTGCCCGGCGTGAAATTTAACACACCATATTTGAACGATGCCGATAAAGAAGATATTTTGTGGGGCATAAAAAATGATGCAGATTTGGTTGCGGCAAGTTTTGTAAACTCAAAACAAGATGTGCTTGCGCTTAAAGAATTTATTGCTGCCAATAATGGCGAGTTGAAAATAATTGCAAAAATAGAATCCGCACTAGGGGTAAAAAACCTTGACGAAATTATTGAAGCGAGCGATGCGGTTATGGTTGCGCGCGGAGATTTAGGAGTTGAAATGCCGGTTGAAAGGTTGCCAGACATACAAAAAGCAATAATAAAGAAAGCAACCACACAGGGCAAAGCGTCCATCACGGCAACCGAAATGTTGGAGAGCATGATAACCAACAATCGCGCCACACGTGCCGAAGTTAGTGATGTTGCCAATGCGGTTTACGATGGCAGCGGTGCGGTTATGCTATCTGGCGAAACGGCCGCCGGAAAATATCCGGTTGAAGCGGTTAAAACCATGGCAAAAGTTTGCCTTGAAACAGAAAAACACATCAACTATTTTAAAAAATTCACATCCAGCACAAACAAATTGAGCGAAACCACCGAAGTCGTTTCCAACAGTGCGGTCAATGCAAGTTTTTTGCAGCCAACTAAAGCAATTGTTTCGTTCACAACATCTGGCAATAGCGCGAATATGGTAAGCCGCTTTAGGCCAAGCGTGCCAATTTTGGGCGCAACTCCAAGCGAAAAAGCTTATAGGCAACTTGAAATGTATTGGGGTGTTACTCCGGTTTTAACGCGCGTTTACAATTCAACAGACGATATGTTTAAAATAGCAAGCGAAATTGTTAAAAAACTTGGCGTTGCCAAAATTAACGACACCATCGTTATAACTTGCGGCACACCAAAACAACTGGGCTGCACAAATTTGTTAAAAATTGAGCTTGTAAGATAATAAAAAGGCATAAAAGGCCAATAAAAAGTCAGTTTTATTGAGTAAACATGAAAAATTTTGAAAATTTAAAATAAAATAAAGTAAATGAAAGAAAAACTTAAAAAACTTTTTGATACTAACACCACCCACGGCAAAATAATGCGATTTGTTGTTGCTCTTTTAATAATTGCACTAATTTGCGTGGGTGTTTTTGTTATTTTAAAAGTTACAAATTTGTGGGAAAAGGTAAATTCAATTGAAAAAATCCGTGCCATTGTATTGCGTGGCGGTGCATTCAGTTTTATTGTGTTTATACTATTTCAAATTTTGCAAACAACTGTGCTACAAATTCCGTCGTTTTTTGTAACGGTTGCGGGTGCACTCATTTTTGGCCCGTGGCCAGCGTTTATAATGACTTACATTTCGGTAATGATTGGCAGCATAATAATGTTCATAATAGGGCGAAAGGCGGGCAAAAAATTCTTGTATTGGATTGTTGGCAAAGAAACGGCAGAAAAGTGGATTAAAAAAATGAGCGGCGGCAAATATTTGTTTTTCCTTATGATGTTGTTCCCAATGTT
>CANRHL010000017.1 GCA_947630405.1 uncultured Clostridia bacterium
ATTATAGGCTAGTTCAACTTGCGGGCGGGGATTACGCACACGGCATGGCTCAAACTTGGGATATTGAAATTTACATTCCAAGTATGAACAGATACACCGAAGTTAGTAGCATAAGCACGGCATTTGATTATCAAGCACGTCGAACAAACACCCGCGTTTTGCGAAAAAACGGCAAAAAAGACTATGTTTACACGCTAAACGCAAGCGGCATTGCAACAAGCCGAATTTTCCCTGCCATTTTGGAACAATATCAAAACGAAGACGGCACAGTAATAGTGCCAGATGTTTTAGTGCCATATCTTGGCTTAAAAATTTTAAAATAATTTTTAATATTAAAAAGCGAAAATATTTTCGCTTTTTTCTTTAAATCAGTTGACAAAAATATACCCATAAGGGTATAATAAAAAATAGGAGGGCAAAATGGAGAAAAAAACAGAAAGAAAAGAGGAAGATAAAAAACTTTTAATTACAAGGTTGAATAGAATTTCTGGGCAAATTGAAGGCGTTAAAAAAATGATTGATGCGGATAGATATTGCGACGATATTCTAATTCAACTTTTGGCAATTAACAAGTCAATAAAAAGCGTTGCAAATTTAGTAATTGAAAAACACATGTATAATTGCGTTTTAAAAAATGTTAAAAATGGCAACACAGAAATTTTGGGCGAAGTTGCTGAAATGTTTAAGAGGTTTCAATGAAAAAAATCACTCTTGGCATTGCAGGTATGACATGTGCGGCGTGTTCGGGTGCTATTGAAAAATATTTAAACAAGCAAAACGGCATAAAAACCGCCAATGTTAATCTTGTTATGGCGAATGCAACAATTGAATATGATGAGCAAATTTTAACGCAAAAACAAATTGAAAAATTTATTAAAGAAAGCGGTTATAAAAGCACAGGCATATTTAAACTAGAGGACGAAAATAAAACTTACAAAACTCAAAAAATTTGGTTTATAGTTTTTGGTGTTTTAACACTAATTTTACTATATCTTTCAATGGGCTCAATGTTGGGTGCACCAATTCCAAAAATTTTGGATATGCACAAGAACGGCATTGTTTATGCAAGTGTTTTGTTAGGGCTTACTATTCCGTTTTTAATTTATGGGTTTGATATTTTTAAAAATGGAATAAAAACGCTATTTCACGGCGCACCAAATATGGACACACTTGTCACTCTTGGAGTTTTATCAAGTTTGGGTTATAGCATTTTTGCTTTTGTTATGATTACTTCAGGGCGGCACGCATATGTTGAAAACCTTTATTTTGAAAGTTGTTGCGTTATAATTTATTTCATTAAACTTGGAAGATTTATTGATAAAACCAGCAAAAATAAAACAAAACAAGCGATTAAAGATTTAGTGCAATTAACACCTAGTGCGGCTTACGTTAAAATTGATGGAAAAGAAAAGCAGGTTAAAATTGACGAAATTAAAAAAGGTGACATTGTTATTTGCCATGCGGGTGAAAAATTTGCGGTTGATGGAAAAATTGTTGTTGGCTCGTGCCATGTTGATGAAACCTTTATAACAGGCGAAAGCAAACCGGTTGCAAAAACAATTGATGCTAGCGTGGTTGCCGGAAGTGTGAACCTTGATGGCTATGTTGAATACGTGGCAGAAAAAATTGGCAAAGAAAGCACAATTTCTGAGATTGTAAATTTGGTGGTTGAAGCCACAAACACAAAAATGCCAATTGCAAAAATTGCAGATAAAGTTAGCGGCGTTTTTGTGCCCGTTGTTATGGTTATTGCATTTTTATCCTTTGTAATTTATTTGTGCGTTGGGCAAGGGGTTAATGTGGCAATCACAACCTTTGTAACCGTGCTTGTTGTGGCATGCCCGTGTTCACTTGGCTTGGCAACTCCGCTTGCAATTGTAATTAGCGAGGGCATGTCCGCAAAAAATGGAATTTTAATTAAAAAAAGTGAAACTTTGGAACTTGTTAGCAAGGCAAATGTTGTGGTGTTTGATAAAACCGGAACATTAACTAACGGCGAATTAAAAATTGCGGAAATTTGTAATTTTAGCAATTTTAAAGTTGACGAAATTTTAAAATATGCGTGCAGTTTAGAAAAAAATTCAACACACCCAATTGCAACTGCATTTAATGAAAAAGCAAAAGAAAAAAATTTAAAACTTTATAGCATTAAAAACTTTAAAAATCTTGCCGGCCTTGGAGTTGTTGGCGAAATTAATAAAAAACAAATTGTGATGGGAAGCGGCAAAATTTTAACTCATTTTAAAATTAAAAATGAATATAAAAATAATGAAGAAGAATTAACAAAAATGGGGAATAGCATTGTCTATTTGGCAATCGATAAAAAAGTTGTTGCGTTATTTGGTGTGAACGACACATTAAAAGACGAAGCACAAGAAATGGTTGCATCGCTTCAAAAAAGAAATATCGAAGTTGTTATGCTTACGGGAGATAACGAAAACACGGCAAACATTTTTGCAAAAAAGTTAAACATTAACCGCGTTATTGCGAATGTTAAGCCAAGCGAAAAAACAAAAATTATAAAACAATTAAAAAGTGAAGGCAAAATTGTTGTTATGTGTGGCGATGGCATTAATGATAGTCCAGCATTAGCATCAGCAGATGTTGGCATAAGCGTGAAAAACGGCACGGACATTGCAATGAATTCGTCAGATGTAATCTTAATGAGTGAAAATTTAACAAAAATTTTAGATTTAATTTTAATTAGCAAAAAAACAGTTTCAAATATTAGGCAAAATTTGTTTTGGGCATTCTTTTATAACTGCTTAATGATACCGATTGCACTCGGTGCGTTAAGGTTTACAGGGATTGTAATTAACCCTATGATTGCAGGCATTGCAATGGTTTTAAGCAGTTTAACAGTTGTGTTAAACGCACTAAGATTAAAATTTATTAAATTAAATAAAAAGGAGAATAAAAATGTTAGTTAAAAATTTTGAAAAAGAAATTGTGGTTGTTGGTATGCACTGCATGAATTGTGCAAAGCACGTTGAAGAAGCGTTAAAAAAGATAAAGGGTGTTAAAAAAGTTTTCGTTGAACTTGAAAGCGGCAAAGTCAAAATTTTATCTAAAAACGCAATTGATGAAACACTAATTAATAGCACTATTGAAAATTTGAGTTATACAGTTAAAAACTAATATTTGCTTGACAAAAATTTAACACTTTTTTAAAATAAAATTATGAATAACAAAAAGAATATTTTGGTTAATATTAACAAAGGGTATATAACACATTTTTTAACAATGTTAAATTCGCTTGCAACAAATAATAAAAATAGCCAGTTTGACATTTACGTGTTGCACTCGAATTTGGATGAAAATGATAAATATTACATTTCAACAAAAATAAATTCTAACATAAATTTAATTTATATTATTATGGACAATTCACTTTTTAAGGGCGCACCAAAAGTTAAGCGCTATCCATATGAAATTTATTATAGAATTTTTGCGCCACTAATGCTGCCAGAAAGTGTTGAACGCGTTTTATATTTGGATTCTGATTTAATTGTTCACAATAATATTGATGAATTATACAACATGGCTTTTGATGGAAATTTGTTTATCGCTTGCACGCAAATTCGCGGCTTTATGCAGTGGTTTAATAGGGTTAGGCTGGGAGTAAACAAACATTATTATTACATGAACACGGGCGTTATGGTTATGAACATTAAAGAATTGCGCCCACTAATTGAACAAGAAAAAATTTTTAAGTTTATTAAGTCTAACGGCTGGCGAATGTATTTGTACGACCAAGATGTGCTATTCCGCTTTTTTGGAAACAGAATTAAATTAATTGACCCTAAAATTTATAATTTAAGTGACCGTTACATTACTTTTTACAACATGCGAAATAGAAAATCAAAAATTGACGCAGGCTGGGTAGAAAAAAACAATGTTATTGTGCATTATTTGGGGCGAAATAAACCGTGGAAGGATAATTATAAGGGAATTTTGGCATATTATTATAAAAGGTATCAAATCAAATGAAAAAATTTTTAAAAATGTTATTTAGCAGAATGACTTTTGTGATTATCGCAATTATATTGCAGATAGTTATCTCTTTAATTTTGCCATATGCAATTTTGCATTATTATCCTGTTTTGTATGGTTATTTATTAGTTCCGCTAGATATTATATTTTCGGTTTTAGGCGTTGTGTTCACAATTAGAATTATCAATTCGGATATGCCAACCGAAGGGCAGTTGATTTGGGCAATTTTGTTGTTGTTCTTGCCGCTATTTGGCATTTTAATTTACACTGTTTTTGTTAGAAGAAAACCACCAAAACTGCACAAGAAACTTTATCAAAATGTTAGGGAAGAAACTCTTAAATATGTAAAAACATCAGACGAAGAAAACGAACAAAACAAAAAGAACCTTGAAGGTGCTTTCGGCCAGTTTCAATACATTTACAACGCAACGCACATGAAAGTTCATTCAAACACAGATGTGAAATATTTAAATTTGGGCGAAGTGTTTTTCAAAGAACTAATTAACGAACTAAAGCAAGCGAAGAAATACATTTTTATGGAGTATTTTATTATCGAGCAAGGTCAGCTTTGGAATTCAATTCTTAAAATTTTAACCGAAAAAGCGCAAAGTGGGGTGGAAGTTAGAGTGATGTATGATGACCTTGGCACAATTAATAAATTGCCGTCTAACTATCACAAAAAACTAACGGCGCTTGGCATAAAATGTGTTAGATTTAATGCTTTTCGGCCAATAATGTCCGCCGTGCATAACAATCGCGACCACAGAAAGATGACAATAATTGATGGCAAAGTGGGCTTTGTTAGCGGGCTTAATTTGGCAGACGAATATGTGAACATTACGCACCCGTTTGGCCATTGGAAAGATACCGGCGTTAAAATAACGGGCGATGCAGTTAAAAATATGGTTATTATGTATTTGCAATTATTTGATGTGCAAAATCAAAAACTTGAAACCTTTTCTAAATATTTTAGTGAAGAAAAAGTTATCACGTCGGGCGGCGGGTTTGTTTGCCCATATGGTGATGGGCCAAAATATTTTTACGACGAATATGTTGCAATAAATGTTTATTTAAACATGATAAATCAGGCAAAAAAATATGTTTGGATTACAACGCCATATTTAATAATAGATAACAAGTTGACAAACGCGCTATCAAATGCTGCCATGCGCGGCGTGGATGTTAGAATTATTACTCCGCACAAGCCAGATAAGAAAATAATTTTTAATTTAACGCGTTCCAGCTATCGCGCACTGCAAAAAGCGGGAGTTAAAATTTACGAATATTCGAAAGGTTTTATCCACTCAAAACAAGTTTTGTGCGATGACAATATTGGCATTTTAGGCACAATTAATTTTGATTATCGAAGCTTACTCCACCATTATGAGTGCGCCGTGCTTATGTATAAGACTGAATGCCTAAAAGATATGAAAAAGGATTTTAATCAACTCTTTGACATTTCAATTGATATGAAAAACTTTAAACAAAAGGCAATAACTCGCTTGTTTTGTGCAATTGCGAAGTTATTTACACCGATGTTATAAAAAATGGGCGATAGCCCGTTTTTTTGTTAAAAAATTTTAAAAAAGATATTTACAATTTAGTTTTTTTGTGCTAAAATAAATTTATTAGGAGTAAATATGGAAAATTCTGAAATTAATTCATTATTAAAAGAACTTCAATTGGACTTAACCAGAGCGGAAAAGGAGTTGTTGAGTGCTTATGCGGAAAAACGCGGACTTAATGCTGACGAACTAAAAAACGACATTTTAAAAATCGGAATTGACAAAATGTTATTGGATAGAGCACCAAGATTTATGGCAAGTTCAGTTTTAAGTTTTGAACAATTTACCATTGTTGTAAAAAGAAATGGATTTTTGCAATCTTTAACACATGCAGAACTTAGGGAAATGTATGAAATTTTCATGTCCCTACACAAAGAAGGTGTTAGGAACATGGATGTGCAAACTGTTGGCGCAATTTTCAAAGGTGCAAAGAAATACATGATTGTCAACACGGATAGATATGTTGATTTTTCTTCAGTTAAAGAATTAATTAAAGCACATCAAACTGAAACAGATTTAAAACTTTACGACAGTTTTTATAAAATAGATAAAAAGTTTAAAGAAATCAATTTCTTGGATCAAAAATTGCCGGTGGATAAATTAATTAGAAGTTGTTACAAAAAAGCACAACAAGTTTGCAGCGAACTTAACATAGAAGAAGATCTGCTTGTTGATGATATTATTAACATTGTTTGGAGTTTGGCATGCATTTATAATTCACTTGCGTTATATACTTCAGATAGTTCAAAATCCGATAGACGTTTAACAATTTTTGCAGAAAAACTTTTGGAAGAAAGAATTTTAACCAAAAGCACTATTTTCTTTAAAGATTTAGTTAACAATTATCCAGATGTCGATTTTGAAAAAACACAAATGTATTATTTTGATGAGTTCTTAAAAGCCTTAATGACCGACACATCAAATGAAAAATTTGATGAGCAGGACATTTATGAACTTATCAATCACACACCCTATCTTGTTTTTGCAGCAAGCAAAGAAAAGTTAGAGGGTGCTCGTGCCGCAATTAATATGTACATTGAAAGGGTTATAACCGAATTCCCTAAAATGAAACGCAAAACCAGCAAGGATATATTTAAAAAGGCAGGCTCAATTCTTGATAATTCTCCAATTGCAAATGAAAACGCCGTTAGGTTGTTGCTTGGCGAAACCATTGGCGACATTATGAAGGCCAATTTCAAAAAAGATAAATATCTAAGTGTGAAAAATAGTTTAAAGCAAGAGTATATGAAATTTGCATTCGCAGACATTAAAATTTCAGGCATGGATTTTAACAAACACTCTTTTGCTTTGAACACCAGAAATTCAATATTTAAACAACTTTCAGTTGACAATATGTATGATTGCATTAGCAATGTTTTAACTTTAACTTGTGAAGCCTTAAATATTGACGAAAAATATATGGCACAAAGAAACATGGAACTTTCTAAACTTGGTTTCCGCGTTAATGAAATGTTTACTGGCGATAATATATTTGACATTTTTGATGTTGGCTCAAAATTTATAACACAAACAAATGAAAAGCGTGAAGATTTTGAAAACTATAAGAAAAACATTAGAATATTATCTGGCCTAATTTCAGTTCCAAACATTTTCAAAATAGTTCAACACAATTTTAAATTTTTAACAACAGACAACACAAACGAATTTGCAAAAATTATAAAAGCAAGCAAAACACAAGAAGAGTTATTATCTAATTTGACAAAATTGATTAATTCAAAAGTCAAATCTTCAACAACCAAAGAGGGTGCGCTACCAAAAGACAACGAAAGCAAATTTACAAAACTCAACAAAGAAACTGTTGAACTTGATGCGTTAACGATTGACCCTAGTGTGTTAAAAGAACTTGGCATTAATTTGCAATTTGAAATAGCCAAAGAAAAGCCTAAAAGGATAATTAAAAAGGCGTTAAAAGATAGGGAAATTGTTGATGCCGTTGGCATTTTAAATAACCTTGAGGACGACATTAACAGTGCGGATGAATTTACCCTTGTTGAAGAAGAAAAGCAAACTGAAGATGCTGCCGCAGAAGAAAAAGAAGAAAAGGCTGAAGAAGGTTCACTATATGACGATTGGGCAAAACTTCAATTTGAAATGAGTTCGATTGCCGAATATTTCTCACAAGTTAAAGTTGATAAGTTGTCAGCAAAAGAGTGGTATAAACATGGCAAAAAAATAGACACTCACGCTGGCGATAGCGAATGGCTTGTAAACTTTGGCGGGCTAAAAAACACAATTATTTATGATTTGTTAGAACGCACAAATGACCAATATGTTTCAACACTTAGTTTGCCAACAGGAAAGACTTCTGTAAGAAGTTTAATTAAATCGCTTAACGAAACTTTAACTAGGGTTTTGGCAGTTAAAGACCAAATTGATATAGATAAAAACGCGGTTAAAGAAACAATTGAATGTTTAGATGCAATTATCGAAATGAAAACTGAAGATAAACAAGCATTAATGGAACAGACTAAACGTGCACATTTCTTAATTGTAGATAAAGAAGAGCAACCTAGATATATTGAATTGCTTTTAAAACGCAGCAAAGAAATTTTAACTGAAACCAAAAAGAAGAAAGTAAGTGCTGGACTAATCCGTGCGGCAACTAAAGAAGTTGAGAGATTAAACTCTAACAAAAGAGCCGCTTTAAAAGATGATTCTCCATATAGCGAACATGTTGAAGCAAGAAAATCCGCAAACTATGCATTAACAGAATATGAAAGGCTTACATTCCTTATCCGCACGCTGCAAGAAATAAGAGCAAGTTTTGTTCAATTTAACATCGAATTGAATATGGAAAAAACACAAGAGGTAGAAACCGCACAAGAGAATGATAAAGAAGTTGGCATAACAAATATTCAAGCTAAAATTGACGAAATTGAACAAAAAATTGAAAGGCAAGAAGCCAAAGTAAAAAGTTTGGAAACTGGCGGCAAAAATGCGAGAGCATTAATTCAAAAAGTGGAAAAACAAATTGCAAATAAAAGAGCCGAGTTAACTCGACTTTATAAACAATTAGAAAGTCTACAAAAAGAAACAAACCCTAATCGTTAGGGTTTGTTTTTTATTTTTTATGTTGAACTTTTTTTGCTGTTGATTTTGCTTTATTTTTTGTTGCAGTTTTTGTTGCCTTTGTTTGTTTTGTTGTTTTTCTTGTGGCGGATTTTGTTGCCGTCTTTTTCGCCTTCTCAAGTGCATGCTCATGTTCAACAAGGCAAGCACAATCGCCGGCACAATATTTATCTTTATCGTAACTAATGTTGTGTTTATCGTAATAATCCTTAACGGCAGCTTTAACTGCTTCTTCTGCCAGCACAGAGCAGTGCAATTTGTAGGCTGGCAAACCATCTAGCGCTTCAACAACGGCTTGATTGGTTAATTTAACCGCTTCTTCAATCGGCTTGCCTTTAATTAATTCGGTTGCCATTGAACTTGTGGCAATAGCACTGCCGCAGCCAAATGTCATAAATTTAACATCGGCAATTTTGTTATCTTTAACCTTAATGTACATGCGCATTATATCGCCACATTTTGCGTTGCCAACTTCGCCAATGCCGTCGGCATCTTTAATTTCGCCCACATTGCGCGGATTTCTAAAATGGTCCATAACTTTTTCACTATATAACATGTTTTCTTTCTCCTTTTTCTAATTCATCCCAAACGGGAGACATTTTCCTTAAATATTCAACAATTTTTGGCACTTCTTTTATAACTTTATCAATTTCGTCCGCGGTGGTGTATTTAGACATCGTTAGCCTCAGTGAACCATGTGCAACTTCGTGTGGTCTGCCAATTGCAAGCAAAACATGAGAAGGATCCAGCGAGCCCGATGTGCAGGCGCTGCCGGAAGATGCACAAATGCCTTTATCGTCAAGCAACAACAACAGACTTTCGCCCTCAATTCCTTCAAAGCAGATGTTCACATTGTTTGCCAAGCGTTTTTCAGCATCGCCATTTAAAATGCTGTGTGGGATTTTTGTTAATTCTTTAATAAGTTTATCTCTAAATTTAATAAGTTTTTTATTTGTTTTGTCCATTTCTTTATTGGCGATTTTAAGTGCGGTTGTCATGCCAACAATTCCTGCCAAATTTTCTGTGCCGGCACGCTTGTTATTTTCTTGCGCACCGCCTTCAATTAAACTAAATAGTGGAGTGCCGCGGCGAACGAATAACGCGCCAACTCCTTTTGGACCGTGAAACTTGTGCGCAGACATTGAAAGCATATCAATGTTAAGTTCGTTCACATCAATAGGCAAATGGCCAACTGCTTGCACTGCATCGGTGAAAAATGTAATGTTTTTTGCTTTGCAAATTTGCCCAATTTCTTTAATTGGTTGGATTGTGCCAATTTCGTTGTTTGCAAACATAACGCAAACAAGAATGGTGTCTTTCCTTATTGCTCTTTTTAATTTGTTCACATCAACTATGCCATTTTTTTCTACATCAAGATAGGTCACTTCAAAACCATTTTTTTCTAACTTCTCCATGGTGTGAAGCACGGCGTGATGCTCAATTTTGGTGGTTATAATGTGCTTTTTATTGTTTAATTTGCCCATGCGCGCAATAGATAGAATTGCTTGGTTATCACTTTCACTGCCGCCAGATGTGAAATATATTTCGTTAGGCTTTGCATTAATAACTTTAGCAATATCGGCACGCGCTTGTTCTAAGGCTTCTTTTGCGCGTTGTCCAATAGAGTGCAGGCTAGAAGCATTGCCATATTCAACATCAAAATATTTGAGCATAGTTTGTTTTACTTGTTCGTCCATCTTTGTTGTGCCGGCGTTATCTAAATAAATCATAATGTGTCCTTTTAAATTTAAATTATTTTGTAAAAACCCTACACCAAGGTAGGATTTAATAATATATTATCATCATTAGTTATATTTGTCAATAAAATTTATAAAATTATTTAAAAAATAAAAAATTTGGCCTTGAACCAAATTTTAGGGTGCTTTATATTGTCGTTTTTTAGAGTTTCTATTAAATTTTTGGTGTTTTTGGGTGTTACTTAATTAAATCTTCTAGCGTTATTGTTTTTAAATAGTCGTTTACAAGGGTGGAAAGTTTAGCCCAAACTTTCATTGTATCACACTTATCTTGGCGGGTGCAGTTGCCATTAACCGTGCAAGTGGCAATTTTTGTGCCATCGCCAACCGCCTCCAAAATTTCTAACACAGAATAGTTTTTTGCTGGTCTTTTTAATTTGTAACCACCATTGCTGCCGCGCATAGAAACAACTAAATCATTTTTATTTAGCATCGCCATTATTTTTTCAAGATATTTTACGGTTATGCCTTGCCTAGATGCAATTTCGGTTATCGAAACAAAGTCGTTAGAATTTCTTGCCAAATCTGCCATAATGCGCACGGCATGCCTGCCTTTAGTGGAAATTTGCATAAGTTCTCCTTATTTTTATTATAGCGAAGAAAAATTTTTTGTCAATATTTTAAATTTTGTTTATTTGTTATTTTTTAGTCAATAAAAGTCTTAGGAGGATTTATGGATTTTCAAAAATCAATAACCAAAGAAAATTTAGCGCGCTCGTTTGCTGCCGAGTGCCAAGAGGGTGCAAGATATCAGTTCTTGGCAGAAAAGGCGCAGCAAGAAGGGTATCAATATATTATGACTTTTGTCCGATCTCTTGCTAAAAACGAAATGAGCCATGCAAAAATGTTTTTTCAAGCAATTAATGAGCACGGCGGAGATAAGGTGCAAAATATTGATGTTAAAGCCGGCTATCCGTTCAGGACAGGCGAACTTGCCGAAATTTTTAAAATGGAGGCAGAGAACGAACGCATGAGCGGAGAAAACATCTATCCTAAATTCGCCGACATTGCGCGCGACGAAGGATTTAGCGATGTTGCCGAACTTTTTGAATTAGTTTCGAAAGTGGAAATAACGCATAAAAACATTTTAACCAATTTTTACAACGGACTGAAAAAGGGAACGCTTTATAAAAGCAAGAGTGGAGTGCATGCTTTTAAGTGCGATGAATGTGGCACAATTGTTGAAGGCAAAAGTGCGCCAAAAACCTGTCCGCTTTGTAAAAATGGGCAAGGATATTTTAGAGTGGATTTTTCAATAATTTAAAAAAATGAGCGGTTTTTTCTCATTTTTTTTGCGTTTTTTATTGAAATTTTTGAAAATTTAAAAAATTTTTATTAATTTTTGTTTGTTGGATTAATTCTAAAAATTGTTCCGCGTTGCTCGTGATGGGCAACATCAAGCCTAACATTCACATTTGGAATTATGTTGTGTTGCTCTAAATAATTTGCAATTGTGTTAACTGCCAAATTCACCGTGTTGCTGTGTTCACTTATGTGCGAAAGCACAACTAGGCGCGTGCCAGAGTGAACAAGTTTTTCAATTGCTTTGGCACAATCTATATTAGATAAATGCCCGTTGTTGCTTGCAATGCGCCTTTTTAAAAATGGCGGGTAGTTAGGGTAACTCATCAGCATTTCGGGGTCGTAGTTCGCTTCTAAGTAAACAAGTGCGCTCGACTTTATTGCATCGTACACAGTGTCGGTAAAACTGCCAATGTCGGTTACAATGGACATTACTGCATCGCCCTCACTAATTCTATATCCAACGCAATATTTACTATCGTGCGGAACGGGGACGGGCTGAATATGTAAATCGCCAATATCAAAATCACTATCAAAATAATTTAATAGTTCTCTTACTGACGAAAGTTGATGAAACAAAATTTCACTTATGTAGGTGTGAGCATATATTGGAATGTTAAAAGCGCGCGCGTATTTTGCAACGCCCTTAATGTGGTCGGCATGCTCGTGCGTTATTAAAATTGCGTTAATGCTATCTGGCGCAACGCCCAAACTATTTAGCGCGTCTAAAACATAAGCAAGGGGTTTGCCAACGTCAATTAAAATCCTTGCCTTTTCACTTTCAATATAAGTGCAGTTGCCACTGCTGCCGCTTGCCAAATTACATATGCGCATATGTGCATTTTAGCGTATTTTTAAAAATTTTGCAATGGTTTTTTTAAAATTCCAAAAATTGTTTGACAACTTATCTAATTGGGAATAAAATTAAAATAGTAAGGGGAGTTATATGAAAAAACTAAAATATTTCTTGTGTTTAATGATTGTTGCAATCTTTGGTTTTACACTTGTTGGTTGCAACGATAAACCAAATGGTAACGATTTGGAAATTATTTCAAAAGAAAGCGCACAGACAATGGTGCTTGAAGGGCTTGATGCAACTTATAGTTCAACACATCAAACCGCTATTAACACAACCGCCAGTGCAAATGAAAAAATTTATAATCATAGAAACATTTTTGATTGTTTTAAACGGGCAAAATTCGTTGAAACTTGCCGTCTTGATGGCGTGCTTTATAAAGAGTTTGATGATTTTACCGGCATAATTGATATGGACGGCTCAAACCTAAAAGAATATTATCTTTATATGCACACGGATATTGAAGAAAAGTCTAATCCAGAAGCCTTAAATAATAAAGTGAATGAAAGAGAACGTTATAGCCCAGATGGTCAAAATTTTTATGAATACAATATAACAAACAAGGTTTTTAGTGAGCCATCTGTTTATGAAGGGGATACATCGTATAATTTTCAATATTACACCATTGTAAACAACTTGTTTTCAGAAGAAGGATTTACTAGCCTATACACCAATGAAGCAAAACACTATAAAAGCCAAAACAAAATTGTGTTTGATATAGATTTGTTCGAATACGCAAGATATGTGTGGGACTGGACGGAAGAAGATATTAACGACTTTAAAGAAGAAATGAAAACAGATGCACACAAAAGTGAAGTTTATTCACAATTAAAGCCAACATTAACGGTTGAATTTAATGGCGATGGAACAATTAAACAAATAGATATTTATTGCGAAGGGAATTTAATTTTGCCGCACGACGATGTAACCGAAGAGTTCTTTAAACTTGGCATATCAATCACTCCAACAAACGAACAAATTGAGTTAAATGAAGAGTTTAAACAAGCAATAGACGAATTAAAGCAACAATAGTGTTGCTTTTTTAATTGACTTAATTTAATTTTAATTTTATAATTAAAGCATGGAAAAGCAAGAAAAGGCATATCTCGTTTGCCCATATATTGATATGGACGGGCAAGAGTATAGAAGCAAAGAATTAGAGTTGTTGGCGCGTTCGGCACTTTTAGATGTTGTTAAGTGCAATGTTTTTTTGGTTAAAGAATTAAATGCGCGCACCTATTTTGGCATTGGCAAGGCAGAACAGATTAGGGACGAAGTTAAAGAACTTAATGCCGATGTTGTAATTTTTGATTGCCCGCTAACGGGTAGCCAATTAAGGAATTTAAATGAAATAATGGGCGTTAAAACAATTGACCGCACCATGTTAATTTTGGATATTTTTGCCGGGCGTGCAAAGTCGGGCGAAGGCAAATTGCAAGTTCAACTTGCCCAACTTAAATATACTTTGCCGCGCCTTAACATGATGAACGCAAACAACAATAGAAGTTCAACCGGCGTGGGCATGCGTGGGGCAAGCGAAACCAAACTAGAATTGGATAAACGCAAAATTCAAGAGGACATCGCAAAATTAGAAAAAGAGATTAAAGAGATTGAAAAACACCGTCAAACCACCCGCAAGCAGCGTTTGACTTACACTAAGAGTGTGGCGCTCGTGGGTTACACAAATGCGGGCAAATCCACCCTTATGAACGCTATTGCAAAGGCAGGCACTTATGCTGACGATAGGCTTTTTGCCACCCTTGATGTGCTTTCCAAAAAGGTGTGGGACAACGGCGTTGAATATGTGCTTATTGATACAGTTGGCTTTGTTAGAAACTTGCCGCACGAACTTATGTACGCCTTTTCCGCCACCCTTGAAGAAACGCTTGACGCAAACGTATTATTGATGGTTGTTGATGCTGCCGACCCGCACAAATATGAGCAGATTGAAGTGGTTGAGCGGGAGTTTAAGCGATTAAATATTGACCCTAATAAAGTAATTTTAGTTTATAATAAGATAGACAAAATTGATAAGGCCGAAATTAAAAATTTAAAATCATATCCTTATGATACTTGTTATGTTGAAGCCAAGGGGCAGAAGAACATTGTGGTGTTAAAACAAATGATTGTTCAAAAACTAAAAGAGTTTAGTAAATAGGAGAAACATGATAACAATTAGAAAGTTTGAAGAGAAGGATAGAGAAACAATTAGAAAAATTTGCATGGATACGGGCAAAAAGAGTTTTCAGCATAGCGAAAAGAAACGCGATTTTATTGCTATTATGTGGATTGACTATTATATGGATTTTGAGCCGGAAAACATTTTTGTTGCCGATGATGACGGCACGGCTTGCGGCTATATAGTTAGTTCCACAAATAGTGAGTTATTTTATCAAAAAATGAAAGAGATATATCTGCCTAAAATTAAAAAGATTTCACTATTTTTACACCTGTTTTCAAAAATTGCCGTTAAAACATCTTATAAATACGATAAAAAATATGGTGCGGATTTCCACATTAATGTTGACGATGCGCATCAAGGCCACAAACTTGGACCTAAACTTTTAACAACTCTAGGCGTTTACCTAAAAGAGAAGGGTGTTACGCATATGTATTTAGTAACCGCCAACCGAAAGACGCGCGGCTATGGGTTTTACACTCATTTTGGCTTTGAAGAAGTGGGCAAATGCGGTGGCGGCTCGATTGCGCTTGCCTTTGATTTATCTAAAATTGACGCAAATGTTAAAAAATATCTAAATAACAACTAATTTTTGTATTTTTGGTTCTATTTTTAAAATTTGAAAAATATATTAAAGTTTTACGGTTTGCCGTAACACTTTTTTTATTTTGGCGTACTATGTAGTATACAAAAGAAGTTTTAAGGTACCAAAGAAGAACTTTTGTAAGAGTACATACAAAATTTAATATACTTTAGGAGGAATTATGTTTAACAATTTCTTTACTGGCAATGGTGATTGTGGCTGTGGCAACAACACTAACACTGGTTGCGACATTTGCACTTTAATAATATTAATCTTATTATTATGCAATTGTGGTTGTAAAGACCCTTGCTTCCTTATCATAATCTTATTGTTATTATGTGGTTGCAACGGAAACAAAGGTAACACTGGTTGCGGCTGCAACTAGGCTTAACCCCAAAATAAAAGGTGGCTAGACCATCTTTTATTTTTTATTTTTGACGTTCGTGTTTAAAATTTTTAAATTTGGCAAAAATTTTTAAATTATTTTGTTAAAAACTATTGACATAACTTTTAAATTGTGTTAAATTAACCTAGTATGAATAATTGTCCCCTTATGGCTATATACAATAAATTGTATATAAGGGTGGGGATGACAACTTAATAAGGAGTTAATGAATGGTTTCAAACACACTCAACATTAAAAAAGTAAAACAAGGTAAAGCCGAAAGAATGAGTTTTGCTAAAATTGATGTTCCTTACACAATGGGGCATTTACTAGACATTCAGTTCGATTCTTACAGTAAATTCTTAAATGAGGGTATTGGGGAAATCTTCGATGAAGTTAATCCTATTATAGACTACTCGAATAAAGCCGAGTTGTCTTTTATTAGCTATTCTATCGATAAAACACCTAAATATTCTTGGGCGGAGTGCAAGTATAGGCAAACAAGCTACACCGTTCCGTTAAAGGTTAATGTTCGCCTACTTGTTAAAGAAACAGGCCAGATTATTGACCAAGAAGTATTCCTAGGTGATATCCCTTACATGAGTAAAGATGGTGGGTTTATTTGCAACGGCGTTGAACGTGTTGTTTTAAACCAACTTATAAAAGCCCCAGGCGTTATATTTGATGGCGAAATGAATAAGTATGGCAGGATGGACTATCACGGTTCAATTCAACCAAGTTATGGCATGTGGGTTGAAACCGAGCAGGTTAGTGGGGATTGCCTTCGCGTTATCGTTGAGCGCAAATTCAAAATGAGCCTTGGCATTATCTTAAAATGTTTTGGTTATACAAATGCTGATTTGTATGACATTTTTGGTAAGCACCCATTCTTGGTTAACACTCTTGAAAAAGAGCCACAAAACACTCAAGAAGAAGCCCTTATTGAATTTGGCAGAAAAACCCGTCCGGGCGAAATTCCTAACCCAGAAAACACATTATCTTATATTAATGATAGGTTCTTTAACCAACAACACTACAATCTTGAAAAGGTTGGTAGGTTTAAAGTTAACAAAAAATTGTCGGTTGCTAACCGTATTACTGACCAAGTGGCAGCAAGTGATGTTAAACTTGGCAAAAAGATATTTGTTCATAAAGGCGAAATTATTTCGCATGAAACTGCAATGGCAATTCAAAATGCCGGCATTAACTCGGTTGAAGTTTTGGTTGAAGACAAAGTGGTTAGAGTTGTTGGCAACAAGCGTGTTGACCTAAAAGCCTATGCAAAACTTGACCCAGAAGAATTTAACATAACCGAACTTGTTTATCTTCCACTTTTGCAACAACTTATGAAAGAGAATAAAGACCCGGAAGCGCTTAAAGAAGCAATTAGGGCAAATGCAAGAAAACTTGAAGATTTCCAAGTTACATTAGATGATATTATTGGCACAATAAGTTACCACTTAAATTTAATTGATGGCCTTGGCGAAACAGATGAAATTGATAACCTTTCCATGCGCCGTGTGGCAACTTGTGGCGAACTTCTTCGTGACGAATTTAGGCGCGGCATGATGAAACTTCAAGCCCAAGTGCGTGAAGCAATGCAAAGCCGTGATTTAACAGATATTACTCCAAGCCAAATTGTTAATGCAAGGCATATTAATAAGGCATTTAAAGAATTTATGGCAACCAGCCAATTGAGTGCGTTGATGGACCAAATCAACCCAGTTGCAAGCCTAAGGCATAAACGCCGTCTATCATCTGCCGGCCCAGGCGGTGTTAAACGTGAAAGGGCAACGGTTGAAGCGCGTGATATTAACCCATCTCACTATGGCCGTATCTGCGTGGTTGAAACACCAGAAGGTCAACAAATCGGTTTGATGACATCTATTGCCGCATATGCGCGCGTTAATAGATATGGATTTATTGAAACACCTTATAGAAAAATTGATCCTAAAACGGGCAAATTGACAGACGAAATTGTTTATATGATGGCAGATGAAGAGCGTGGGCATTTCATTGCTCAAGCAAATGTGCCATTAAACGCAAACAAAACAATTAAAGCCGGCATTGTTGATTGTAGGCATAACGGACAAGCTGAACGCGTTGACGCTAGCATGATTGACTATGTTGATTTAAGCCCAAGGCAGTTGCTATCTGTTGGTGCGGACTTAATTCCGTTTGTTGAACACTGCGCCGCTAACCGTGCCTTGATGGGTACTAACATGCAGTGCCAATCTGTGCCACTAATTAAAACAGAAAGCCCAATTGTAGGAACGGGCATTGAACATAAAATTGCCGTAGATTCCGGCGCATTAATTTTGGCAGAACAAGATGGTGTTTGTAAACACGCTTCTGCCGATTACATCACAATGGAATATGCTGATGGCAGCATCGTTAACCATAAATTAAGGAAATTTGAGCGAACAAATGAAAAGGCTTGCTTTAACCAAAAACCACTTGTAAAACATGGTGAAAAGGTTAAAAAAGGCGATGTGCTTGCCGATGGCGGCTCAACCGATAAGGGCGAATTGGCACTTGGCAAGAACATGACAGTTGCCTTCATGAACTGGGAAGGTTATAACTTTGAAGACGCTATTTTAGTTAACCAAAGAATAGTTAGGGAAGATGCCTTCACATCAATCAGCATTCAACAAGTTAAAACCGAAGCAAGAACAACCAAACTTGGCGATGAAGAAATAACAAGAGATATTGCCGGCGTGGGCGAGGATGCACTTAAAAACCTTGATGAAAATGGAATTGTGCGCATAGGCACCGAAGTTAAATTTGGCGATATTTTGGTTGGTAAGGTTACCCCTAAAGGCGAAACCGATTTAACCC
>CANRHL010000018.1 GCA_947630405.1 uncultured Clostridia bacterium
TTTTTATTTTTTTTAAAAAGCATTGGCTAAAAATCCTTTCCATTTTGCTACTTATTGCCCTATTGATATATGTGCCGACCGTGGCAGTTAAGCGCGCTAGGGACTATGAAATTTACAAAGAGCCGGCAATTAAAACTAAAATTTACACAATTTGGCATGTTGAAACCTTTGAAGGTGGCAGCAAAGCACGAATTGACTATTTAAAGTCAGCGGCAAGAAAAATAGAAAAAGAAAACCCAGGCGTGCTATTTATGATAAGGCAAATTGAACCCGAAAATTTAGCGGACGAATTAAATTGGGCCACGCCAGATATGATATCGTTTGGTTTTGGGGTGGGCAAAATTATTTTAAACAAATTAATTAACATTAATAAAACTTTTGATGTTCGCGATGAGTTAATTGAAAGTGCAATGTTCAACAACAAACTTTACGCCCTACCTTATATTGTTAGCGGCTATGCCCTAATCACGCATGGCGTTTTAACAGAGAACTTTCATGTTGGACAAACGGGCTACACCAACCCCGAAAACATTTATAACAAATTAAATTTAATGCCCGGCGAAACGGAAACCGGATATGAGGCTTATAAAGATTTTGTTTACGACAAAACCACCACTCTACTTGGCACGGGGCGAGATGTGTTTAGAGTGAACAACTTAAACACCATTGGTAGAACTAACGCCAGCATTACGCCGATTGATAGTTACACCGATTTAATTCAATATTTTGGAATTACAAAAACGGATGAAATAATTGAAAAATATGTTGCACTTTTAATGGATGACAATAGCCAACGAGAGTTAACAAATTACTCGCTCTTTTCAAGCAAAAATTTTAGCATTTATGGCGAAGGCTTATATGCCAAAATGGAGGATGCTCTGTTTAGTTGTGAGGTTAAAAATGTGTTTGATTAATGGCAAAGATTATAACTATTATTTATATGCCGATTTAAAAAAATATTGCACTTTTAAAATTGGCGGAAAGGCGAAATATGTGGTTGAAGTGTACAACATCCCAGCACTAATTAATGTGTGTTATAAATGTAAATTACACAATATAAAGTATAAAGCGATTGGTCTTGGAGCAAACTTGCTTTTTAGTGATGCAGGTTTTGACGGTGTTATAATTGTGAACAAAGCAAGCCAAATTATGTTTAGAAAAACAAATGTTTACGCAACTTCTGGCGTGGTGGTTAGCAACCTAATTTCAAAATGCATAGAGCATAATTTATCCGGCCTTGAATATCTTGCCGGCATACCTTCAACTGTGGGCGGTGCAATTACAAATAGCCTAGGCGCTTTTAACGCCGATTTTGCCAATTTTGTTGAATATGTTGTTTGCCTAGATTTAAACAATTTTAAGATTGTTAAATTAGATAATTCTCAGTGTCAATTTGGTTATAGAACGAGCATTTTTAAATCGGGAAATTTTATAATTTTAAAAACAAAACTAAAATTGCAACATCTAGATAAAGCAAAAATTAAAGAGAACTTTTTAGTTGCTTTAAACAAAAAAATTTCCACGCAGCCGCTTAACTACCCCAGTGCTGGCAGTGTGTTTAAGCGGACAGATGTTATCCCCGCCAAACTTATTGACGAACTCGGCTTAAAAGGTTTAAGAACAAATGGCGCATCGGTTAGCACAAAACACGCCGGTTTCATTATAAATGAAGGCGGGGCTTCGTCTAGTGATGTAATTGACTTAATTAATAAAATTAAAGCAAAAGTTAAAAAGGCCTATCAAGTTGACCTGCCGCTTGAAATTGAAATTGTTGAATAAAACACTATATAGTGTTTTTTTCTTTTGGCTACACAAGAAATAATAAATAAAACCTTTGGGTTTTGTTTGATTTTTTTTGCTTTTGTGATATAATCAAATATAAGGTTTAGTATATAATACTAAAAAATTGAATTTTAAGGAGAACTATGGCTTTAATTGCAGATTATCACACTCACACCAAATATTCCCGCCATCACCACGGCAAAGGCACAATTGAAGAAAATGTGCGCGTTGCCTATGAAAAGGGTTTAAGGCAAATTGCCATAACCGACCATGGCTTTAATCAAAAACTTTATGGCGTTAGGCGAAAGGATATTCCACAGGTTAAAAAAGATATAGAGGATGCGGTTGAGCGTTACCCTATTGATGTTTTGCTGGGCGTTGAAGCCAACATTGTTTCTAGTTATGGTGATGTTGACATTGTGGATGACGATTACAATAATTTAGATATAATTTTAATGGGTTTTCACCGCTTTGTTAGGTCTACAAGCAAGCGTGAGCAATTTAAGTTTATTATAAAAAACATTTTGTGTGAAATTTTCCACCACACAAGCAAAAAGCAAATTGAAAAAAACACAAATGCCTACATTAACGCAATGCGGAAATATGATATTGACATTTTAACGCACCTTAACCATGCCTGCAAGGTGGATGTTGAAAAGGTAGCACGCGTTGCCAAAGAAACAAACACCCTAATTGAATTAAACGGCAAGCGGCTTGGCATGAGCGATAAAGAAATTTTAACTTGCTATAATTTAGGGTGCAAATTTGTTATTGATAGCGATGCTCACCGCCCTAATCGTGTTGGTGATTGCCACCTTGGGCTTGAAGCCGCCTTGCGATTAAGGTTGCCAGATAGTTGCATCGTTAATTATAATGATTTGCCAACATTTAAAAAGGAAAAGCGAAAGAAAAGGAGTTAATTATGCTTGAATGCAAACAACAAACACTAAAATCCATACCCTACAACAATTGTTGCATTCACTCTTTTTTAAATGTTATTCTTTCATCTTCAAAAATTGAAAACGGGCAATATCTAATTTCCGCCCCCGATTTTGTGCTTGAAAAGGTTGCCTATTTTATAAACAAACTATACCCCGGCGTTTTGGTTAATATCTGGGATAATTTTTTAAGTTTATCCGCCGCCTTCGACCTAGAAGTTGATTTTGGCGAATTTAACTTGAATCTATATGATAATCAGTGCGATAGGCAAACCATTTTGCGAACTTTATTTTTGCTTTTTGGCAATTTTTATTATAATAGCGACAACAACAAAAACTCTAAAGGCTACAGGCTAGAATTTGTGTTTAAAGACGAACAAAAGCGCGAGGTTGCCGCCACCATTTTAGAGGAAAATGGCTTTAATTTAACAAAAACAATAAGGCAACATAATTTTGTGCTTTACACAAAAAATAGTAATGTAATATGCGACCTTTTAGTATTTTTAGGTGCAACCAACACGGCATTAGAGCTTCAAAACAACCTTGCAGTGCGCGAGGTTAGAAATAGCATTAACAGGCAAAACAACTGCTTTGGCTATAATTTGGATAAAACGCTAAACTCTAGCGATAAGCAACTTGAAGCAATTAATTATTTGTTTAAAAATGATTTAATTGATGGCCTAGATGAAAATTTAAAAGAAATTGCCCTACTTAGATTTGCCAACCCAGATGTTTCGCTAAACGATTTAAAAACCCTTTTAAACAAGCCAATTAGCCGGGCGGGAATAAAATATAGGCTAGATAAAATTATTGAAATTTACAAGCGATATAAGGAGTTAGACCAATGAAACCTTTTGTTCATCTTCATCTGCACACCGAATATTCCCTGCTTGACGGAGCGGCCCGCATTTCCAAACTTGTTAAACTTTGCAAGGAATATAACATGCCCGCCGTTGCCATGACCGACCACGGCAATATGTATGGTGCAATCCACTTTTATGATGCGTGTAAAGAAGCAGGAATTAAGCCAATTTTAGGCACTGAGTTTTATGTTGCGGAAGACTTGCATGTTAAAACAGGCAAACAACATTTTTCTCACCTTATAATTTTGGTTAAAAATGAAGAAGGCTACAAAAATATTTGTAAGTTGCACTCTATCGCCTTTAAAGAGGGCTTCTATTATAAGCCAAGAATAGACTATAAAACCCTTGAACAATATCACGAAGGGCTAGTTTGCCTTTCAGCGTGCCTGGCGGGAGATATTCCAAAACTTATTGTGCAAGAACAATATGAAAAGGCAGAAAAACTTGTGCTTTGGTTTAAAGATTTGTTTAAGGACGACTTCTATTTGGAACTTCAACACAACGGCATACCTGAGCAGGAAATTGTAAACGAAAAATTGCGTGAATATTCTAAAAAATTTGGTATAAAAACGGTTGCCACCAACGATGTGCACTATCTATTTAAAGAAGATGCCGAGATGCAAGACGTGTTAATGTGCGTTGCAATGCAAAAGTTTGTTGATGACCCCGATAGAATGAAATTCCCAACTGACGAACTCTATTTTAAAACTTACGACCAAATGCTTGCCGGCTTACCTAACGATGAGGACGCATTGGATACAACCCTTGAAATTGCCGATAAATGCAACTATGATTTTGTGTTTGGCAAATACCTGTTCCCTTCTTACGAGCCGGAAGGCGGATACAATGAAGAAGTTGGCAAAACGCCAAAAGAATATTTGTTGCGCCTGGTTGATGAAGGTGTTAAGAAAAAATATGGCGCGTGGAACGACACCATTCGCGCCCGTGTTGATATGGAAGTGGGCGTTATTGAAAAGCAAGGCTTTATTGAATACTTCCTTATTGTGTGGGATTACATTAATGCAGCAAGAAAAATGGGCATTTCGGTTGGCCCGGGACGTGGTTCGGGTGCCGGCTCGGTTGTTGCCTACACCATGGGCATTACTAACATCGACCCACTTAAATACGAACTATATTTTGAACGTTTTTTGAACACCGAGCGTGTTTCCGCCCCAGATTTTGATGTGGATTTTGAGGACGTTAGGCGCGATGAAGTTATTGAATATGTTAGAAAAAAATATGGTGATGAGCGCGTTGTTAGAATTATAACCTTTGGCACAATGAAGGCAAAAAATGCCATTAAAGATGTTGGCCGCGTGTTAAGAGTGCCTTATTCTGTTTGCGATAAAATAACAAAAAGCATTCCAATGTATAAAAGCCCAATTTTGCCTAAGGTGTTTGGTTTCCATGTTCCAAAGGAAGGCGATAAGGATTTTGGCACTGTTTACGCCATCCCTGAACTTGTGGATATGTATAATAACGACCCACAAGTTAAAAAAGTGGTTGACATTGCAATGAAGGTGGAAGATTTCCCAAGGCAGAGCTCAATTCACCCTTGCGGCGTTATTATTGGTGCGGACATTTTGGATAAACACGTGCCTGTAAGCCGAAACAGTGACAACATTTCAACTCAATATGAAGGTGCGGATATGGAGCGCCTGGGCCATCTTAAAATGGACTTTTTGGCGCTATGCAACTTAACGGATATTAAGGGTGCAATCAATTTAATTAAAGAAAATCACGGGGTTGAGATTGATTTTGATAAATCGAGTTACGATGATCCTAATGTGTTTAAACTAATTTCGTCTGGCAACACGGAAGGCATTTTCCAGATAGAATCAGCAGGCTTTCAAAAGTTCTTAAAAGAACTGCAACCAACCTGCATAGAAGACATCGTTGCGGCGGTTTCGCTTTACCGCCCCGGCCCAATGAAATATATTCCTTATTATGTTCACAATAAGCACCACCCGGAAGATACAAAATACGACCACCCACTATTAGAGCCAATTTTAAAAGTTACTTATGGCTATATGGTGTATCAAGAGCAAGTCATGAGAGTGTGTCAGGACTTGGCAGGTTTTTCGCTTGGCCAAGCAGATGAAATTAGGCGTGCGATGGGCAAAAAGCAGATTGCAAAAATGCTTAAAATGAAAGAAGCCTTTTTACACGGCCGTGCCGAATATGTTGACGACCACGGCAAACACCAAACGGCAATTAAAGGCTGCGTTGCAAATGGCGTAAGTGAAGAAATTGCCAAAAAGATTTGGAACGACATGGAGGACTTTGCCTCCTACGCCTTCAACAAATCTCACGCGGCGGCATACTCACATATAACTTATCAAACGGCTTATTTAAAATGCTATTACGAGCCGGAGTTCTTAACTGCCCTATTTAACAACCGCATAACAAAAAGTGATAAAATCAAGCACTATTTGGCTTACGCAAAAGAGGAAAACATCCAAGTTTTGCCACCAGATATTAACAAGAGTAAAACATTTTTCTCAACCGATGGCAAAACCATCCGTTTTGGCCTTGCCGGACTTAAAAATGTGGGCGTTAACCTCATCAATAGCATTATTGAAGAGCGCAATGCTAACGGCGATTTTAAGGATTTGGCGGATTTCATTTGGCGTGTGGATAGCCAAGCGCTTAACAAACGCTGCATTGAAAGCTTAATTAAGGCGGGCGCATTCGACTGCTTTAATAGGCCAAGAAGTCAATTAATGGCGGTTTATTCTGTTATGGTGGACCGCGCCATTGAGCGAAAGAAAAAATCCATGCATGGCCAGATGGACTTGTTTGGCGATATAATTGCTGACACCAACCTTATTGAAGAAAGTGAGTACCCTAACATTAGCGAATATGTTAGCACTGTTAAACTGCAATATGAAAAAGAAATTGCAGGCACATATTTGTCCGGTCATCCGCTTGACGCATACATGAACGTTATTAAAAACTTCACTTTTAATTCTAGTTTCCTGCCAAGTGATAGCGCTGACGATGAAATTGAAAATGAGGAAGAAGAAAACACAATTCTTACCCCACAACCAATTGGCGAAGATGACGAAATTCCGCAAGAAGAAGTGCTCTATGGCGGATTGAATAATGGCGATAATGTTACTTGTGGCGGTGTGCTTGCCGATTATCGAGTGCTTACCACCAAAAAGGGCGACAGAATGGCGTTTTTAACAATTGAAGATTTAACCGGCACATTTGATGCAATTTTGTTTAGCAAGGCTTTTGAAAAGTTTAAAGATTTGTTAGTTAAAGATAGCCTTGTTGTGATTAAAGGCAAGTTTACTGTTCGAGAAGATAGGCAACCATCAATCACAATTGATAATATGGAACAACTAAACGCCGATGTGGATAGCGACCACACAAAACCAGACGAAATTGAAGTTGAAAAACCTAAAAAATTGTGCTTAAAATATAACATCGGCGATGGCGCTGTGCATAGTGCGGTTAAAAAAATTCTTTCAGCATATAACGGCGTTGACGAAGTGTATGTTAAAGATACCGGCTCAAACAGAGCCTATAAGATGGACACTTTGGTGTCAATTCGCGATAGTTTAATTTTTGAACTTGAAACAATTTTAAATAAAGATTGCATTAAAACAATCAACTAAAAATTAAGGTAAAACACCTTAATTTTTTTTGCAATTGCAAAAAATTTGCTTATTTTGTTAATTTTTATTCGTTTTTTTATGAAAATAGATATTTCTATAAAATTTTTATTGTTTTTAAACAATTTTATCCGCTTTTACTTAAATTTTTATTAATTTTTAAAATTTTTAAATAAGTTAAAAATCCTCAACCTCTTCTTTCTTTTCCTGTTTTTTCTTTTTGTAGCCAAAAAGTTTTAACCTGCCTTTGTGGAAAACTGTAACAATCAAAATATAGATGCTTGCAATGCCAATAATAAAATATATAATTCGGCTAAAAACATTGGCTTGCGTGCCAAAAATGCCGGCAACAAAATCGTATTGAAGTGTGCCAATCATAAGCCAATTTAAGCCCCCTAAACAAGTTAAAATAAAAGCAATGAACCTTAACATAACTTCTCCCTTACTTTATTTTTGCTTATTCTCTTATTTTTATACAATCCGCCACCCCACAAAAAGCCACCGCCCTCTTTGTACGTCATTCGAGCGGAGTGCCAGCGGGATACATTCGACATGCTCAGTATGACATCGCTGGCACGTAGCCGAAGAATCTCTACTCTATTTGTCAAAAAAGAAGGCTGCAGCCTTCTTAAAATATCATTTTTCGTTATATTTGGTGATTTGTTTTTCCAAAATCTTATAATTAATTGGTTTTTTTACTTCAACCACCCTATATGGGCAAGCCGCAAAACATTTAAAGCAATAGATGCATTTTGAATAATCAATTTCAGCATAAAGTTCGTTTTCTTTATCATAACGCATCATTATTGCGCCGGTTGGGCAAATTTTACTGCAAATTGAGCAGCCCTTGCAATGTTTTTGATTAATTTTTACCCTTTGTTGCGTTAGGTTGAAATAGTGTTTTTGTTTAAATTTATTTTTATGTATTGGTGTTTCCTCATTAAACTCGCCAATTTCAAAATCCGGCACAACAAACTTTTCTTTTTCTTCGCCCAACACTTTGTATGGATGTGTCAACTGAATAAGTTTGCGCTCTTCTGCCTGCTTTAAATAGGTGTTATTTAGGTCAATGCCCAATATATCGCATAAGCAAGCGTCAAGTTTATAAGCATTTTCGCATAATGCAAGGCAGTAAAGCATGCGCTGATTGTTGTTTGCTTCCAGCGAAACAATGCCGTCAACAATGTTAAGGACAACTTTATTTTTTAAGCACTCATATAAATCAATTATATAATTGTTAAACTGTTTTAAAGTGTCAAACCTATTTAAAATTAAAGCTTTAAGTTCGCCCGGAATTAAGCCAAACAAATTGGCAGTTGCACCTAAAAACCCAAGATTTTCATCAATTTTAAGTTTGCCAATGTTCACAATAAAGTCAACATCATTAATTGCATCTAGCAAGGTGAAAGATTTGCTTGCCTGCCCGTTGGGATTTTCAAGTTCAAAGGTTTTTAAATTGTTGTTTAATGTGCTTTTTGAAGAATTTGCCATTTCAAGCATGCCAGTGTTTAAATAAACTTTATCTAGCTCTTCATTAGAATAGCTACCATACGGGCTTTCCGCCACCACAACACTTAACCCCATATCCGTCAAGGCATTTGCCACCCCGCACACCACGGCAGGATTTGTTGTTTTGGCTTCATCTGGCGAGCATGAAATTGGCGCACAAATTTTTAACATAACCTTCATTTTGGGCTTAAATTTGTTAAAATTAATGCTGCCTAATGCCGATTTAACCTTTTCGGTTATGATATCCACATTATATTCTTCTATATAACTTAACGAAACGAAATCACTCATAATTAAATGGTACTAAAAATTTTTAAATTTGTCAAATATTTAAATTTATTTAATTTATATTTATATCGTTTGATTTTTTAGTCGATTTTGAATATACTTTTATTATGATAAAAATTTGGGGCAAACTTTTAGTTGATGATAAGGTTATTAAAGGTAAAACCGTTGAAGTGGATGAAACTTCCACCACCTTTTTTGATATGCTAAAGCAACTTTCAGGCCAGTTAAACATCCCCACTCCAGTGCTATTGGATAAGCATGTTTACGATTTTAATCTTTTTAAAATTTGCACTTTTAAGCCGGACGATTTCGTTGAAGCCGTGAATTTTGACCGCTTTGTTTTGGAGTTGTTAAAAAATTAATGTAATATACTTAAATTTTTGCATATAATATAAAACTATATTACTATTTTAATTGCGATATAAAAATACCCTAAAACTCTTGACATATTTTTAAAATAATAATATAATTTTCTTGTTGCGATAGGATTCTATTGCAATTTATTTATTACAGGAGGGACGTATGGACGAAAAAACATTTATGACCAGCGAAGGTTTAGAAAGGCTAAAGGAAAGGCTTGATTATCTAAAAACAACAAAAAGGCAGGAAGTGGCAGACAAAATTGCCGAAGCAAGAAGTTATGGAGATTTAAGTGAAAATAGCGAATATGACATTGCCCGAGATGAACAACGTTCTGTTGAGCAAGAGATATTCGACCTTGAAAATAAATTGAAATCTGCTGAAATTATTGACCCTAAAAAAATTAACACCAGCCGCGTTAATGTTGGCTGCAGAGTTAATGTAATTAATCAAAAAACAGGTGCAAAATTTGAATATACTATTGTCGGCGATGTGGATTCTGACCCACTAAACGGCAAAATAAGCAACCTTTCCCCTATTGGTGCGGGATTGGTTGGCAAAAAAGTTGGCGAAATAGCCGCAATTAAAACTCCCGCTGGTATCGTAGAATTAAAAATTACGAAAATTAAAATTTAAAAAAAGAGCATTTCGCTCTTTTTTTCTTGTGTTTAGGAAATTCCCTTATTGTTGTGTTGTTGTTTCTATTACAACTTCTGGCTTGTTCTTCATGCACAACAATTTATAAGGTAATTTAAGAAATTCCCTTATTGTTGTGTCGTGCTTTCTACCACAACTTCTGGTTTGTTCTTCATGCACAACAATTTATAAGGTAATTTAAGAAATTCCCTTATTGTTGTGTTGTCGTTTCTATTTCAACTTCTGGCTTGTTCTTCATGCACAACAATTTATAAGGTAATTTAAGAAATTCCCTTATTGTTGTGTTGTCGTTTCTATTAGAACTTCTGGCTTGTTCTTCATGCACAACCCAACAATCATAAATGCCATGGAAATTAGGTTGCCCATCAAAACGCTTAGCACAAGCAAGGTTATTATAAAGGCCTTTCTATCCTTATTGTGAGCAGAATCTCTCATAATAAAGGCTGAAATCACAATGTTGGCAACGGAAATTGCAATTGTGAACCAAGCAATTACGTCCATAACCGCGCTTGTTGTTTTTGCCATGGTTTCAATCTCCCCTTTTGTGAGTTTGTAATCTTTGCCGTCTGATGTATATGTAAAGTAATAGTCGCCTTCTTCTAGTGTTGGATCTTCAGTTTGGGTGAATAAAGTGTACTTTGAATCTAACATGCAAACGTCTTTAATTGCCTTTTCGGTAACCAAATTAGACGAAGCACACACAATAATTCCGCCCAAAATGCAAATGCCTGCCAAAATTATTGCAACAATTGCGCCAGCGTTCAAAAATGCTTTTTTTGTTGATGTCATAATTCCTCCTTTAATATTCTTATAATATTGCTTTTTATTTTCATTGTCAACTAAATTTTATTGAAAATTTTTTTTAACTATGATATAATAAAAGCATGATAGATAGCATCAAATTAACTAATCTATATAAAAATTTGAAATTGGATAGCAAATTTCATGCTTATTTATTTTATTCAGCCGATAAGGTAAAAAATAACGAAATTGCTTTAACCGTTGCAAAATCTATTGTTTGTGAAAACAAATCCGCGTGTGATAACTGCCATGCTTGTAAGCAATTTAAAACCTATTCTCACCCAGATGTTGTGGTTCTTGAGCAGGATAGCATTAAGGTTGACGATGTGGAGCTTATAATTGAAAAGTTACAAACAAAGCCAATTCAGGCAGACAAAAAAGTTTTTATTATTTTAAATGCCGAAAACATTAACGAAACGGCGCAAAACAAACTTTTAAAATCGCTTGAAGAGCCAACTGAAAGTGCCATATTTATTCTAACCGCCACCCAAACCAACAAACTTTTGCCAACGGTTTTAAGTAGGCTTAATAAAATTTATGTTGAAAATTTGAGTTTAGAAGACGAAAAACTTATTTGTGACGATTTATTAAATTCAGGCGTTGATATATCTAGCTACATCGGCAAAGGCTTTACCTTAACCGAAATGTTCAATTTTGCAACTGACGGCGCATATAAAGAGAGTTTAAACGCAATTAAAAATTTGTTTGCCACATTAAATAGCAGTGCCGATATTCCAATTGCGGTTTCCAACTTAAATGTTGCCAACAAACAATTGTTCTTTATAAATTTGATGGAAATTTTTTTGTCAATTTTGAAAAACGAAAACAAGTTTGATGCAAGCATCACCGCCCCAATAAGCGAAAAGTTTAACAACAAAGCCATTTCAAAATGCTTGCCGCTTGTTGAAATGGCTTATAAACAACTTATGAGCAACGTAAATTTTTATTATATTTTAGATAATTTACTTTTTAACATGTTAAAGGAGAGATTTTTATGCAAGTAACTGAAATTGTTATGTTCAATTCGCCAAATGCGGTTTATGTTAAGCCAGACGAAAATTTGAAAAAAGGTACGCGCGTTGTGGTTGAAAACAACGGGCTTGAAGTGGGTGCGGTTAAAGGCGTTAAAGAAGTTGACGATGGGGTCGAGTTATCTGAAATTGTGCGCATTTGCACAAAAGAAGATAATATTGCGCATTGTGAAAATTGTAGATATGCGCGCGCCCTACTCCCCGAAATTAAAAAGGAAGCAGAAAAATTAGGGCTTGATATGAAAGTCGGTTTTATTTCAACCAACCTTGATAGAAGCAAAATAACAGTGAACTACACCGCCGATGAGCGCGTTGATTTTAGAGAACTTATTAAAATATTAGGTGCGAAATATAAAGCACGAATTGAAATGCGCCAAATTGGCAACCGTGACGAAAGCAAAGTTGTTGGTGCAATTGGCGTGTGCGGGCGAGTTACTTGCTGCAAACTCTATTTAAACGATTTTGATAAAGTGTCAATTAAAATGGCAAAAAATCAAAACATTGCCCTTAATCCAACGCGAATTAATGGCATGTGTGGCCGTCTTCTCTGCTGCTTAAAATATGAAGACGAATTTTATGAAGAGATGCAAAAGAAAATGCCAAAAATGGGCAGCAAAGTTACCACTCCAGACGGTGTTGGTGCAGTTTCTAATTTGGATTTCTTGCGTGAAAAAGTTACAGTAACATTTACGAATGAAGATAGCACCGAAGTTAAAACTTACGATTTAGCCAACATAAAAAAAGGAAAATAATTTTATATAAATATCTTTATTATTTGTCACCCTGAGCGAGTGTAACGAGCCGAATGGGTCTAAGAGATTCTTCGGCTACGTGCCAGCGATGTCATACTGAGCGAAGCCGAATGTATCTCGCTGGCACTACACTCAGAATGACAGTCGGTCAATTAATAAAATGTTCTATTCAATTTTTAAATGATTAAATTATGAAAAATAGTGATAATTTTAAACTTGAGAACTTTGGTAATGGTATTTGATTTATGCGAAACTTCGTAACGCGTAAACCAAAATACCAAAATAATAATGCTTATGAAAACTAATGATAATTTTAAGTTAGAAAATTTTGGTAACGGTATTTCGGTTTACCAAAGTGATAACCTATACAAATTTACGCAAGACGCAATTTTGCTTGCTAAATTTTTAAATATTAAACATAGTGATAATGTGCTTGAACTTTGTGCCGGCAGCGGTGTTATAAGTTTTTATGCCTACTCGCTAAATTATTTTAATCACCTTTATTTCAACGAAATTCAAGCCGAAATGTGCGAAATTATTGAAGAAAACATTAAGTTTAACAATTTAAAACGCAGAAGCAAAATTTTTAATTGCAATTTAAAAGATTTAAAATTGTCTGATTTTGATAAACCGGTTGATGTTATAATTTGCAATCCACCCTATCAAAAAGTTAATGGCAAAAGTTTAATTAACGAGAAAAAAGAAATTGCAATTTCTCGCCACGAAATTGAAGCCACATTAGAAGACATTATTAAAAAAGCAAGCGAACTAATTAAAGACAAGGGTCGATTTTACATGGTGCATTTAGCATCTCGCTCGGCTGAACTAATTGCCCTTTGCCACAACCACAAATTAGAAGTGAAAAAAATAAAATACATTTTTACAAACAATAAAGAAGCCTATTTAGTGCTGATTGAAGCAGTCAAAAACGCAAACCCCGGCGCAATAGTTTTAAAAGAAGATATAAAATCTTAGTATAAGAGAATTAGAACAAAATCATAAAATTAAAAGGAATAAAATATGATTTATTTTGTGGCAACGCCTATTGGAAATTTAGATGATATTAGTTTTAGAGCAGTTGAAGTTCTAAAAAATTGCGATGTTATTGCGTGTGAAGATACTCGGCATAGCAAAATTTTATTAGACCACTACTCCATTAAAACAAAAACTATTGCTTATCACAAGTTTAATGAAAACACAAGTGCGGATGGCATTATTGAACTTGAAAAGTCGGGCAAAAACATTGCAATAATTAGTGATGCCGGCATGCCCGTTATTTCTGACCCCGGCAACATTTTAGCAAAAAAACTTATTGAGCAAAACATTAAATTCACAATTATCCCCGGTGCAAATGCCGGGCTTTCAGCCTTAGTGTTATCGGGTTTTGATGCAACAAAATTTGCTTTTTTCGGCTTTTTAAGCGAAAAAAACAAAGAATTAAAGCAACAATTAGAAGAAATTAAAAATTTTAGCGGCACAAAAATAATTTACTCTTCAAAATATAACATCAATAAAGATTTAAAAAATCTATACAGTGCACTTGGCGATGTGAAAGTCGCAATCGTAAGCGAAATTACAAAACTGCATGAAAATGTTATTTTTGTAACTCTACCATATGAATTAAACGAACCAAAAGGTGAATTTGTTTTAGTTGTTGAAAACAAAGAAAAAGAAGAGTTCGCCCCAAGCGAAAAAGATATAATTTTAGAACTAAAAAAACTAACAAAAATGCTTGATAAAAACGAAGCAATTAAGCAAATTAAAGATAAATATAAACTAACAAAATCTTATGTGTATAACCTATATGAAAGGAACAAATAACGTTCATTTAAGTGAAAAAATAAAAAACAACTTTTATAAGTTGTTTTTTGTTTCGCTTTGTAAAATGTCCTTAAAAGTGAATGTTCGTTTATAAAATCGCTCAAATCTTTTGTCTTTTTGTATATCGCTTTCAGCAAGCATTAAATTTTTATAGCCTTGCTCTGCGTTTGTTGCACTTAAAAACCATGTTACCACTATTTTATCTTCATCAACCAAGTCCACTCCCGCTTTCTTTACATTTATAAAATAATCTTCAATTGTAACCAGTGAATAGTTGCTTCTCTCTTCTTTTTTTGCTTGCAACATTTTGGCAAAATCTATAACTCTCAAAACTCCTTTGCTATCCGAATAAAGCACAACATATTGTTTTTTTTCAACGCCGCCATCTAAATAAATATAATAGCCGCAAAACATATCCATATAATTTTTGGCAACTTTTTCTCTATCCATTTCAGCAAGCAAACAAAACGCTTGTGATAGTTGCTTTGCATCTCCCTTACCTTCATAAAGCAGTTTAAAAAATTGCTGGTTATTATTAATCCAACTATCTTCTACTTCGCTTTTTTCATATGAAAAATTATTAAGAAAATAATTAATATATGCTTGCAATCTATCTTTATTTGGCTTGTTTTTATATTGCCTTACCAACTCAGAAAAATAGTTTATAGCAAATTCGCTATAATTAGAGCCTTCAACTTCCACATCATTAACTTTACATTTTTCAATTTTATTTTTGCTTTTCATGTTAATATTTTATCAAATAAAACAGAGATTGTCAATATAACATATTTAATATTATTTTTTAATTATATCTTTACAAAACGCTATTTTTTTGTTATAATAAAATCATGATTATATTAGATGGAAAGACTTTAGCACAGGAAATTAAAACAACAGTTAAAGACCGAGTTTCAACTTTAAATAAAAAACCTGAACTTACATGTATCTTGGTTGAGGGCAACCCCGCAAGTGAAACTTATGTTAGAAACAAACAACGCGCTTGTGAAGAATGTGGCATAATTTCTAAACTTATTAGGTTAAATAACGCGATTAGCCAAACCGAACTGGAAAATGTTATAGATGGCGAAAATAAGGATGAAAATGTTTCTGCCATCCTTTTGCAATTGCCTTTACCAAAGGGTTTGGACGAAGAACGCGCTATTGGTAAAATCAGCCCAAATAAAGATGCCGATGGCCTTACAAATGAAAATATGGGCAAATTATTTTTAAAAGAAAGCACACTTGCCCCATGCACTCCATCTGGAATTATTAAGTTGCTAGATAAATATAATGTTCAAATTCAAGGCAAACTTGCCGTTGTGGTGGGCAGAAGTAAACTAGTTGGGCAAAGCATTGCTCATCTGCTTTTGCAAAGAAACGCAACCGTGGTTATCTGCCATAGCAAAACAGAAAATTTGCAAGAAATTACCAACAAGGCGGATATTTTAGTTGTTGCAATTGGCAAGGCGAAATATATTACATCAGATTTTGTTAAAACCGGTGCGGTTATAATTGATGTTGGCATGGATAGAATTGATGGTAAACTTTGCGGAGATGTGGATTTTGAATCCGTTAAAGATAAATGCTCTATGATTACCCCAGTGCCTGGCGGTGTTGGGCCGTTAACCGTTGCCTGCTTAATGGAAAACACCTACAAATTAGCAAAACAACAACAGGAATTATAAAAAAACAACTCGGCTGAGTTGTTTAAACATTAAAAGTTTCAATTTTTGGCAAATCGTATCTATAAATTATCAAGCGGTTTAATTCCGCATTTTTTTCATCATTTAATTCGTCCGTTGTTAAATTTAAAATGTCATACATTAAGTTAACGTCAAGTTTTCTCGAAAAACATGCCAAATAGGTTTCATTTAAATCTTCTGCTATTGGTATTATTTCACAATCTTCTTGCTTTAAATTTTGCATATAATCTTCAACCGAAACCAACCCAAAGCAATATTTATCTAACTTGTAGTCTTTATCTCGCGCATGGATCATTGAAGAAACATCAATAATAACTGTATCGTTACCAATGCTGCACAGATTGATTGCATGCCCCATTTTTCTGCCTTTAAAAATGCGGCAGTTTGCATATGATGCCCTAAAATATCCACTTTTTGTAATGTTTTGGTCTATAACCGAAAGCAGTGCTATTGCCTGAGCAAATTGTTGACACACTCCCTTGCCGTCATGAAGCAAGGTAAAAAGTTCTTTTTCGTTGCCTTCAAAAGTTTCGGTCTGCTTTTGAGATAAAATATCTTCTCTGTGCACTTTATCATAGTTAAAATTTGCTAAAAAATAATCCAGATATGCCTTAACTCTTTCTTTATCTGGCAAATTTTTATACTGATTAACGAGTTCTGTTAAATAATTAATAGTAAATTCTTTATATGTTTTGCCACTTACTTCAACATCATTAACCTTGCCTTTAAAAACTTCTTCTTTTTGTGTATTTTTCTTATCCATATTTATATTATAGCATAAAAGCACAAAATTAGCAAGAGAAAAATTTCGTTTTTATTGGGACCCATTTTTACTTGGCTGTAAACGAAAAAAACTTTTAAAATAAAACCTCTTCAAAGGGGGATTAATAGGGGGTAAAGTAAGACCCCACATCAAACGAAGTTTTTGTGGGGCCCCTTTTACTTGGCTGGAAATTAAAAAAACTCTTAAAAAAAACCTCTTCAAAGGAGGATTAATAGGGGGAAAAGAAAAGCCCCACAACAAACAATGTTTTTGTGGGGACCCCGATGTTTGCCCCCTATTAGCAGACGGGCAAAAATATAATTATCCTCTTTAGTCTGGAAAAGGAGTAATGAGGGAAAAACATATCAGGGTCCCCGTAAGAACTTTGTTCGCAACGGGGTAAAAGATGGTTGTCCCTCATAGAATGCGAGCAAACGCTTAAAAATGAAAAAACTCACCTTTTAAGGTGAGTTTTGATTAAAACGAGCGATTTGCTCGCATCAGGTTGATGGCAACGTCCTATCTTACCGGGCCGTCTCCAGCCAAGTATTTTCGGCGTATGAGAGCTTAACTTTTGTGTTCGGAATGGGAACAAGTGGAACCTCTCAGCTATAATCACCATCATGGTACATTGAACATCAGCATTTTGCTGATTTAGAACAATGACAACTGCACATTCGTCAAGTATGCCTATTTTTGCAAGATTGCTAATCGCAATCATTGCCCTTTAAGGCAACTTGCCTCATTCTATGAGGGACAACCAGCAAGCTGTTTTTCCCTCATTACTCCTTTTCCAATTTAGATAAGGATAAATGAGTAAAACACAAATACATGTAATTTTGCATAAAGAATATTTCTCAAAAGGAAGGTGATCAAGCCCTCGACCTATTAGTATCAGTCCGCTGAATACATTGCTGTACTTACACTCCTGACCTATCTACCTCTTAGTCTTAAAGGGGTCTTACTAACTTGTGTTATGGGATATCTTATCTTGTGGCATGTTTCACGCTTAGATGCTTTCAGCGTTTATCACGTCCGTACTTAGCTACCC
>CANRHL010000019.1 GCA_947630405.1 uncultured Clostridia bacterium
CAATTGAAAAGTGGATTGACCACACCGATTTATTAGACGCCATTAAGCAACTAGACGAGCGTGAGCGCGAAATTCTAAATTTAAGATATTTTATTGGCAAAACACAAATGGAAGTTAGCGATACTGTTGGCATTTCGCAAGCACAAGTTAGCCGGCTTGAAAAAAACGCGCTTGAACACATTAAAAAGAGTTTATAAACAAAATAAAACATAAAAAAACAGGGGGTTTCGACAAAATAAAGGCGTAATCCCTTTTTTTATGTAAATTAAATGAAAATTTTTGGTTATATTCATTTTTACTTAATCATTTTATGTGTTAGGATAGGACGGTAGATATCTATGAAAGTGCTTTTTTTAAAAAGGACAACTTTAATCTTTGTGCTTGGCGTGGTGTTGTTCCTTTCGGCTTTCTCACTAAATTATGTTGGCGTTGAAGCGGGCATGGTTTATTTAAACGCAACAAACAGAAAACTGCCAATATATTCAGTGCAAACTGACGAAAACAAGATAGCAATTTCTTTTGATGCAGCTTGGGGTGCGGACAAAACAACTGAAATTATGAATATTTGCGATGAATATGGGGTAAAAGCCACGTTCTTTTTAGTCGGCTTTTGGGTGGAAAAATACCCAGAAAAAGTAAAAGAAATATATAATCGCGGCTACGAAATTGGCTTGCACTCAACAACTCACCCCGACATGACAAAATTATCTCGAAAACAAATAAAGGAAGAACTTGAAAACAACATAAATTTAATTAGCGACATAACGGGAAGCACTCCAAAACTTTTCCGCCCACCTTATGGTTATTATAATGATGCGCTTATTGAAGTGGCAAACGGCCTAAATTTAAGCACAATTGAGTGGAGTGTGGATAGCCTAGATTGGAAAGGACTATCTGCAAGCGAACTCGCGGGCAGAGTAACCAGCAAGGCAAAGGAGGGGAGCATTGTGCTTTTCCACAACAATTCGGACAACATAACTACGGGCTTGAGATTGGTTTTAGAGCATTTCAAAAATAACAAAACCCAAATAGTACCTATTGGGGAACTGATATATTACGATAACTTTACGATAAATCATGAAGGTACACAAATAAAAAAATAAAGGGGAAACAAATGAATTTAGAATTATCTAATAATAATGTATTTTTACAAGGTGTGGTTGAAGATAAACCAACACTAAATCACTCGGTTTTGGGCGAAGATTTTTATTCGTTCAATCTGCGGGTTAAACGCTTAAGCGGCAACGATGATATTCTGCCCATTATAATTTCGCAAAAACTAATGGACGACATTGAGCCGCAAAAAATGGTGGCATTGCGCGGTCAATTTAGAAGTTTCAACAAGCAAATTGACGGCAAAAGTAAACTAATATTATCAATATTTTGCAGGGAAATCTGCCCAGTTGAAGAAGATACAAACACAAATTCAATAGAACTTAACGGCTACATCTGTAAATCGCCAATTTATAGAAGCACGCCACTTTCGCGTGAAATTTGCGACTTGCTTATTGCCGTGAACAGAAATTACAACAAATCGGACTATATTCCGTGCATTGCATGGGGCAGAAATGCGCAATTCATAAATTCGGCGCCGGTTGGCACAAAAGTTCACCTAACCGGGCGGATACAAAGCCGCGTTTACAACAAAAAAATAGACGGAACAAATGAAACCCTAAGCAAAACCGCATACGAAGTTAGCATATCAAATCTTGCCATAATTGAGAACAAGACCCTCTAGTGGTCTTTTTTTGTTTTTACCACTATATTTGTACAAAATAGAACATATGTTCTATGAATTTTATCGAAAATTGGCATTTTTTGGAAAATTTTTGTAAAAAACTGACATATACACTTGACTTTTCGACAAATTTTAGATTATACTTTTTTTGAAAATTTTAAGGAGTTTATATGTTAGATATTTTTGATGGTGAAACACTTGTTAAGTGCTATCGTATGCTAAATAAGAAGTGCAGGGCGATTGATAAATTCATTGAAAACAATTCGCTTTATTTTGGCTCGTCTTTCGTTGAATATGGCTCAATTGATGTCATTAATAATATTATAGACCTTATGACAAGGAAAAATCAACTAATTAACCTTAAAGTTATAATTGACAGTGCAATTAATTCGCTTGACGAGAAAGATAAGCAGGTTTTGTATTTAAAAATCAATTATCATGTGAAAATGGATGAAATGTGTGAGTTTTTATCTATTAAAGAGCGCACGGCCTTTAGGCGCATTGAACGGGCGTATTATAATTTAGCCGAGGCTCTTAATAACTCTAAATATATTGATAAACTTTTATCAATAATGGAAAAAGAAATTTGGATAAACGAAATGAAAGATAGAGTAAAAGAAAGGCGGGAATCATATAAAATTAAGCCGGTTGTTAATAATCTATAACTTCTTTATTTGGGCTTTTCTTTTCGGCCTTAATAACTTTGCTGCCTTTTATTAGCAAAAATATAAATATTAGTGCAGGAATTGAGAGAATTGCAATAACAATGGCGGTTGTTTTGTTGCCAATTTCAAGGCCTTTGGGGGTTTCATCGTTAATGCTAAAATCGGGGTGGTCTATGTAGGTTACAACCTCTGTGTTTTCGTTCCACGAGATTTTTTCGCCATAGCCATCATCACAATAGTCGGCATAAACATAGCCATAATGGTCGCTATCTGTTGTGTATTTGCAAAAATACCAAACATTTGGGCGGGAAGGCACCTTTTCTTCGCCATAAATTTTGCCAATGTAGGTGATATTTCGCGAATTTGAAGTTATTGTTTCAATTAAAGAGCCATCCGGCGATGGAATATCTCGCATATCGCGGCTGTCATTGTTATACACTCTAAATTTAACATTGTTTAAAAAGGCGTTTTCTGGCAGTCCGTTAATTGCTTTAACGCTCTCCTTTTTTACATAGCCTTTAACACCCATGTAATTAGCCTCGTAAAATAGGTCGTTAAAATCGTTTGTGAGCTCAACAAAATAGGTTTTGGGCAAAATAAAATATTTGTTGGCATAGTTATCCTCGTCAATTGGTTGTTTGTAAAAATAAGAATTATCCATCATAACGCGTGCGTAATATGTGGGTCGAGTTGCGGCCGATACGGACATTACTGGTTGAAAAATTAACGATAAAATAAGTAAGGTAATCATACAAAAAATTTTAGCACGAAAAATTTAATCTAAAATGGCAGATTGTGGATATTTTTGATAACTTTTATCTTAAATTAATTGCCAAATGGAAATAGTTGAAAGGATTTTGAAAATCGACCGCATTTTAGCCGAGCGAAAACGAAAAAATAAACTAAAAGATTATAATGCGGGCGAAATTAAACATGTTAAGCAAATTGAGTTTCATAAATGCCCTAAAAAAAATAGATGGGTGTTTGGTGGAAACAGAACGGGAAAAACAGAGTGCGGCGCAGTGGAAGTTATATATTTTGCACGCGGCTGCCATCCGTATCGCGAAATTAAAGGGGCAACAACCGGCTGGGTGGTTAGTTTATCCACCCAAGTGCAGCGCGATGTTGCGCAAAGTAAAATATTGCACTATCTAAATCCAGATTGGATTGAGGATGTTGTGATGTTGCAAGGCAGAAAAGACAACATAAAAAATGGCATTATTGATTATATTCTTATTAAAAATATTTTTGGCAGCGTTAGTAAAATTGGCTTTAAAAGTTGCGACCAAGGAAGAGAAAAATTTCAAGGGACAAGCCTGGATTATGTTTGGTTTGACGAAGAGCCACCTTACGATATCTATAGCGAGTGCAAAATGCGAGTGTTGGATAAACATGGGGACATATTTGCAACCATGACGCCATTAAAGGGGCTAACTTTTGTTTATGATGAGATATTTTTAAATAAATTTAATGACCCAAATATTTGGTTTGAATTTATTTCTTGGGATGATAATCCGTTTATAAGCACTGAAGCCAAAGAAGAAATGAAAAAAAGTTTAAGCGAAGCAGAATTAAGATCGCGAGAACATGGCGAATTTTTAGATTTTGGCGGGCGCGTTTACACCGAATTTGATGAAAATGTTAACGTGATTGAGCCGTTTGATGTGCCTTATGATTGGCAGGATAAATTGTCTATTGACCCGGGGTTAAAAAATCCGCTTTCGTGCCATTGGTATGCGGTGGATTATGACGGAAATGTGTATGTTGTGGCAGAGCATTATGATAAAGAAAAGGACATTGAATTTCATAGCCAAAAAATCCACGAGATAAGTGATAAATTGCATTGGCACAGAAATTCAAATGGCATGATTGAGGCATTAATAGATAGTGCAGCAAATCAAAAAACTTTGGCATCGGTTAAAAGCGTTGCCGATTTATTTTATGAGCATGGAATATTGGTAAACACAAATGTAAATAAGGATGTGTTTTCGGGCATACAAAAAGTTAAATCTTATTTAAAGAATGGTTTGGGGCAAACTAAACTATTCATTTTTAACACGTGCAAAAATTTAATTAACGAAATTAAAACTTATCGTTGGGGTAAGGGCGATAGCCCGGTTAAAGAAAATGACCACAGTATGGATGAACTACGTTATTACATCATGAGCCGGCCAGAAAATAAAAAAGCAAGTGATAAAAAAAGTGTTGTTGAGTTAGAAAAAGAGCGCTTAATTAAGCAACTTCATTTAAGGAGGCGATAGTTATATAAAAGATTTTTTAGATAAACAAACAATTCATGCAATAAAAGAGTGTATTTCGGGCAGTTACGTTAAAGAAATAACTAGCGAGTACGCGGCGGATGAAAATGGCGAATTAAAACTTGTTAAACAAAAAATTAACGAAAAAAATTTGCCACCAAATCCGGACATTATAAAACTAATTTTTAACTCAACAACAGGTGATGAATATGACAAATTGACGGACGAAGAATTAATTAAAGAAAAGGAAAAATTGTTAAAAGAATTAAAGGAGAAAAATGATAGTAGAAAAACTAAAGCGAAAAATTAAATGTGATGCAAGCGGGTGTGATAATCAGGCAGATTACACCATAGTAAACAAAAAATATATTTTTAGTGGCAACTTATATTTGTGTTCGTCTTGCTTAAATAATCTATATGGCGAAATTGGCAAGTTTGTTAAGCCTAAAAATATTAAACCAATTTACAAAAAAGGAGTAAAAAATGAAATCTAATCAAAAGTTAGTTGAAGAAATTAAAGCAGATTATTTATCTAGGCGGGAAAAGCGTTTAAGTTTGGAACGCCAATGGCAGTTGAACATAAATTTTATGATGGGCAACCAATATAGTTACATTGCATCAAACGGCAGTTTGCGTGAAGATGATAAACAATATTTTTGGCAAGAAAAAGAAGTTTTTAATCACATCGCGCCAATTGTTGAAACGCGCATTTCAAAAATAAGTGCAAGCACGCCAAATGTTACCGTTGTGCCAGCAACCACGGATGAATCGGATATTGAAAGTGCAAAATTAAGTAAGGAAATTTTAAGTTCTGTTTATAACCGATTGAATATTGCCGACATACAAAAATCGGCAACCACATGGTGTGAAATTTGCGGCACCGTTTTTTACAAAGTTTTATGGAACACGAACTCGGGCAAAACGGTTGCAATTAGCGAAAAAGGGCAAGCAATTAAAGAAGGCGATGTGCGCGTTGAAGTGGTTACACCTTTTGAAATTTTCCCAGATAATCTTTCAACTGAAAGGCTGGAAGATGTTAAAAGTTTAATTTATGCGCGGGCAGAAAATGTTGAAGATATTAAACGCGAATGGGGCGTTGATGTTGATAGTGAAAAAGTTTATTCGTTCACGCTTGATAGCAACGTTTCAAATTTGGGCGGGCTTGGCTATGATGCGCACATAAATAAAATTGCAAACACCGAGATGTCAAATCACGCGGTGGTTATTGAACGTTATGTTCAGCCAACAATGGACAGGCCAAATGGAAGGCTTACCATCGTTGCCGGCAACAAACTTTTGTTTGATGGCGATTTGCCATATATAAATGACGAACTTAACACGCGAACATTCCCGTTTGTGAAACAAGTTTCTAACTATTTGCCCGGCAATTTCTTTGGGGTTAGCATTGTGGATAGGCTTATCCCGTTGCAGCGCGCATACAATGCGGTTAGAAACAGAAAACACGAATATTTTAATCGTTCAGTTTTAAACGTGCTTGCCGTTGAAGATGGCAGTGTGGATACCGATGCGCTTGAACTTGACGGGCTTTCTCCAGGCAAAGTGCTAGTTTATAGGCAGGGCAGCAAAATTCCAGAAGTGGTTGAAAATCCAAAATTAAACATCGATTTTAACGAGGAAGAGGAAAGGCTTTTATCCGAATTTAAAACAGTTTCAGGCGTTAGTGATATGATGACGGATAGTTATGCAAAATACACTAACCTATCCGGTGTGGCGCTTGAACTTTTGGCAGAACAAGATAACGAAAGATTGGCAACTGCAATTGACTCTGCAAAACTTGCAATAAAAACAATTGCAAAATATATTTTAAGATTGTATAAACAATTTGCAAAAATGCCAAGGCTATTAAAAATTACGGGCGAGAACAACAGTGTTAAAATGTTTTATTGGAGCAACAACGAAATTTGCAGTGATGATGTTGTGTTTGATGCATCAACCGATATAACCGATAGCTTAGGGCAGAAACGAACAATGTTATTGGATTTAATTAAACAAGGATTAATGTTTGACCAAGACGGCAAGTTTAGTGAATACACCCGCAAAAAGTGTTTGGACCTTTTAGGTTTTGGCATGTGGGATAACAATATCGATTTACACTCACTACATATTGAGCGGGCAAAAGAAGAAAATTTAAACTTTTTAAAAAATGAAAAAGTAGAAATTTTGCCTATTGATGAACATCAACTTCACATAGACGAACACACCGCATTTTTGCTTAGTGCAAACATTAAAGATAGAGAAGATTACAAAACTATAAAAGAAAATATTTTAAATCACATTTTAGAACACAAAAAGTTAATAAAAGGAGAAGAAAATGGATAAATTGGAACAACCAAATGAAAATTATGGCTCCAATAGTTTTGGCAAATTTAAGGATGCGGAAAGTTTGATGAAGGCCTATTCAAACCTGGAAGCAGAATTTACAAAAAAAAGCCAAAAATTAGCCCAACTTGAAGCAGAAAAAGAAACCGAAGAACAAGAAAATTCAAGGCGGGCAGAAATTGAAAGAAAAGTTGATGAATTTGTAACTAAATTTGAAAAAGTTAAACCTTTTAGCAACACACTAAAAGAAAATTTAACAAATAATGAAAATTTGAATCTTGAAGAAGAGGCAATAAACATTATTTCAAACAATTACAAATCTGCAGACGAATTGATTTCTGATGATAATTTTTTGAGTAACTACATTTATTCTAACGAAAAAATTAAGGATAAAATTATAACAGATTACATATCTAATTTATCTCAAAATTTACCAATAAAATCAAAGTCTAATGCCAACATTTCTTTAACTCCGCCAACCGACCCTGCCACAATTAAGGAAGCAGGCAAATTGGCAAAATCTATTATCAAACAAAAATAGGAGAAGTATATGGTAGAATTATCAAGCGCACAAAACGCACTAAAAGATGCTTATTTAGTTGCAATGTGCAATCAATTAAACACCAAAACCAACCCTTTGCTTACACGCATTAAACAATCTAGCAACGATGTTTATGGCAAACAAATAATTAAAGTTTCGCCTGTTGGTTTAAATGGTGGTGTTGGTGCAGGAACAGAAACCGATTTGCTACCAACTGCAAACGGAAACAATTATGTTCAATTTAAAACCAGTTTAAAAAACCTTTATGGCACAATTGAAATTAGCGATAAAGCCATTAGGGCAAGCAGCAGCAATGAAAATTTTATTAACCTTCTTGATGCTGAAATGGAAGGGCTTTTAACCGCTTCAAAATTCAACTTGGGGCGTATGCTTTATGGCGATGGCACGGGTGCCGTTGCAAAAGTTGAATCGTATGCTGAACATGTTGCAACTGTAGATTCAGTTAAAAACCTTATGGAAGGCATGGTTGTTGATAGTTACACAACAACTACTTGCGATAACGCAGGACTACGCATTGCGTATGTTGATAGAACAAACAAAAAAGTTTATTTCACAACTAATCCAAGTGTTGAAATGGAGGCTGGCGACATCCTTTATGTTCAAGGCAGCAAGGATAACGAAATAACCGGTTTGGGTGCAATTTTTGGCACGGGCGACCTTTATGGTTTATCAAGAGAAGCTAACAAATGGCTTAACCCATACACTAACTCAACTTCAACTGAAATTAGTGACGAAATTTTACAATCCGCAATCGACTTTTTAAGCGAAAATAGCGGTTCAGAAGTTGACTTTATTTCTTGCGGCGCTGGAGTAAGGCGTGCATATCAACAATATCTATCTTTCTATAGAAGAAACATTGATGTTGCAACTCTTGAAGGCGGCTACAAGGCAATCACATTTAACGGCATTCCTGTTGTTACAGATAGGTTTGTTCCAGACGACACTTTGTATATGCTAGACACCACAAAATTCACTTTACATCAACTATGCGATTGGGAGTGGATTGAAGGTGAAGGCGGCAAAATTTTACGCCAAAAACCTGGTTATCCTGCATACACTGCAACTTTGGTTAAATATGCAGATTTAATTTGCGACCAACCAAACGCACAAGCAAAATTCAGCGCAATAAAAAGCACAGTAACAAATCCATTTTTAGGAGAATAGAGGATGATTAAAATTATTAATGATGTATATAACATTTCAAAACGAATTAAAGATATAGATAAAGATTATTACATTGTTTACAATACATCAAAAAATAATTTTGAAATCCATAATTCAAAACAGATAGGCAACAGTTATTGTTTAACATTGCCTTATTCAAAACTCGATGCGCGTGCGCTAATGTATGTGCAAAAAACAAAAGTAAAAAATATTGATGAAATATTAAATAATATTGAAACAGAAAATAAACTTAAAGAAAAAGAAGATAAACGAAACACAACAAATGAACTAACAAACATAATTGAAGAAAACGATAAAAGGAGATAACATGGAAATTATCGACATTATTAAACAATCAATTCACCTTTTAAGCCTTAATGAATTTTACGATGTTGTTGATAACGCATCAAAAGAAAGTGAAGAAGATATTTTAAAAAAAGAAGAAATAAAAAAACTTTTTAACATAACTAATTTAGTTTTGCACGATTTATGCACTAACTATCTTCCAATTGTTAATAAACAAATTGTGAACACAACAAACAAAAGTTATCCAATAAAAAATTTAATAAATTTTTACAAAATAAAAAACGTAAAGAAGAACAATGTGGTTGAAAATTACAAAATTATATCTAAAAATATTGTGGTAGAAAACGATGGCGAGTACGAAATTAATTATTATTATTTGCCTAAAGTTAATTCACTGTTTGATGAATTGGATTTTTTATCAACTTTATCACCCGAAGTTTTAGTTTATGGATTATGCGCGTTTTATTGTTTGTCAATTGGGCTGTTTGACGAATTTAAAATTTATAACGATAAATATAAAACAAGGGCAGAAGCAATAAAAAATTTAAAGGTTTTTGAACTCCCTAAAAGGAAATGGGAATAATGAATTCTGTTGAAATTAAGGATTTTAACACTAAAGAAAATACTAAAATAAATGAATTTTATAATTTCTATCCACATAAGGAGTTAAAACCAACATTTACACTCACTCCCGCGCTATTTCAAAATGTTATAAATGGCGAAAAAAAGAAGGAGTTAAACACTGAAAATATTGTTATAAAAGGCATTTCATCTTTTAAACAATTTTTCCCCGCTTCTAAAGAAACGCGATATAGAGTTCTTGTTTATGGAGATGATAACAAATTATATATAAATCAACTTTTTTCTGGCATGTACAGTTTAAATTGGACATATCAAATGACCTTTGAAACAAGCCCCATAACGCTATCTTTTAAAAGCGAAGAACTGGATGCAATAATTTTAGCAAGTAAAGAAAAAATGATGGTTTGGAAAACCAACGGCGAACCACAAACAATATTAGACGTTCCTGTTATTACTAGTATGGCAATGAACGATGGGGTGTTGTTTTGTACCATAGAAAAACCAAAATTTAAAATTTGGTATGCCACAAATTTGAGTGCGGAAAATGTGGGTAACATTTCTGCTTATTCAAATTATATTTCACTCGAAGATAACTTAGGCGATGCAAACAAAGTGATAGCGTTTGATGGCGATGTGTTTGTTTTTAGAGATTATGGAATTTCTAAAATTTCATATCTTCAAAAGAACATTACAGTTAGTCAAATTTACACTTCGGGCAGCAAAATAATTGCCAATAGCGTTGCAGTTTGTGGCAACACAATTATGTTTATAACAATGGATGGCATATATTCATTTAACGGAACTAAAGTTAAAAAAATTGATATTGATATTCACAGTAAATTAAATGGCGCAAACAAAAACGCGGTTGCAAGTGCACTTGGAAACTATTACTATATCGCTTTAAATTTAAAATATTCAAACGATATAGGCGAAGAGTTTACTGCCAATAATTCAATTGTGATTATTGATGTAAACGATTTTAGTTATCAAATTATTCGCGGGGTGGATGCGATTGCATTATATCCACTTTGCACAGAAGTTTTTGAAAAAATGTTAGTTATTACTAACAACATTAACAATAAAATTTTTGAAATAACAACTTCACCTTCTTCAGAATATTTTAATGGTTTGCAAAAATATGTGCAAATTGATAATTTTGCGGATACAACAAACACAAAATTGTTTAATTCGCTTGTGGTGGATGCGTCTAAAGATGTTAGTTTCACATTGGAATTTGATAATAACAAATCCTACACTTTCACCACAAAAAATGATGGCGTTTCAATATTTAGATTTAGGCGAACAAGCAAAAAAGCAAATTTAAAAATTAATTCAACAAAACAAGATGCGTTTGTTAGTTCGGTTGAGTTGAAGTTTTACGATTATTAATTTTAGTTTTAAAATAATTTAATATTAATCGATATTTGCTACATTTGAAAATAAAAGGAGCAAATATGAATTGGAAAAATCGTTTAACTAATTATAATTTTTGGGTTTCAATTGTTAGTGCGATAATCCTTATTTTAAAAGCATTAAAAATTGAATTCGATTTTATGTATGTTAACGAAATTGTTACTGCAGTGTTAGGTTTGCTTGTGGTTATTGGAATAATAAATGACCCAACTAAAAGTTCAAAAAAGGTGGATACAAAAACACCGGAAACGGATAATAATGAGACAGTAAACTCCACAACATTTGAAACAACTGAGGATTTTGAAAATTCAACTGAAAAGCAACAAAACGAAGATATTGTTGAAGAGCAACCAAATGTTGATATATTAGAAAATCAAGAACAGGGTAGTGTTGATGAAAATCAAGCACAAGACAATGATATGATTGAAAATCAAGAAACATCTATTGATGAAGAAGATGATGCTTCTTTAAATGCAGTTAAAAATCAAGGGTTAGAAACGGAAGAAAGTTTTATACCCTCTAACGAAGAGAATGCGACTGCTAATTATCTTATTCAAAATAATTTATCAACTGATGAAGTTGTAATTGAAACATCAAAAGAAGATGCCGAAGAAACTGAAGCACAACAAGTATGTGTTGAAGAAACTGAAGCATCGAATGATGTCGCAGAAAATTTTGAAGAGAGAAACGAGGATGTTGAAGAAAATGAAGAACAAAAAAATTCAGTTGAAGAAAAAGAGGAGAATAAAGTTTATCCAACCGTTTTCAATATTGTTAATTAATAAAAAGGGTTAGCAGAATGCTAACCTTTTTTGCTTGCAAATAAACTGTTATTTAATTGACCTTATCCCTAACGAAATTTGCGTTTAGCAAATGAGAAATTGTGCAGTTTAGAATTCTACCACTTATAAATGGAAAAAGAGTATGAGAGAAAACAAGCTTGCTGGTGTTCTCTCATAGAAAGGAGCAAACAAGCAAAAAACGAAATTTGCGTTTAGCAAATGAGAAATTGTGCAGTTTGCGACTAGTGGCTGGGGTAGGTAGATTCGAACTACCGCATGGTGGATTCAGAGACCACTGCCTTACCGCTTGGCGATACCCCAATATAACAATGAAATGATTTCAACCGCTTATATTATAGCACAAAATTTATAAAATGCAACCATTATATTTAAAATTTTTGTTTTCATTTGACATTTTGCTTAATCTTTTATAAAATTTCTATATGAGAGTTATTTTATTTAGACACGGGGAAAATGTTGGAGATGAACTCACCGCTCAGGGCCATAGAACCGTTAAAAATGTTGGAAAACAATTAAGGGAATTTAACATTAAAAAAATTTTCACATCTTCCGCAAAAAGATGCCAGCAAACAACCGAAATTTTATCAAAAATTTTAAATTTGAAAAATATTGTGGTTAAAGATGAATTGAAAGAGCGTTTTCAACTTCACCGCCTGCCAGGGAACAAAGCTGAACAACGTTGGTGGGATAATTATATGAACCTGAGTTATGTTGAGCCAAAAAATGATAGAGTGGGCGAAACATTACAAGAGTTTGTTGCACGCAACAATAAAATTTTTAATGAAATTTTAAAGACATCGAACAAAGACGAAGATGTTTTAATTGTTGCTCATAGCGCAACAAGTTACGCACTAACAAGTTTTATTTATAACACAAATGAAATAAAATGGATGAAACTAGGCAATGCAAACTACATTATGTTTGAAATTTAAACTGACAATATCAAAATGAAAACTAACCAATTAGTTATTCAAAAACAACTTTATCAATTTAAAATTTAAAACTTTCTATTGTTAAATAAAAGTTGAATGTTATAAACTAAATTGAAGTTACATTAGTTTTGCCACAAACATTTTCAATTGCATCGGTTATATAATTTTCATAAAATTTTTTATCGCCCTTATATTTGCTGGTGAAAATTATAGATGCAAGTTTTTCATTGCTTATTTCTAAAATGTTTGTTCCCTCGCTAATGTTCAAACAAGTAAAGTTTTTATCTGCAAATCGCTCTATATCGTAATGCGTTATAAATAAATTTAATCTAAGATTATCTTTAACCAATAATCTGTTAAATTCATAAACACAATCATATATAGTGTGATAATGCATTTTTAATATTCCTCTTTTTGCAAATTCAACAACAAAACAACCAAGCAACGCGTATTTATCAAAATTTTTAATGTTTCTCATATAAATTTTTATTAAAATGAAACTTTTTTTGTTAAAAAATAAAAAAACGAACACAAATGTTCGTATTTCATATGAAGTGGTGGACCATCAGGGACTCGAACCCTGGACCCACTGTATTCAAGTTGAGAGCGAGCATGGTTGCTTGCAAGCATGTGAACACGAAACGCAGAATACTCAAAGCGAAGCGGAGATTAAGAGCCTCTTAATCAGAATAGAGGGTAATAAGTTTATTTTATAAAAAAAGTGGTGGACCATCAGGGACTCGAACCCTGGACCCACTGATTAAGAGTCAGTTGCTCTACCAACTGAGCTAATGGTCCATTTAAAACGCTTTTATTATAACAAAGTTGCATTTTTATGTCAATAGTTTTTAATAATTTTAAATAATTTTCTCTTTTTATTGTAAAAAAAGATTTTGCCTGTTTAGCGCTTGTTTTTGCAATTTGGACTTATAATTCGACAAATAAATACATAAAATAAGTTTATGAAGAAAACAATTGTATTTACTGGTGGCGGAACGCTTGGCCATGTTATGCCAAACATGTATTTGATTGACGAATTAAAAAATGATTATGATATTTTTTATATAGGAAGCAATGGACTTGAGAAGGAAACCGCATCAAAAGTGGCAGAATATTTTCCAATTCCTGCCGTAAAATTAGTTCGGGGCAAGATTTTTATCAATTTGAAAATTCCTTTTGTGTTAATTGATGCCATTTTCAAAGCGAAGAAAGCACTTAAAAGCATTGCCCCCGATGTGGTGTTTTCAAAGGGCGGATATGTGGCGTTGCCCGTGTGCATTGCAGCAAAAATGTTAAAAATCCCGGTTGTTGCGCACGAAAGTGATTATTCTTTTGGCCTTGCAAACAAAATAATTTTAAAAACATGCAACAAAATGTGCGTTAATTTTAAAAATTTGGAAGGGAAAAACGAAAAAATTGTTTACACCGGCCCAATTTTTAGTGCGGATTTTGAAAAGACAACGAAAAGCAAAAGAAATTTAAAATTAGACGAGCAAAAACCTACAATGTTAATTGTTGGCGGCTCGCTAGGCTCACAGAAAATTAACGAAATGTTGTTTCCAATCATCAAAGATTTAATTAAAAAATTTAACATCATTCACATAACTGGCAAGGGCAATTTAAAAATCAAATCTTATGATAACTATAACGCTTTAGAGCAGACGGACGACATGGTCAGTTTATACAATTTAGCGGATTTTGTTTTAGGGCGAAGTGGGGCGGGAGTAACGGCCGAATGTTTTTATAAGCGATTGCCAATGCTATTAATTCCGCTTGAAAATAAAGCATCGCGCGGCGACCAACTTTTAAATGCTCAATATTATAAAAATTTAGGTGTGGCAGAAATCGTACATGAAACCGACTTAACGCCAACAAGTTTGCTTTCTAGCATAAGCGAATTTAACAAAAATTTATCAAAATATAAAGCGGCATATAAATCGCAACCACACATTAATGGCAAACAAAAAATTATTGAAATTATAAAAAGTTTTAAATAGACTTTTTGCTTTTTAAACTTCTTGTTTATATGTTTTTTAAAATAAAAAACTTGCAACTGCAAGTTTTATTTTTTTATTTTGTTATATAAATTTTCTGCCGTAGTAAATATGCTTTCAATTTCATTTTGCGTAGCGGTTTTAAGGTCTTTTAATTTTGGCTTGCCCCATATATTAAACATTGCCGGGCCAACCCATTGTGGTTTAACTTTGTTTGCGGTGGTAAACATTGCTTTAATTATGTTTAAACTTGCTTTTTTAGGGTTTGCAAACAAGATTTTTATGCCAATTTTAACTAGCCAATTTATTGCTTTTGGATAGTGGTTTGTCATGTTGGTTAGGGTAATACCGGGGTGAGCGAGAGTAAGGCTTGCACAATTTTCGTTTTCAAAAAGTTTAAATAGGGCATAGGTTAAAAAACGTTTAGAATTGCCGTAAATTTTGCTGATCTTTTTGCGATTTAAAAATTCAATATCTTGTGCATCTAATTTTGAATAATTATGTGCAATGCTAGAAACGGCAACCACTTTGCCGCCGCATTTTTGCAAGGTTGGCAACAAGGTTTTTGTTATGTAATACGGCATTAAGAAATTAACTTGAAAAACATTATCAAAACCTAAACTTGTTTTTTCTCGCTTAACATTGTATATGCCCGCATTTAAAATTAAATAGTCTAGTTTAATGTTTTTTAGTTTTTCGCAAGCAGTAATCACACTTTTAAAATCAAGCAAATCCATTTCAATAAAACTTATTTTAATGTTAGGGTAAATTTCGGTTAAATTTTTTATTTGTGCGGTTGCTTTTGCTTTGTCCCTATCAAGCAAAATTATATCGGCATTAAGTTCACACAAAAATTGGCAGATATTTATCCCCAATCCGCCGGTTGAGCCGGTTATTGCCACCACTTTGTTTTGTAAACTATTGGTGTTTTTGCTAAGCCATTTTTTTATGTTCATCTATAAATCCTTTAAAATATAAAATAAGTAAACAATATCACGTTACAATTATAACATAAACGAATAAAAAGGCGAAACATTATTAGGGCTCAAAAAAAATTAAAAAATTTTTGTAAAAACACTTGTTTTTTTGTTTTATATGGTGTATAATACAAAAGTCTTGTAGGCAGTTTGCCTATTTTTAGACGGTTTGGTTCATTAGCTCAGTTGGTAGAGCACATGACTTTTAATCATGGTGTCCCGGGTTCAAGTCCCGGATGAGCCACCAAAGCCTAACAATTTAATATGATTATTAGGCTAACATTTGCAAATGGTTTTGCAAATTGAAATGCAGTTTGCAATCGTGCGGATGTGGCGAAATTGGCAGACGCGCTAGACTTAGGATCTAGTGGGTGACC
>CANRHL010000020.1 GCA_947630405.1 uncultured Clostridia bacterium
TAAGAATTATTTTTATTCTCAAATGGTATTACCATACCTATACAATCACTTAAAAAGAAAAGTTCACACCCATTTTTAAGTTTAGGGTGCGAACAGTTCCCTTTTGGCGGAGAGTGAGGGATTTGAACCCTCGCGCGCATTTCTACGCCTACAGCCTTAGCAGGGCCGCCTCTTCGACCTCTTGAGTAACTCTCCATCGAAGTATTAAATTTATTTATCTCCTGCTAAGAGTGGTTAACATTTTATATTGTTCAATTCACTTGTAGCGGAGAGTGAGGGATTTGAACCCTCAATAAAAACAAGAGAATTATAACAAATAAAATTGTTGTTGTCAACCTAAAATGAAAAATTTTTTAATTTTCTTTAATTTAACTAATTTTTTGTGCTGTTTAGCGTAATAATTAAAAATAACTTGTTGAAATTATCGAATTTAATCCGGGTTAAAGGCATGGGAGTGTTGTTCTAAAAGCGATTTAAAGTCATTAAAAATCAAGGTCCTTTTGCTGCCCATATACCAAAAGGCAACATGTGGCGACGAAAAACGTTTTAACTCTAAGTTCACATAAAGGTCGGCCGATTTGCTGGCGGACATTTTTATTCTTTTAAACCCCAGGCTTTCAAGCAAACTTACTGCTTCTTCATATTCTTCACGCTCTATAATGACATGGTAAGGGTAGATTTTGGTTGTGGAACTTTTGTTTTCATAATATAACTTTTTATAATCGCCGTCTGCTTCTGGCTCTAATGGGGAGAGATTTACACTTTCGTTTTTGTTGGCAAACAATGTGGTTAAAAAGTTTTGCAAAATTGGCTTAAAATCTTCATAATCAAACCTTTTGTCGGGCGTGGTGTAGTTGACGGGCATGTGAATGCCAGAAACACGCATTAAATCGAAATTTACAAGCACAGTGTGATAGCCGTAGCACTGGTGCATAACAATTTCAAACCCAACTGAGTTCAAATAATCAATAAACTCAACGGAATCTTCATAAGATTTGAAATTTACGCAATATGGCTTATAATTCTTATCTTTTTTGCCATTATCATAATCTTCATAAAACATGTTCATTAAACTCATAATTTTCTCCTTTAAAAATAAAAATAACCATCGCGTAGATGGTTGAAAATCGTATTTAACCATCTAACCAAGCCTTAGCACCTTGCATACGCAGGTTGCTGTGTGGTCAACGGGCTTGTCCCTCGCACAACTCTTTATGGTATATTATTATTTTAACATAAGTGGGGCAAAAAGTAAAGAGAAAACTTAAAAAACTTTATAAAATCGACAAAAAAACTGCAAAAAAACAAAATTTTTAATGAAAAAGACCGCTGATGCGGTCCTTAGTTGGAACTATTCGCCCATTGTATAGTAACTGCCTGAATGTTGTGTGGCAGGGAATCTTTTACCTTTTTCTAGGTAAAGGCTGCCACCGTTGCGGCCGTTTTCGTCATAAGCAACATAAGTTGCAGACTTAGGCACGGTTTCTCCAGGGGTCCATCTTTTAGACATATAGCACCTCCTAGCAGTAGTTTGTGTAGGCTGGGCCCGTTTATGCGTTTTTATTTTTTGAAATAATTGGAAAATAAAAATTTCATTGCAAATTTTCGCGTTTTATGCTATAATTTCAATATGATTAGGCTAATAAACACACCATCGTTTTATTCGGCACTATATTTAGTGGCATCTTTTTGCCGCGAACACGACATAGTGGAAGTTGTGGTGCCAGACAAGTTGAGCCTTTTTATGGAGAAATTTATATATGAAAAATTGAACATATCTTCAAGTTTTGATATAAAGGTTTCCACACTAAATAGGTTTGCCAAAAAGAACATTGAAGTGGACAAAAACAACCAAATTTCAAAAATTGGCTCAATAATTCTTGTGCATAAACTATTAAACGAACATATCAACGAATTGGAAGTTTTTAAAAACAAGGCATATTCGTTTAGTTATGCGGAAGAAATTTTTAAAACAATTAGCCAACTTAAATCTTCAAAAATTGGTTTTGAAGAAATGAAACAGTTTAGTTCCAACAACGCGCAATTAAATGGCAAAATAAAAGATTTGGCGTTAATTTACGAACTTTACGAGCAGAACAAAGCGGGCAAACTTGATTCAACCGATATGTTTTTAATGAGCAGCATGTTTTTAGATGGCATAAAAAACCAAAACATCATTTTTGCAGGTTTTGACGATTTTACTGCCATTGAATATTCAATTATTGAACGCCTTGCAATAAATAACGATGTTAATGTTGTGAATTACTTTTCAAAGAGTGCAAACAAACATATTTTTAATGGCGAAATGTTTAGCCAACTTAAAAACATTGCGTACATAAACGAGATTGATTTTAAAGTTGAAGATGGCGAAATAAAAAATGACGAGTTGAAAACCTTTTTAGAAAACAATTTGTTTTCAACCGATAATAAACAAATAAATTTGGATGGTGAAAGAATAAAAGTTTTTGCAGGCAAAAGCGTTAGTGACGAAATTGAGTTTGTTGCGCGCGACATAAAAAACAAAGTTATTGTCGGCAAAAAATTTGACGATTTTGGTGTGGCAGTTTTCGATTTAGAAAGTGCAAACAGTGTTCGTGAAATTTTCACTAAATACGATATTAATTTTTACATTGATAGCGAGTTAAAATTTACAAATAGCATATTATATAAATTTTTTAGCTCGGTGTTTAAATACAATTTGGAGGGGTATAACTTAACGAATTTAATTGACATTATAAATTCGCCATTTTTTGATATTGACGAAGCGACAAAAGAGCAATTAATTGAAAAATTAATTTTAATAAAATTTAGAGCAAAAATTGATGAAAACACTAAAGTTGATGTTTCTGGTTTTGACGAGTTAAAAACTTTTATTAGTTATTTAACGTTTAACAAAAATGATAAGGTTAGTGATGTTAAACAAAAAATTGAAAATGCAATTTTAAACTTAAAAATTAATGAAAAACTAAATTTTTTAGCAGAGAACAAAACGAGTTTAAATGATAAAATTTTGTTAACAAAATCTTGCGATGTTTTTGCTTCACTTTTGGATGACATTTTAACCTTTTATTTTGATGCTGACATCAATAGTTTTTACGATATATTTATTTCTGCGTCTACGATTACAAAGTTTAACAATTTGCCTTTAACAATTGATGCGGTTAAAATTGTTGATGCTAACAACAATATGGAAATTTTTAGCGAGTTTTATATTATTAATTGCACACAATCAACCGCACCAAATTTAAAGTTTGATTGCGGCATAATTTTGGATAATGAAATTGAACAACTAAACTTTAAAAACAAACTTAATCCAACAATTGCGCACATAAACAAATTAGCGAAATTGCGCCTTTTTAATTTGGCAACAATGTTTGAAAATTCGCTTACAATTACATATTCATTTTTGCCAAGCGAACTAATAAAAGAAGTATGTGCTAAAACAAAAATTAAAAATGAGAATTTAACTATTTTAACTAACGAAAATTCAAATGCATACATTGCACTTTCATCTGGTGATTACATTGAAAGTTTGTGCAAATTTGATGCTGAAAACACCAAACTAAAAGATAACATTATTTCAAACAAAATTTTTGAGATTTCTAATGAAAACAAAAATGTTTTTGACATTAAAACAATTTCCGCATCGCAACTGGAAAATTATTTTCATTGTCCGTTTAACTATTTCTTAAATAACATTTTAAAAGCGCGCCCTAAAATGGAAAATGAAATTTTATCGGCTGATGTGGGCAATATTTTGCATGAAATTTTGTTTGAATATTACACCAACGACAAACAGGTGGGCGACATTTATGAATTTTGCAAAACAAAAGTTTTGAAATATATTGATAAATTTGAAAGGCTAAAAATTAACATCGATAGCCCTATAATTTTAAATTTAATTGACGAAGCAGTGCGCGTTGTGAATGGGCTAAATTATATTGACCAAAACACCTTGTTTAAACCATCAAAATTTGAATATGAATTTAATAGTAAAATTAACGGCGTAAACATTGTTGGCAAGGTGGATAGAATTGATGAATTTAACGATTTAATTAGAATTGTGGATTATAAATCGGGCAGGGCAAATGCCTCGGTTGGCGAACTATATTATGGCAACAAATTGCAGTTGTTTTTGTACTCATCTTATATGGAAGAAAAGTTGAAAAAGCGCGCAGTTGGTGGCTTTTATTTGCCGCTTCATAACGCTTACACGCGCGGAGTTTTTTCGCCATACGCACTTAAAGGATTTTATTTAAACGAGCGGGAGATTTTAAATGCGATGGACGTTAGATTAAATCAACAACCTAAAAGCGACATTGTTAATATTAACTTGACAACAAAAGGTGTATCGCGAAGAACTAAAGGCTATAAAGAATTAGAAGCAACAGAACTAAAAAATCTTAAAGACTATGCTTTAAAAATTAGTTCTAATGCAATTGACGAAATAAAATCTGGCTACATTAAGCCATCGCCAAGCGAAAATTCAAATCCGTGTGAATTTTGTGTGTATAAACATGTGTGCTTGCATGAAAGTTTAGATGTAAAAATGCGGGCGAACAAACAAGTTAATTTGTTAAGTTTTAAGGTGTAAAATGAAAATTCAAGACGACATATTAAAAAGCACATCTAAAAATGAATTGGTTAGCGCAGGAGCGGGCAGTGGCAAAACCACTGTTATGATAAACAAAATTTCCAATTTGATTATCGATAAAAATGTTCCTGTTGAAAATTTTTTGGTGGTAACTTTCACCGTGCTTGCGGCGACTGAAATGAAAGATAGGCTTATTAAAAAACTGCAAGAAAAATTAGTTACATCAAACGATAAAGAAAGAATATTAAACATAATTGACCAAATTAAAACCGCCAGCATTGACACAATTGATGGCTTTAACAGTAAAACAATTAAAAAATATTTTTACGAATTAAACATTTCGCCAAACATTGAAATAATTAGTGATGCAACACGTGATTATTTTTTGATGAAGGCAATGAAAAAATCGATTGAAGATTATTCTAAAACCGAAAAAATTAACGTGTTGTTAGATTTGTTTGGCGGCAACAGGCGTAACTTTAAAACATTGGAAGAAACAATTTTATCCTTGTATTTTAAAGTTGTTAATTTGTTTGATTACGATGCGTTTTTAACAAACTCAATAAACGAATATGTTAATCCAATAAAATCCGAGCAAATTGTTAATTCGTACATATGTGAAAATGTTAATAAATTAAAATCTCAACTTATAGAAAGTGGAGTTAAAAGCGAAAAAGTTGATAAAATTTTTGAAAAGTTAAACGAGTTTAACATTAATTTAAGTTTGCAATACAATTTAAAACTTCTTTTAAATTTTGAAGAAGTTAAATTTGAAACAAACGAAAAGAAGGAAGAAGGCGTTAAATATGTTGCGGAATGCGTTAAAGAATTTTTTGATTTTAAGGATGAATTTGTTGATAACGATATCGATGAAACAATAGACGATAAAAACAAAAAAATTGTTGTTTATTTTGAATACTTTATTGAACTTTTAAAGATGTTTATAACAAACTACAACAACATTAAAGAAAAAAATAATTTAATTGACTTTAATGACCTTAATCGATTGATGTTAAAACTGCTTGAAAACGATAAAGTGAGAGCTGAACTTCAAGAGCGCTATAAATATATTTTTATTGATGAATATCAAGATGTAAACCCACTTCAAGATATGCTTATGAGCAAGCTAATTGGTGCGGACACAACCGTGTTTATGGTGGGTGATGTTAAGCAATCAATTTATGGGTTTAGAGGAGCAAGCCCAGAGTGGTTTTTAAATAAATACAACAATATAAAGGCGAATAAAAATTTGGGCGAAGTTTTTGATATGAACATTAACTTCCGCTCAAATCCGTTGATTTTGCAATTTATTAATGACATCTTTGAAAAATTAATGACCAAACGCCTTGCAGATATTGATTATAAAAACGATTGTTTAATAGAGCCAATGCGCGATGATATTGTTGACGATAAAGTGAACATTATTCTTGTTAAAGAAAGCGAAAACGAGCTTGCAAGCGGATATTATAGCGTTAAAAACGATTGTGGCGAAACTAAATATTCTTCAAGTTTTAAGCAATCGATGTTGGTGGCAAAAATTATAACCGAACTTGTGGGCAGTGAATTTTACGATGCATCACTAAAACAAAGAAGAAAACTTACCTTTAACGACATTGCGATTTTAACACAAACAGAAAAGGGCAATGCTTATAATGAACTTATTGATGTGTTAAAATCTAAAAACATACCGCTTAACAAAAACAACAAAGTAGAAATAAATTTAAGCGAAGGAATAAAACTAATTTTATCAATTTTAAAGTGCGTTACAAACAATGCTGATGATGTGGATTTTCTTGCAACTTTTTTGGCGTTAACAAATTTAACTTTTGACGATTTTATTACCCTTCGCAACAAAGATAACACCTTAAAACAAGACTTGCAAAATTACAATAACGATGAAGCAAAAAAAGGCTTTGAAATTTTAAGCGATATTAAAATAAATTCATACACAAAATCTAATAGCGAGTTAATTAGATACATTTTAAATGCGCACAAATTAAAATACTATTTTCTCATTAAACCTAACGGCGAAAAAGAGTTGAATTTGATTGAAGATTTTTTAAATAAACTTTCAATTTATGAAAATAATTTGAGCTTAAATGAATTTATTGATGTTATAATTAATAACGTTACAAAATCTAACGACATTAATTCTAGTGACGGCGAAAATAGCGTTACAATTCAAACAATTCATAAGAGCAAGGGGCTAGAATATCCGGTGGTGATTTTGTTTGATTGTTCACGCGAATTTGCATATCTACGCAACACAGATAACATTTATTTTAATGAAGATGTTGGCATAGGTGTGGATTATTTTGACACAATTAATCGCGTTAAAAATTATAGCCTAACCAAATTTGCAATAAAAATTAAAAATCAAATTAAAGCCTATAAAGAGCAATTGCGCCTTCTTTATGTTGCATTGACGCGAGCAAAAAATAAACTTTACATTTTAGGCAATTATAACGATAAATTTTTTAAAGAAAAACCAAACATCACTTGTTATACGAACATGATTTTATCTTGTTATGATGGTCTAAAAGAAGGCGAAAATAATTTGGGGAATGTTAAAATTAATTTTTATGAAGATGTGGAGATGGCAGGTTTGGTTGAAAAATCCGCAACCGAAATTGATAGTTCAAAAATTGATTTTACCTATCCCAACACAAACAAATTTAACATTAGTGTTAAAAACACGGTTACTGGATTAAATTCAAAATATAGTGAGCAAAACAAATTTTCGCTACACACTTGGTTAAAGCCAGATATGCAATATAACGCGGACGAAGATAAAGCCTTAATTGGCACGCATTATCATAAGGCGTTAGAGTTGTTGGACTTTACAAAAGAGTACGAAAAAAACACCGATTTTTCCGATGTGGACTATAAAAAAATTGAACTAGCACACAAAAAACTTGCGCCGCTTATGACCGGGACAACAAACATTAGAAAGGAAGCCGATTTTATGATGTATTTGCCATATAACGAACTTGTTAAAAGCGATGTTAATGACAAAGTTCTCGTGCAAGGTGTTGTGGATTTAATTATTGAATATGCCGACTCTTTTACAATTGTGGACTATAAATTTAGTTCACTGCCAGCAAAACTATTAAAGGAAAAGTACGCTGAGCAACTAAAATTATATAAACAGGCGCTTGAACTTGCCTATAATAAACCGGTTAAAAACACGTTCATTTATTCAATTAATAGCGGGGAATTAGTTTAACGGCACATTTTCTTCATTTAAAATTTTAATGTTGTGAGCCTTTAATAGTGGCAGATAATCGCTCCACATATATTCCCTTATCGGGATTGGCTTGTGGTTGTCAAAATAAAGCACAAGAGCGGGGTAGATGTGGTGATAGCGCTTAAAAATGCTTGCGCCAATTATATGCTCGCTCTCAATTAACCTTTTTGCCATTGCATGATAGTTATAATAAGCCATATGCTAGTTTGCGCATATGCGCTTATTTTATTTAAGTTTAAAATTCTCTTTACAAAATAGGCAATTTGTGGTATAATACACAGTATGGAAACCAAAAATGAAGCATACTTAAAAAACGCTTTGGTGCTTGCCTATCTTGGCGATAGCGTGTTTTCCACCATGGTTAGAACCTATTTGGTGAACAACTTCGGCTTTAAACCAAGCGGGCTTAATAAAATTGCCAATTCGCTGGTTTGCGCCAAAACTCAAGCGATTTTGCTAGACGAAATAACGCCAAAACTAGACGAAACGGAAAAGGAAATTGTGTTGCGTGCGCGCAATAGCCATATTAATAGCAAGGCAAAACATAGCACGTTAACCGAATATAGCAAGGCAACGCAGTTTGAAGCACTTGTTGGCTTTTGGTATTTAACAAAAAATGAAAAATTAAACGAAATTTTTAATGAATTTGTGGTGAGTAAATTATGATAGTTGATGGAATTAACGTAATTAAAGAATTGTTGGCTTCAAATAGCAAAATTGAAAAAGTTATTGTTGAAAATTCTCAAAATAAGGATTTGTTGAGTATAATCGATTTAACTAAATCTAAAAATGTTCCGCTTGAAGTTGTTGAAAAAGAAAAGTTGGAGCGAATTAGGCCTAAAACGCAAGGCGTTATAGCATTTGTACCGGCTTTTAAATATTGTGAAGTTGACGACATTTTGGCATCAGCCGAAGCAAAACAAAAAAAGCCGTTTATTGTTATTTTAGATGGCATTGAGGACCCGCACAATTTGGGCGCAATTATTAGAACGTGCGAGTGTGCCGGCGTTGACGGGGTTATTATACCCGAAAATAGGGCAAGCGAAATAACCGACACTGTTTATAAAACCAGCGCGGGTGCAGTTGCCCACATGAAAGTTGCCAAGGTAACTAACCTAGCAAGAACGATTGAAGAACTTAAAAAACTTGGCGTGTGGGTTTACGCGCTTGAAGCGGGCGGCAAGCGAATTTATAAGGCGGATTTTACCTATCCAACCGCACTAATTATTGGCAGCGAAGGCAAGGGCGTTTCGCGCCTAGTTAAAGAGCGGGCAGACGAAGTGCTTTCGCTTGATATGTTTGGCAAAATTAATAGCCTAAACGCATCTAACGCGGCCGCAATTGCCATTTATGAAGTGATTAGGCAAAGGCGTTAAAAGGATTTTATGCAAGAAGATATCAACATCTTAATAGAGTGCGCGCAAGCGAGAGATAGCGTTGCAATGGAGAGTTTGATTAGAACTTTTAAGCCAAAAGTGATTGCAATTTCTCGTGAATATTTTTTGATTGGCGCAGATGTTGACGATTTAATTCAAGAAGGCATGATTGGGCTTTACAAGGCCATTATGGTGTACGACACAAACAAAAATCACAATTTTGGAGCGTTTGCGTCACTTTGCATTCATAGGCAGATGCAAAATGCAGTTAAACTTGCAAACAGGCAAAAAAATTCGCCACTAAACTCGTATTTGCCAATAAATTATTATGGCGGAGTGAATCAAGACGAAGGCACAAAACTTGTTATTGTTGACGATAATAGCGACATTGAAAAAGAGTATATTGATAAAGAACTTAATGCAATTGTAATTAGCAAGGTTAAAGACAAATTAAACGACACACAATTTAAGTTGCTTAAAATGTTCATTAATGGTTTAAGTTATAACGAAATGGCAACAAAACTTAATTTAACCACCAAGCAAGTTGATAATATGTTGCAAGCAATTAAGAAAAAATTGAAAGATTTAAAAGGAGATATCTAATGAATTTGGCACTTTATAGAGAGTTTCGCCCAAAAAATTTTGATGAGGTTGTGGGACAAGATTTTGTTATTCAAACGTTAAAAAATCAAATTAAAACCGATAAATTAACTCACGCTTATCTATTTTGTGGCCCAAGGGGAACGGGTAAAACCAGCACGGCAAAAATATTTGCGCGTGCCGTGAATTGTACGCACACAACCGATGGCAATCCGTGCAATATGTGTGCCGAATGTGTGGCATTAAATGAGCCAAATACGGACATAATTGAAATAGACGCCGCGTCAAATAACCGCGTGGAAGAGATAAGGGATTTGCGTGAAAAAGTTAATTTTCCGCCACTTATTGGGCGATACAAAGTTTACATTATTGACGAAGTGCATATGCTAACCGATAGCGCTTTTAATGCGCTACTTAAAACTCTTGAAGAGCCACCAAAACACGTTATATTTATTCTCGCAACAACCGAAATTCACAAACTTCCCGCCACAATTTTATCTAGATGCACGCGTTTTGATTTTAAACTTTTGCCATTAAATACGCTTATAGAACATCTTAAATTTGTGTTTGATAAAAAGCAAATTAAATATGATGAAAAAAGTTTACATTTAATTGCAAAAGCGGGCGAGGGCAGTGTGCGCGATATGCTTTCTGTTGCCGATAGCGTGGCATCGTTTTGCAATTATGATATAACATATGAAAACACAGAAAAAGTGATTGGGCTTTCTAATAAAGATAGCATTAAAAACATTTTATTTGCCATCGAAAATAACGATATAAATAACCTTTTTGTTAGTATAAAAGAAGCAATTGGCAGCGGCAAAAATATTCAAATTTTGTGCAAAGAAATGGCAGATTTTATTAAAAATTTGGTGCTAATTAAAGTTGGCGTAAGTGATTATTCAATTCTAGATATTTTGCCGGGCGAATTTGCATCCTACGTTGATATTTCAAATAAGTTTAACATAGAATATTTAAAGCGCGCCTTTTCAAAATTTGCTTCCGTTGAATTGGACTTAAAATATAGCCTTAACCCAGAAAACCTTTTTGAAAGCGCTTGCCTTGAATTAATAAATTATGTGCCTACAAACGAAGTTAAGCCACAAGTTGAAAAAGCAATTCCGCAAGCACCAGCACAAGCAACACCTCAAACCCCAACGCAAGCGGCGGCACAACCCAAAACAACAAATGAACAAGTGAACAATTCTCAAAACAAAGCCAATCAAACGGAAACCGAAAGATTGTGGGGCAATGTGTTATTAAAGGTTAAAGAAAACAACATGTTTGCGCTTTCAAACGCACTTAAAAACGTGAATAGAGTGGAAGAAATTGCAAACAAACTTATTATTCACACAAATGATTTATCTAGTTATGAAATGATTGACAATCCGGATAAAATTAGTGTATTATGTAAACTGACAAATCTTTTTGACGATTCTATTTCGAGTGTGGAAATTGTGTACGATAAAGATAGCGCATCCACGCAAGATATTAAGGACAATTTAAAAGAAGTGTTTAAAAACAAAATAAAATTTAAAGAATAAGGAGTTAAAATGGCATATAATCATGGTGGATTTGGTGGCGGCATGAACATGAGCGCCCTTATGAACCAAGCAAGAAAAATGCAAGAGCAAATGATGAAAGCGCAAGAAGAACTTGCTGAAGCCGAAGTTGTTGGCAAGGCTGCTGGCGATATGGTTACCGTTACTATGAACGGCAAAAAAGAAATTAAATCGGTTAAACTTTCAAAGTCTGCAGTTGACCCAGACGATGTTGAAATGCTTGAAGATTTAATTGTGGTTGCAATTAAAGATGCAAGCGCAAAGGCAGACGAACTAAGCAAAGAAAAACTTGGCGGATTTTCCGGCATGGGCGGGTTGATGTAATGGAAATTGAAAGCCTTGATAGGTTAATTAACGAGTTTTCTAAACTACCCGGCGTTGGCAAAAAAACGGCGCAAAGGTATGCTTATTTTTTGCTTACCCAAAGCGAAGAGGAAGTTAAAAATTTTGCAACATCAATGATTGATGCAAAGCAAAAAATTCATTTTTGCAAAATTTGTGCAAACTTCACAGATAAAGAAATTTGTGATGTTTGCGCTCGCCCTAACAAAGCACCAATAATTTGCGTTGTTAAAGAGCCAAAAGACGTGCTTGCCATTGAAAAAGTTAGAGAGTTTAACGGCAGTTATCACGTTCTTCACGGCGTTATTAATCCGCTTGAAAACAAAGGCCCAAACGACATTAACATTCGTTCGCTTTTAACTCGCGTTAAAGATGAAAAAATTGAAGAAGTTATTGTTGCCACCAACCCAGATGTTGAAGGCGAGGCAACCGCTATGTATATTGCAAATTTATTAAAGCCGCTAGGGGTTAAAGTTTCACGCATCGCGCAGGGCATAAGTATGGGCAGTGAACTTGAATATACCGATGCAGTAACGCTTTCAAAAGCCCTATCTTCAAGGCGCGAGATTTAGTTTTTACATTTTTCAACATTTATAGATATTTAAAATTTGTTTAAATGCTAGACAAATTTTATTTTTTTTGCTAAAATGTTAGTTGAAATATTTTTTTATAAGGATTTTTTATGGGATTATTTTCTTATCTATTTGCATCAGATAATAAACGCAGTTTGTTAAAAATTGAAAAAATTGTTAAAAAAATTGAAGATTTAGCAGACAAATATGCCGCTATGTCGGATGAAGATTTGCAGGCACAAACTCCAATTTTAAAAGATAGGCTAAAACAAGGCGAAACTCTTGACGATATTTTGCCAGACGCTTTTGCGCTTGTTAGAGAAGCTTCTACAAGGGTGCTGGGTCAAAGGCACTTCCATGTGCAACTTATTGGTGGCGTTGTGTTGCATCAAGGCCGTATTGCCGAAATGCGCACAGGTGAAGGTAAAACCTTAACAGCAACCACCGCCGTTTATTTAAATGCCCTTACCGGCAAAAATGTGCATTTGATAACCGTTAACGAATATTTGGCAACCTATCAAGCCGAACTTATGGGCAGACTTTATAAATTTTTAGGTTTAACAATTGGCGTTACGCTTTCAAATCAATCGCCCGAGGAGAAAAAGCACGCATATGAGTGCGACATCACTTACGGCACAAACAGTGAGTTCGGTTTTGACTATCTGCGCGACAATATGCAGCAAAATAAGGATTATAAAGTGCAGCGCGGGCACAACTTCTGCATTGTGGATGAAGTGGACTCAATTTTGATTGATGAAGCGCGTACGCCACTCATTATTTCGGGTGTCGGCGGCAAAATAAGCGAACTTTATAAGGTGGCGGATAACTTTGTTAAACGTTTGCAGCCAACTGACTATGATATAGAGCAAAAGCATAAACAAATTCGTCTAACCGAAGAAGGTGTTAGAAAGGCAGAACAATTTTTTAACCTTGAAAATTTATCGGATATAAACAACCTTGAAATCAACCACCACATCAACAACGCATTAAAAGCAAATTACATTATGATGCGAGATATTAACTACATTGTTAAGGACGACGAAATTTTAATTGTTGATGAATTCACTGGCCGTGTTATGCAAGGCAGGCGATACTCAGATGGCTTGCACCAAGCAATTGAAGCAAAAGAGCATGTTAAAATTAAGGACGAAAACAAAACTCTTGCAACCATCACTCTTCAAAACTATTTCAAACTTTATTCAAAACTTAGCGGCATGACTGGTACGGCAAAAACGGAAGAAAGTGAATTTAATAAAATTTACAACCTTGATGTTGTTACAATACCAACCAACAAACCTGTTATAAGAATAGATGAACAGGACATGATTTTTTACACCGAAGATGCAAAATATAAGGCAATTGTTGAGGAAATTAGGGAAAAATATGAAAATGGTCAGCCAATTTTGGTTGGTACATCATCGGTTGAAAAGAGTGAGCGCATCAGCCGAGAAATTAAAAAACTTGGCATACCGCACAACTTGTTGAACGCAAAAAATCACGAGTTGGAAAGTCAAATTATTGCGCAATCTGGCCGTGTTAAAGCGGTTACAATCGCCACAAACATGGCGGGCCGTGGTACAGATATTTTGCTTGGCGGCAACCCCGAATTTTTGGCAAAACAAAAACTTGTTAACGAAAAAGTGCCACAAGAAGTTATTGATAAAATTTTAACATACAATAGCAGTTTAACCGAAGAAGAGCAGAAAGTTAAGGAAAAATATCAAAAATATTTTGCCGAATTTAAAGAAACCACAGATGCTGAAAAGAAACGCGTTATTGAACTTGGCGGCTTGCACATTTTAGGCACGGAAAGGCACGAATCTAGGCGCATTGACAATCAGTTGCGCGGCCGTGCCGGACGTCAGGGTGACCCGGGCTCAAGCATATTCTTCATATCTCTTGAGGACGATTTGCCACAACGTTTTGGCGAAGATAGAATGAAAAATTGGTTTTCTATCGCTTTCCGCGGCAACGAGGATATGCCACTTCAATCGCGCATTTTAACCAAGTTCTTTGAAACCGCACAAAAGAAAGTTGAAAGCATGAATTTCAGCATTCGCCGCAACATTTTGCAGTATGACGATGTTCTTAATAAGCAACGTCAAATTATTTATGGCGAGCGCGACAAAGTGCTTGAAGGCGTGGATATTCACTCGCAAGTTGTTGAGATGATGAAGGAGTATATTTTTGAACTTTGCAACACCTATCTTGAAGAAACAAAACCTAGTTACGAGTGGGACTTAGAGCCTATCAATAAAGCCCTTGAAGACAAGTTGCTTGAAAAAGGCACAAATCTTGTAACTGAAGATTTGGTGGAAGGGCAGGATGTTA
>CANRHL010000021.1 GCA_947630405.1 uncultured Clostridia bacterium
ATATAATCCCACAACCACAAAATACGCTTTTGCACCAAAGAAAGCAGATGCAACAATAACATAAACAGGCAAGCGCGCCATACAACTAATATATGGGTTTATGAGTGCAGTTTTTATTTTCAAATTTTTATTATCCGCATTGCGCGATGCCGCTGTTGACATAGTGTTGCATCCTAGCCCCATAAGTATAATGTAAATTGATTTGCCATTAAGGCCAAAAAGCGATAAAAAGTCATCCATAATAAAACTAAGTCTTGCAATCAATCCGCTATCTTCAAGCAAAGTTAAAAACACAAACAACAAACACACTTGCGGTAAAAAAGATAACACTGTATTTATTGAACTAAACACCCCATTTTTAATGAATTCGATTAACCAAATGTTGCTTGAAATTGAGTACATTAAATTTAGTGTTGGCGACATAACTAATTTATCTAAAACAAAAATTAAAAGGTCACTTATTATTGGTCCAACTGCAAAAAATATTATGTAAATTGAAAGAAAGAAAAACAACAAAAATGCGGGCAACATAAAAATTGGTTTTAATAAAATTTTATCAAATTTGCTTGCCCCATAAACATAATTTTTTTTTGTTTTAACTGCATCAACTAAAATGTTATCAATATAGTTGTATCGCGCAGCAACAATTTCTTTATTAAAACTTTTAATGTATTCAATTTGCTCATCTGTTAAATTATAAAAAATGCCATTAAATGCTTTAACAATTTTTTCATCATCTAATTCAAATTTTTGTTTTATCTTTTTTATAAAATCTTTTAAATAATCTAAAACAAAAAATGAAGATTTTTTTTGAAAATCGCTAAAATTCAGTTCAAATTCGCAAATTTTTTGTGTTTTTTTGCTAGTTTTAAAAAATTTTTTAGAGTTTTCTTGAAACAATCTAACTTGTTTTGCATTAATAATTTCGGTGTTCTCGTTAAAACTTTTAAGTTTATCTAAATTAATTTCTCCGCCATGTTTTGTAAAATAATCATAATTGTTTACTAAGAGTTTAAAATCTAAATTTAGTTCTTTCATTTGCAGGGCTAAATACAAATTTCGTTTTAAACAATTTGCATCCACCAACACAAGCCTTGTCCCGTTTGTTTTGATTATTAAATTTTTGCTAACTTCTTCCTCGTAAGAAAAAGTGTTCATAGAATACAATCCGGGGGTATCTATAAACTCTACTCTATCATTTTTATAATTTATAATTTTGCGCTTTTCTTCAACCGTCACACCATGAAAATTTCCCGTGTGCTCAGTTGATTTTGTAAGGCTATTAAAAAGCGTTGATTTGCCCACATTTGGGTTGCCTATTATTAAAACTTTATACATAATTTACCATTATTGTTTTTGCAATTTCGTCTTTAATTGTAAAGCAAGTTGAATTAAAAAACACAAGCAAAGTTTTTTTAAAACTGCTTTTGTTTTTAACGATTATTTTGCTGCCAACAAGCACACCCAACTCCATTAATCTTAAGTTGGTTTTTTCGTCATCTGTAACAATATCTTTAACAACGCACTCTGTGTTTAGTTTAACATCAATCAAACTCATAAAATATACTATTAATTTATTTTTAAGTTTATAACACAAATAAAAAAATAAGCCTGCGCTTATTTTTTAATAAAGGTTATTTGATAGTTCGCTGAAAGTTCTTTTTTCAAAAAGTTTAATTTTTCGCCATCCATTGTAAAAGGTGCATTTGAGTGGTTTTCAATTACAACATTTTTTGCATCCATAACAATCACATTTTTGCTCTTTTTAATTGAGTTAACCCCAAAGAAGAATAGCTTAAAGAAATTTATGAATCCGCCAAGTGCTTTTGTCTTTTTTATTAGCACAAGTTTAGTTCTTTCATTTGCTAAATCTTCGCCCTTATTTAATCTAAACCCGCCGGCATATTCAGAATTAATTAGCATGCAATAAATGAATTTGCCGTGTATGCGCTCGCCATCCACAGTTACAGTTAGTGGCAATGATTTAAATTTAAACACATATTTTAGTGCGTTTAAAAAGTAAGCAAATCTGCCAAACTTTCGCTTTGAATTGTTGGTGGCAGAATATGTTGAACGCGTTAAATAACCGGTTGCAAGTGAATATGTTATGTAATTTGAGCCATCAAAAAGAAGGTCATATTTTGTGGTGTTTAATCTAAGCAAACAATCAATGGCTTTATCAAGGTTTTTAGGGATTTTTAGTGTGCTAGCCACATCGTTGCAGGTTCCGTAAGGCAAAATGCCAATTAGCGGATTATGCCCGCTTTTAATTATGCCGTTAACCACCTGATGCAGTGTGCCATCTCCCCCACAAGACACAACAATATCATACTTGCCGGCGTGTTTCATTGAAAGTTCAAGCGCACCATCAATTTTAGGGCTGGTCATGCAATCCACAACATCGTAGCGCAAAAGCAAACGCTGTTTAATTTTTGGCATAAATTCGTCAATTTTGCCGCGCATAGCGTTTGGATTATAAATAATTAACACAGATGAATAATTTTTCACTTTTTTCTTCTTAAAATTTCATATTTTTTTAGATTGGTTTTTGTGTAAATGTAAACTTGTTGCTTTGGTATTTTGCACTCGTCAAGCGCGTTGCCGTCCAAATCTTCAATTCTATCAATATTAATTATAGCATTGTTTTTGGTTTTAGACAACAATTCTAGTGTTGAATTTGCTTTAAATCGGTTTCGCATCTCCACTTTTGCCCTGCCACCAACACTATCTTCAAGCACAATGGCAACAAAATCGTATGTGGCTTCGGGCAAACTAGTGTCTAGGCTCTGTTTTGGCTCACCAAAATAAAATCCGCAAGAATAATCCCGATGGCTAGATTTGTAAATTTCATTTCTTATGCTTTCTGGCAATTTATATCGCTTGTGAGTTGCTAAATAGTCAAGCGCTTGCCTATATGCGTTTGTAATGTTGGCAACATAATATTCAGTTTTCATTCTGCCTTCAATTTTAATTGACGTTACGCCGGCTGCCTGCAATTTATCAAGATAATCAATCATGCACATATCTTTGCTATTTAAAATGTATGTGCCGTGGCTATCTTCTTCAATCGGATATTCTTGCTCCTTATTAATTTCGCGTATGGCGTAGTTCCATCTGCATGCCTGCACACACGCCCCACGATTAGCATCGCGCCCGGTAAAGAAGTTGCTAAGCAGACATCTGCCCGAATAACTTATGCACATTGCCCCATGACAAAAGGCTTCCAACTCAATATTGGCTGGTATTTTAGAGCGAAGTTCTTTAATTTCTTCTAAAGTCATTTCACGCGCCAAAATAAGCCTGCTTGCGCCTAGTTCAACAAACACCTTGGCACTTTCGCTATTAGTTATGTTGGCTTGTGTGCTAACGTGGATTGGCAAGTTCTTTGCAACGCGCCTTACAATTGAAATAACGCCTAAATCGGCAACAATAACGGCATCAACCTTGATTTTTTTAAGGTATTTTATATATTCTGGCAATTCTTTTAAATCACTTTCGTGCGGAATTATGTTTACTGTTACATAAACCTTAACATTGTGCGCATGCGCGTATTCAACCGCCCATTTTAAGCCGTCTAAATCGAAATTGCCGGCAAAAGTGCGCAAGCCAAAACGGGTGGATGCTAGATATACTGCATCCGCTCCATACTCAATTGCCATAATTAATTTATCTTTATCTCCTGCCGGTGAAAGTAACTCCATATATATTATTTTAACACAAACACATTTAATTTTCAACTGTTTTTTGTTTATAAAATTTTTAAAGTATCGCTGCAAGCAACTAGTTTTAGAAAAAAGGCACATATTGTGCCTTTTATTTTTTTATTGAATAGCCTAAGCCATCGCCTATATCTAAAATTTGAGTAGTGAGTGCCGGATGATTGGTTATGGTGGCAATATAGTTTTTTAGGCCTTTTATCATCGCTCGGCAACCCTTTGATGTTGGTATTTTGCCCGTTACCATGCCGTGAAAATACAAATTGTCCGCCACCAAAACGCCACCCCGCTTTAAAATTTTAACCAAATAAGGCAAATAGTTGATATACTGCCCTTTTGGGCCATCAAGATAAATAAAATCATAAGTTTTATTTGTGGTTTTTAAATAGTCCATCGCATCAACTAAATAAAGCGAAATTTTTTTATTGAGTTTATGCTCTAACACATTTTTTTCGGCAATAATAAAGCGGTCTTCGTCAATTTCAAGTGTGTCGATATGCGCGCAAGTTGTGTTTTCTGCCATTGTTATTGCCGAATAGCCTATTGCCGTACCAATTTCTAGAATTTGCTTTGCCTTTGTTTCGTTAATTTTGTTGCAAACGAAAGACAAAGTGTCGTCCAAACTGATTGGCACTTTGTGTTCTATTCCGCTATGTTTTATTTCTTCATCGATTTTCATATTGTGCGTTCGTGTGCTCATTTCCCATCTCATATTGAGCGTAGTCGGAGCATCTTTGTCTACCATAAGAGCTTTGTTCGAAATAGGATTAAATCGGGGCCCCCACAAGACGAATGTCGATGTGGGGTATTTTTATTCATTGCTTTCAATTATGATTGGCACAATCATTGGTTTGCGCTTTAATTTTTTGTTTAAATAGTTGGTTAACGCCTTTCTTAATGCCATTTTAACCGATAAATAATCGCGGCTTCTTAATGTTTCAGCGTCAATGCTATTTACGATTGTTGTGCGTGCATCTTCAAGCCAAGTTTGTGCTTCGCCCGTGTAGGTAAAGCCACGAGAAACAATTTCTGGGCGGGAGTTGAGTTCTCCGCGTTGGCTATTTACATTTAAAATTACAATGCATAAGCCATCTTCACTGAGTTGTTTTCTTTCTCTTAGCACGTTGCTTTCCATCTCACCTATGCCTGCGCCATCAATCAGCCTGCTGCCAAATGGCACTGTGCCGGTTGCCTTTAAAAAGTTTTTATTTACTTCAAGTTTCATGCCAAGCATTGGAAGTAGAATATTATGCCTATCCATGCCAACTGCAATTGCGGTTTCGCGTTGTGCAAGCAAGTGTTTTTGTTCGCCGTGCACAGGCACAAAGAATTTAGGTTTAACAAGGTTAAGCATAAGTTTTTGTTCATCCTTGCAAGCATGGCCAGATGCGTGCACTTGCTCTAGTTGGTTATAAATAACTTTTGCGCCTAACATAATTAGTTTGTTAATGGTGTTGCTAACGCTCTTTTCATTGCCTGGGATTGGCGAACTTGAAAAGATAACTGTATCATTTTCGCCAATTTCAATGCCCTTAAATTCGTTGTTTGCCATACGGGAAAGTGCGCTATGTGGCTCGCCTTGGCTGCCCGTTGACAAAATTAAAAGTTCGCTATCCTTATAGTTCTTCATTTTTTCAACTTCAATAAGGTTATCCTTATTAATTTTCATTTCGCCAATTTGGGTGGCAACATCGGTAACATTAACCATGCTTCTGCCGGTTAAAACCACTTTTCTATTAAACTTTTCTGCCAAATTCATAACTTCTTGCAGTCTGTCAACATTTGATGCAAAAGCCGCCACCACAATGCGGTGTTCTTTGTTCTCAACAAACAATTTCTCAAGTGTGTCGCCAACCACCCTTTCACTAAGCGAGTGGCCATCTCTCTCGGCATTGGTGCTATCGCTCATATAAAGCAACACGCCTTGCTTGCCAAGTTCGGCAAAGGTGGAAAAATCAAAAGGCTCATCGTATATAGGGGTTAAATCTATTTTATAATCCCCCGTGTGAACAACCATGCCAACCGGAGTTTTAATTGCAAGTGCGTATGCGCCCGGAATTGCGTGGTTGATGTGAATAAACTCAACTTCAAAAGAGCCAAGTGTGATTTTTTGCTTTGGCTTAACCGCAATGGTTTTATATTCCACCTTTTTGTGCTCTTCCATCTTTTTCTTAATAAGGCCGCACGTCATTTTGCTGGCATAAATTGGTGCTTTAATTTCGTTTACAACATAAGGTATGCTGCCAATATGGTCCTCATGACCGTGAGTTATTAAAAAGCCGCGAACTTTATCCTTATTTTCAACCAAATAGGTTATATCTGGCACAACAAGGTCAATGCCAAGCATATCAACGGTTGGAAACATAACGCCACAGTCAATAACCACTATGTCGTTGCCATATTCTAACACGGTCATATTCTTGCCAATTTCACCAATGCCGCCTAAAAACATAACTTTAAGGTTCTGTGTTCTGCCCTTATGTTTTGGTTCTTCCACAGCACCGGTTTCGCTTGAATAAACAAGTTTGTTTTCGTTTAATGGCTCGGTCGCCTTTTTAAATTTTTTTGTTAAGTTTGGTTTTTGATTCGTTAAATCCTTATTATCTTTAATACTAGAATCAAACTCTTCACTTGTTAATAATTTATCTAACATATTTCTCCTTTAAAAAATTTTCAAACAAACACAAAATAAAACAAGGTGTGTTTTTAATCAATATGGATTGCAAAGTTGAACTTTACAATGTGAAAAAATGAAAATCTTAATTTTATTATAGCACAAAAACTCTAAAAGTCAAGCAAAAAAGAAAACTTATTTTGTAAAATTATATATTTTTAAAACTAATTGAACTTAAACATCTCGTTAAGTTGATTTTTTGTTATTAAATTTTCCTTATCAATTTGGCCATACAAACTTAAACTTACTTTGCCGTTTGTAAAGGCTTCTTTAATCACATTGTTACAATCTTCAACGGTGGCTTTTGCTTTTATTTTTTTAAGTTTTTTATAATCTAACACTTTGCCATACCACCTATAATTATATAACCTATTAAACTCAATATCAATAGATGGCAATTTGCTAACTTCATTGTGCTTTGCATAACGCTTTACGCGTATTAAATTCTCAAGTGTGAAACCTTCTTTAAAAATAGATTTAAAATATTCGGCAGTGGTTTTAATAACTTCGTTAACATTATTTGGCTCACAATTGCAGTTAAAAATTAAAATGCAATTTTCTTTCATTTTTATATAGTTTACCCCGCCCGAATAAACTAAATCTTTTTTAAGCCTTAATTGTTTTAATAGGCCAATTGAACTATCATTAACAATATCTAAGGCTAAATCCAATTTTTTATAAAAGGCATGGTCGTCGTAAGCGTGCGGAAAAACAAGGTTTAATGTTATATACGTCTTTTTAATGTCGGCCTTTTGGGTTTTTACAAAATTATTGTTTACAACATCGTAAAAATCGTAATCAAGTTTTTCTAATTTGTTGTTAACAGGGATTTTATCAACCAAATTTTTATTTGCAATTCGTTTAACTTTGCTAACACTTATTGGCGAGCAAATGTAAATTTGCACATTGTTTGCAACAAAGTATTTTTTTATAAAATTGACAACATCTTTCCTTGTTATTTGTGCAATTGTTTTGGCTGAACCGCAAAAAGTGTTTTCTTTGTATGCTGGCAACTTGAATAAGTTATATCTATTAAATTTATATGAAATGTTGCTATGCTTATCTATGCTGCCCGTAATTTCTTGATTTATAACCTTGCGCTCTTTTTTAATTGCCTCACTTGAAAATGTGCTTTCGGTGATAAGTGTGGCAATTGTAGAAAGATAATCACCCAACTCGTTTGTAAAAATATTGCCTGTAAAAACAATATCCCTTAACGATGTGTAAGCGTTGGTTGAAATGAACGACCAATACTTCTTCCACACTTCGTCTTTACTCATTTTTTTTGTGCCAGAAAAAAACATATGCTCACAAAAATGTGCAAGCCCTGGAATTGTATCACACCTTGCACCACAATCAAAAAGCACATCAATATAAGTTGATTTATTAATTCTATTTTTTGTGTAATAGAGTTTTCCGCCGTTATTTAAATTCGTTTGAATATATTTCATATCGATTAATTTATCACACTAAAAATTTATTGTCAACAAGAAATCACTTTTTCCATTTTTTTGTGTTTTAAATAACAAAAAATCCACAATTAAGTGGATTTTTCTATTCTGTGCGCAAGGCAATAACTGGGTCTTTTTTAGAGGCAATTCGCGCAGGAATTAAGCCCGCAATAAATGTTAAGAACATGCTTATTGCTACCAGCACAACTGCAGGTAATGGGTTTAACACTGCTAACCCGCCAATGCCCGTTAAATTCTTTAAAAGTAGGCTTATTGGAATTGTGAGAAGCAGCGATACGCCAACGCCAAGCAATCCTGCAAATAGGCCAATAATAAGTGTTTCTGCGTTGAACACGTTTGAAACGTCGTGTTTTGATGCGCCAATGCTTCGTAGAACGCCAATTTCTTTTGTTCGCTCGATAACCGAAGTGTAAGTTATAATGCCAATCATTATGCTAGAAACAACAAGCGAAATTGCAGCAAACGCAATTAGCACATAAGAAACTATATTTACGAGTGTGCCTAGCATGCTTGTTAGCATTGCCGAACTATCTGATGCCAAAATGTCGTGTGCATAACTTAGATTATTCCATTCACCAATCATGCTCATAATATCGTCTTTTGCTTCAAACGATTTTGCATAAAAGTAAACGCCGGTTGGCACGCTGCTTGCGCCATACATTTGAAGATATAAGTCTACAAGGTCGTTTGGTGATAATTCAATTTTATATTTTTTTAGTGCGTCAATCATATCCTGCAAAGTAGTATATTTAAACATTTTTGTGCCCATTTCTGAACTATAGGATGTTAATTCACTAATATTAACAGCATAAGGAAGAATATTTAATCCGTCTGTTGTAAAATCTTTAGTTAGATTTTCTTCTTTGAAATTTTCGCCATTTAAAAATGTTGATTTTACATATTCAACTATTTTAGAATTTTTGCAATTTTCTCTATATTTTTCACTTAAACTTTTGGTGTACATTATGCCGTTAGAGAAAAGGCTGCCGGTTGCCCCTTTCTTTTGCCTTAATATGCACGAGATTTTTAACTCTTCACTGTCTTGTGAATTATACATGTCCGCAAGTTTAAGAATATCAGGCATGCTTAAACTTGTTATGTTTGAAAAATCTAAATTTGGCACGCCACTTTCTTGATAATAAGCATCGTGATAAATTAATTTATATGTTTTATTTAGAGCGTCGGTATATTTTAAGCCTTCGTATTTATCCTCTTCTCCGTCTTGTTTTATCAACTTAGGTTCAAACCCAAGCATCATCATCTCAATTGTGGAAAGTGAGCCATTTTCGCCAACCACCAAGGCAACTTCGTTTGCGCTGGTTGGATATTCTCCCTCAATTACATCATATAAGGATAAAACATAGTTTTTATTATCTAATTCTTCAAAGAAAAGAGAACTTGTTGTGCCGGACATAACACTATATTGCACATCGTTGTTTATAGGCATATAGCCTGCACCATATTGCGTTATAATATGCATTGTGCTTGCGTAACTAACTTTGTAATCGTTAAGCAAGTTTTTCTTATTTTCATTTTTATAATAGTTATCAATATAGTCAACAAAACTTGTTGTTGTGCCGTCTTCCAACTCATATTTGCCAAGATAATTAAATTGCCCCATGCCCATAATTATATTTGATGGGTCATAAACAGTTAGTTCGCCCTCGTGAGAATCAACTTTGTTGCCGCCACCCAAAACTTCAAGTGCAGCATTCATGTCAATTGCAATTGACGAAACCGCCACCGGATAACTAGACAAACTTTCACTTTGCATAGCGTTTATGTAATTCGTCATGCCCGCACTAACGGCAAGCACAAGCGCAATGCCAATTATGCCAATGCTGCCTGCAAACGCCACCATAATTGTTCTGCCCTTTTTGGTTAATAAGTTTTTAAAACTTAAGAACATTGCGGTGAATAGGCTCATGGACTTTTTCTTTTTAGTCTTTTTAAAGCCGTTATCTTCTAATTTTTCAACTTTTGCTTTATGTTTTTCAATTTCTCTGTCTGCTTTCTCTTTGGTGTAAGGCTTAGTATCTTCAATCACTTCACCATCAAGCATGCGCACAATTCGGTTGGCATATTTGTTTGCCAAATCCGGATTATGAGTTACCATTATAACAAGGCGGTCCTTACTAACTTCTTTTAAAAGTTCCATAATTTGAACGCTTGTTTTGCTATCCAGCGCACCAGTTGGCTCGTCTGCCAAAATAATTTCGGGGTCATTTACAAGCGCACGTGCAATTGCCACCCGCTGCATCTGCCCGCCCGAGAGTTGATTAGGTTTTGCTTTAATTCTATCCCCTAAGCCAACCTTTTCAAGCACCTCAATGGCGCGTTTTCTGCGTTCCTTTTTCTTAACGCCGCTAAGAGTTAATGCCAATTCAACATTTTCAACCACGCTTTGATGCGGAATTAAATTATAACTTTGAAAAACAAAACCTACGCGATGATTTCGGTAGTTATCCCAATCTTTATCTTTAAAATGCTTGGTGGATACGCCTTCAATAATAAGGTCACCACTTGTATATCTATCCAGCCCGCCAATTATGTTCAATAGCGTAGTTTTGCCGCAGCCAGAAGGGCCTAAAACGGCAACAAATTCGCTGCGCCTAAAAACAATGTCAACTCCCTTAAGGGCTGGCACAACTTGGTCTTTTAATTGGTAATTTTTAACAATTCTAGAAATCTCGAGCATAATTAATCCCCTATCTATTTATGATTAACTTAAATTAATAGTTAGTTAATCTAAATTTCCGCATATAATTTTACCACCAAAAAACCTAATAGTCAACAAAATTAAACAATCTCCGCCTATAAAAAATAGGCACTTGGCCTATATCAAAAATTAAACTATTTCTATTAGATAAAAGTGCCGCCACCTAAATTTAATGTGTTATTGATTTAATGCTTTATTGCTCAACATCTCTTGCTCGTACAAATTCCAAATTTCTTGTGCTAATAGCGGGTCAGTTTCTTCACTTCTTACAAAACGCCTTAACTCCCTATAAATATCTTCGCCTTCTAACACTTTTTGAACTATTGTTGAAGTGTAAGGTAAAATTGTTCTTAAATTATTAATAAACTCTTGTGAATAAATCATATTTTTCTCCTAAACCGGTGTTATATTATCACAAACTTGAGCGGTTGTCAAGCATATAAATAAAAAAGGCTTGCGCCTTATTTCAATTCGTATGTAAACTCGCCAATGGCAACATCAACATAAGCAAACGATTTGTTAATTGTGTAACCATGCGTGCGGCACTCAACCAAAAAAACGCTATCATAAATTTGCTTTATTGTGCCAATGTAGGTGTGTAAAAGCCTACCCTGCCTATTAAATTCTTTTAATTCAATATCTCTACCAAGATTCCCCGTGATATTGTCTTTAACAACATCAACCGAAGCGCTTTCTGCCGATAAAATTTTCATACTCCCCCTTTAAAAATTTTATTTTGTTTTGATATCGTATTAAGGATATTTTAACACAAAACAAAAAATTTTGCACCTAAATTCAACAAATTTTTCAAAATTTTTTAAATTTGCTTGCATTTTTGCACCTACATATTTCTTATATAACTACATAAAGATAAATTAACAATGTTTTTGTTTGACTTTCAGTTTAAATTTTTGTTATTATTTTTATAGAAAATTTTTAAGGAGGGTTTATGGGTCTTTTCAATCGTTCTAAAAGAGAAAATGAAAATGTTGGCAAAAAGGGCTTTACTATTTACGGCTTTTTGCAAACAGTTTCGATAATTGGCTTTGCTTTGGTTATTGCGTTGTTCGTTTTTGGCTTTCAAGGCTACTTTAAACTAAATAGAATTACAACCACAGTTTTGTTGATTGTTGCCGTGTTGTGCTTTTGCTTAACTTTGATTTTGCCTTGGCTAAAACGCTATCAATTAAAAATGAACAGAATTATCTGCTTCGTGTTCTTTGGGCTAATTACCCTAATGGCAGTTTTGTGGATTGTTGCAATAATTTTGATTGTTAACCTTGTCAATAAAGGTGATGCAGCAACCATTGAAAATTCCATTGGCACATTAAATTATTTAAAAGCCGTGCTTGTAATTTCTGTTCAATTCGGCATTGCATCACTTATTGCTAACACAATGGTAAAATATAAAGCGCGCCTTATCGCTTTCCAAGCAATTTTGTATGCGAGCATTTTGTATTGTGATTTCTACCTAACTTCACTCTGCTTATGCATTAGTTTTGGTTCTGGCACGTTGCAGTTTAACTTCTTGCCATATCTTGCAAATAGGCTTGTTGTAACAATTTTGATTGTAGCATTAATATTCACCGCAATTTGCTTGGGCATTTTGGGGCGAGTTAATAGGAGAAAAGGCGGCAAAATGGTTGAAGGCTTTGATTATGTTGACGACACCGAAGTTGCAGAACACAAGCAAGCAATTAAATCTGCCGGCGCACAAGAAAAACTTGCCGAACTTAAAGAAATGCTTGATAAAAAACTTATAACCGAAGAAGAATATAAAAAAAAGAAGGAAGATATTTTAAACAAAATGTAACCAACCTTATATATCTTTCTCCACTTATTTGGCAAACAAAAAACACCCGAGCGGGTGTTTTTTATTATTATATATTAATCATTTGTTTGTGTAGTTGCAGTTGTTTGTGCTTCGTTAATTTGTTGCGCAGTTTTTTCAGCACTGACATATGCTTTATGAACAATTTCTATATCTAAACTATCAATAAGTTTGTTTACAAACTCAAACTTTTCATTTGAGAAAGTTCTAAAGCCATAAGAGTCTTCTTCTCCTTCCAAGAAATCTTCAACAGCCTTAACAATAAATGGATATATGTTATCTTTTGTTAGCCTAACAGTTAATTTCTCTGCTTGTTTTGAAGCATAATCATAAACCGTTAAAATTTTGTGGATATCGTCAATTTTGTCCATCGGAAATTTGTATAACACACACTTATTTAAAACTATGGCACGTTGCTTCTTTTTTGTCTCTTTTATTCCAAAAACAAGTTTGTTTATGCCATGATAATATTCATCACCATCATGTTCATAGTCTGTGCCAACAAAGAGAACACTCCTATCACCAGTTGCAAAACTTAAACTGTCACCCATTATGCCAACAGAAAACCCAGGTTGTGGAACTATATATCTCTCAACGGCGGTCATTTTACTGTTATAAGATTTTGCAATTCCAACTAAATCTGTCTCGGCAAATTTGTCAAGGCGGTCTAAACGCCCACCATTAGCAGAAATTGCATAAAATTTTGAGATAGACTCTTTTTTCTCTTCTTCTGTTTTAAAGCATAGTGGAATATTAAACTCTAATATCATATCCGGGTCAACATCCTTGTGCAATTCAAAATATTTATTCATAAAATTCTTCGCACTTTTTGCATCGATTTTTTCAAAAATAACATTTGGTAAATCTTTTAACTTAATTTTCATGATACCACCTCTAGTTTTATTATAACACAAACACTCACAAAATGCAATACATTTTTAAAAGATATTAAAGCTTTTTGCCTACAAAATCTTAATAGCTTTTTGCAAAATTCAACAATACAAATCGATTAATTTTTTATTGGTGTCACACATCGTTCACACTTTGTTCACACTTTTGTGTTTTTTCGCTTAAATTTGCAAGAAATTTCAAAATTAAAAAAATAAAAAACCCCTATAAAATAGGGTGTTTTAGCTGGTGCGTCAAGAGGGTGAGCAGCGTTAAGAAATATGCCCTGCGGCATATTTTAGCGTAGCGAAGGGAGTGCTTTAGCACGGCCCGGCTCCGACAGGAGCGAACCCCCGCGGGGGTTTGAACCAATCTTCACAAAAAAACACCCTTCTGGGTGTTTTTTGGTGCGTCAAGAGGGATTCGAACCCACGACCCCCGCCTTAGAAGGGCGATGCTCTATCCAACTGAGCTATTGACCCATAAATGTTGAGACATC
>CANRHL010000022.1 GCA_947630405.1 uncultured Clostridia bacterium
TTGTCTACTGTAACCGATGAACAAGAAAACACCAGCAAACAATTCCCATTAACCGAAAATTTGATTAACACCTCATCTGAGACGAATCAGGAAATTGTATACACCAGAAACAACGACAGAAGGACATATAACACCGATATTTACATTGGGTTATTGCCAATACAAGGCGTTGCGGGTGCAAACTATTCATCTCAAATAAGCTTTGAAATTTCCGATGTGAGCGGAACCAATGATGGCGTGGAATTATATGACGGCAACAAATTACGATTTACAAAAGACTTTACCGGAACAGTTACATTGATAGCTAAATATTTGTGCAACACCGGAAATGCGAACGATTACTTTACAGTTGAATGGATAATTACCGTTCAAGGATTTATTGATTATGATCCTACCTATCACACATCTGGCACCACCTTTGCAACAGGCAGTGAAGTTTACCCAGTTTCCGATTCCGAAATGGGGAAGAGGGGCGTTGCTTATTTAACCTCTAACACCAATGATGAGTTGGGTGCACAACGTGCAGACATAGACGAAGTTATATTTGAAACTTCTTATGTTGTGTTGCCATCAAACGAGGAAACCGTGCTTGACCCTTCAACATATTTTGAAACTGCTTCGGCCTACACTCCTAACAAATTGGATCCAATTACAGGTGGTTTAACCGGATTTAGGTTGTTGTTGCCAAACATTGTGCCAGAACCAGGCAACCCAACTTCAATAGTGGTTTATAAGATAGATATTACATATTTATCAGATAATGTAATGCGCACACTATACGCAGTTTATACCGTGCAAAACAACACATCTATTGAACTTGCTAATGGTTACGAAGTAAACGTTGATAAGTTAACAGGAAATTTCTTAGACTTGTTTGCACCATATCAAACATATTCGTTTAGTGGAGAAATTGGAACATTTACAGGAAAGCTAGTTTATACAATCAAAGAAACCATCAAAGAGAGCGTAACACAAAAAGATGCATATTATTCATTAACAATTTCAGGTGCAGGAAATACCGATTTAAATGGCGAATGGAAATCTAGCGACTTAAAAACCTTTACAAAAGTAGATTCCGCAAACGGTTATCCAACCCTAACAATAGACGAAAATAGTGTTAGTTACAAAAAAGACGCATTAAGCAGCGCAACAACCGGCACAGTAGTTAAGGGAAAAGTGGAAAACGAAACTGCTTTCTACAAACTTAACAACTTTGAATCTCTTGAAGTGTTTAAAAACTTTATTGATGATAGCCCTTATGTTGAATTTGCTAACTTAGATACACAATCGGGATATGCCGGCACACAAAATAGCATTTACTATCAAATTGTGGCATCTTCAACCGCTGGCCATTTCGGCATCGATTTAAGCAAAGCATACGAAACAAACAGTTTTGCGGGCAGTAGCATTAGCAATAAATTATTCAACAATCAACTTCACATAACTAATGAGGGCATGAGGATTTACACAAAAGCGAACAATAATCCAAGTGCAATGAACAACTTAACTCTAACCACTAACAATGTTATAACACCTAAAGGCAGTTACTTGTTAAGTGAAATATTCCCAACTCAAAGTTATGAACCAGAATATGCAAATTACACAATAGTTGGCGTTAGTGATAACGTTGCAAACAACTGCACAAATTGGGTTACAAATGCAACTTCTAAATCTGTTGAAGAGAAGGTAATAAAAACCATACAGATAAATGCAATTGAATATGCAATTTACAAAATAACATATACAAGAACGGGAACAGGCGAAAAATCTATTTACACCTCAGAAGCAACATTCTATGGCATTCAATGCACCGCTGGAGAGATTTTAAAAATAGATTATTTAAAACAATCGCCAGAAGATGATCACTTCTTGTGCAATTATGTGCCAGGACAAGATAGCACAACACTTGACTTAACTAATGTGTTTATAAGGTTCTATAATACTAGTAGTGCAGTAGATGCTGAAAACGGCAAATTCACAATGGAGGTAATCGATAGTTCAATTGAGATTTCGGGTGCTAACCACAATGAAACTATCAAATTCGATGAAAATGCAAAAGAGATTGTAATTACACACGAAGAATTGAAAAACTATAAAAAGGAACACACATCAGAGGACTATTTAAAAGTTAGTTACACCATAACTTACACAATAAGTGAAGGCAAAACAATAGCAATGCAGTTTGAGGTTTGGTACGGCTTGTTAAATTCATAAAATTTCTGTTATGGTTATCAAAAAGGCCGCCTAGTGCGGCCTTTTTGCTAGGTTTTAAGAAAAATTTGAATTTTTAACTTTGAGTGTTTAAATTTGTTGACAAACTTTTTGTTTTATACTAAAATAATATAAGAGGTGAAAAATGGCACAATTGTCAACAGAAGAATTTGAAAATAAATGTATGGACATCATTGAAAAAGTGGTTGCAGCGGAAAAAACTATGAAAAAGGCAAACGCAACCAAAATTGCAGAAAAAATGTTAGAAAATGCCAAAGCAAAAACCAGCAATAAAGATGTGCTTGCAATCTTTGAGCGTGTTATTAAAGAATTTAACATCGCAACAGAAGAAGAATATGTTATGCTTTGGAAACAAATCTGGGAGAAATAATGGGCTTTTTTGATTGGGTTATGCACGGGTTAGGCTTTGAAGGAAAAAACGAGAAAAAAACCAAAACAAAACCAGAAGATGATAAATACGCAAATTTTAATCTTCACGAGCGCGTTGCGGGCGAAACTAATAGTGCAGATAGCCTGCCAAGCGCAACAACCTATAATTCGTTTGGAATTCAATCCGAGTCTAACATAATTATGGTAGAGCCCAAAACTCAAAAAGAAATTCAACAGGTGGTGGACTATTTAAAGCAAGGGCAGTCGGTTGCCGTTAACTTAGAAGGCATTTCATCTGATGATAGTTCACGAATTTTGGACTTTTTATCTGGTGCAATATATGGTTTAAATGGCAGTATTCACCGCTGGTATGGTGACTTGTTTTTGCTTACGCCAGAAGGCAGAAAAATTTTGCGCCCAGATAACAGTGGAAGCGGGGAAAACAAAAATTAATGAAAAAATGGCTGATTATTATATTTTCAATAATAAGTGTGTTGGTGATTGATTTAGTCACCAAACATTTTTTATTTACGATTGAGTATTTTAACCTTATTCCAAACGTAGTGTCAATTGCTTCCAATGGCGGCAACACGGGGGCGGCATTTGGTATTTTTTCAAACAAAACCATTTGGCTTGTTGTAATAAGCGTAATTTTAATTATTGTTCTGTTTGTGTTCAACTATTTTATTAAAAACAAAAATGTTTTATATTGCCTATCTTTTGGCTTTATTGTGGGCGGAGCGTTGGGGAATTTGTTTGATAGAATTTTCTTGCCTTCGCATGCGGTTAGAGATTTTATTTATTTGGACTTTTTAAAAACCTTTCCAACCTTTAATTTTGCCGACACATTTTTAACAATTGGCGCAATTTTAATGGCAATTTATTTAATTTTTATGGCGGGCAAAAGTGAAAAGAAGTGAATTTGTTTGTGATGAAAATAATGTTCGGCTTGATGTGTTTTTGACTAAACACACCTCTCTTACGCGCAGTTACCTTAAAACTCTTAATGACGCAGGGCTTATTTTAGTAAACGGAAAGGCACAAAAGGCAGGGTTTAAACTAAAAACTAATGATAAAATTATTTTAGAAGAAAAAGAGCAAGAACAAATTTCTGCTGCTGCCGAAGATATTCCTTTAAATATAGTTTATGAGGATGCAGATTTGCTTGTTATAAACAAACAAGTGGGTTTAGTGGTGCATCCGTGCGCAACAACAAAATCGCACACACTTGTTAATGCGTTGATGTTTCATATTAAAAATTTATCCACGATAAACGGTGTTTTGCGCCCCGGCATTGTGCATAGGCTAGATAAAGATACGGGCGGGCTTATGTTGGTTGCAAAAAACGATAACGCACACAAAGCATTGAGCGCACAACTTAAAGATAAAACTTTAAATAGAGAATATAAAGCATTAATTAAGGGCAGAATTAATAAAGACTTTGAAGTTGAAGGCTATCTTGGCAGAAACCCTAAAAACCGAGAGCAAATGGCAATGCTTAGCGAGCAAAACGGGAAATATAGTAAAACATTGTTTACAATTGATAAGGTTTATGACCATTATACTCTACTAAATTGCAAACTTTTTACAGGCAGAACGCACCAAATTAGGGCGCACCTAAAAAGTGTTGGGCATCCAATTGTTGGCGATGCGCTTTACGGCGGAACAGATAAAATTTACACGCACGGGCAGTTGTTGTTTGCCTATAAAATTACATTTGTTCATCCACGTTCACACAAAAAAATGACTTTTGAAGTTGATTTGCCCGAATATTTTAAGGAAGTGTTAAAAAAAGTTGAAATTTAGAAAATTGAAAAATGTTGGCAAATTTAATTGCTAAAACAAAAATTTTTATGATATAATAACATTAGGAGGATTTATGAAGGGTAAAGGCTTTATTAACTTTTTGGCATATATCGCTATTGCATTTGTGGCTGTTGCTTTAATTTTGGCAAGAATATTCTCTTGGGTTGGGCTTAGCTCTAGTTTAATTAGTGCTATGACATTAATCGCTCAAGTTATTGCCTATTCAATAACCGCAGTGTTCGCTTTCTACTATGCCAAGAGCAGAAAGAGCATAGGTTGGATGATTGCATTTATTGTGTTTGTAATTATCATAATTGTGTTCTTAATTTTGAACTTTAACATCTAATGAAAAAGTTAAATTTGTTGCTCACCATATCGCTGGTGAGCTTATTTATAAGTATGATATTAATTATTGCGGGCAATAAAAATAATTATTGCCTATCTTTCGGCTTTATATTTTTGGCGGTTAGCCTTGCACTTTTCGTAGCAGATAGAACGGTAAATATTTCTAAGCAAATTGAGCAAAACAAACGATATCTTGAAGAAGCCATGGAAAATCAAGAAGAGATACCAATGGTTTATGAAGTTAAAGCCGAAACCAAAAAACTAGGCAAAACGCGTGCGTCTTTTATTATGGGCGCAGTTTTGTTTTGTCTTTTACTTGTTATTTTGGCCTTTAATGTCATTGTCTAAATTTGGCAAAATCTATTGCTTTATTTGTTTTTGTGTGATATAATAGGCTGGTTTTAAGGAGAAAATATGAAATACGAATTAAATAAGAAGGCTGACGGCGTGGTTGACGCATCAGTTAAAGTTGAAAAACAAGAGTGGGAGGCAAGCCTAAATGCTGCCTACGAAAAAGAAAAGGGCAAATACAATGTTCCCGGCTTTAGAAAAGGGCATGCACCAAGAAATGTTATTGAAAAAACTTATGGTGCAGGTGTGTTCTTCAATTCTGCCATTGACGATGTTTATTATAAGGCTTACACCTTAATTTTAAGCGAGCATAATGATGTTAAACCAATTTCAAGCCCTAACCTTGACATCAAAAAGTTTGATGAAAACGGCATTGAATTTGTTTTGTCTATCCCTTGCATGCCAGAATTTAAGTTGGCACAATATAAGGGCTTAACTTTCACAAAGCAAAAAACCGAAATTGGCGAAAAGGAAATTAATGAGGCCATTGAACGCGAATTGATGCGTTCGTCTAGGCTTGTTGAAACCAAAAAGCCGGTTAAAACTGACGATTTTGTAACACTCGATTTTGATGGATATATCGATGGCAAACAATTCAATGGCGGCAAGGCAGATAACTATCAACTTAAAATTGGCAGCCACTCATTTATCGATAATTTTGAGGACCAACTTATTGGCTTAAATATTGGGGATAAAAAGGACGTTAATGTTACTTTCCCAGCCGATTATCACGAAAAAACGTTGGCGGGCAAGCCTGCAACCTTTAAAGTTGAAATTAAAAACATTCGTGAGCGCGTTATGCCTGAGTTGAATGAGGAATTTGTGTCTAATTCTACCGAATTTAACACAGTTGACGAATACAAAGCAAGCATTAAAGATAGATTAGTTAAAGAGGCCGATGAGCGTAACGAAGTTGAGTTGGATAATAGCATCTTAGATAAAATTATTGACGATACCGAACTTAACGCACCCGAAGTTATGGTGGATGAAGAATTTAACCGCAACATCGAAGGCATGAAAAATCAAATGAAATATCAAGGCATTAGGTTAGAGGATTATGTTCAATACATTGGCAAAACAATGGACGAATTTAACGCCGATGTTCGCACAACCGCTGCTCACAATGTTAAAGCACGCGCCGTGTTAGAAAAACTTATTAGAGAAGAAAATCTTGACATCAACGAAGCAGATATCGACAAAAAAGTTGAAGAACTTGCAAAAGCAGCCAACAAACCTGTTGAAGAATATAAAAAACAAGTCAACAATGATTTAGTAAATCAAATTGCAAACGAATTGTTAATGAAAAAAATACTTGATTTCCTACACGCAAATAACACAATTAATTAACCCCACTTCGAAACAAGTTCTTGCGGGGGCCCGGGAAAACCCCATTGTATTATGTCATTCTGAGCAAAGCGAAGAATCTCAAATGAATTTAACCCCACTGCGACATTCGTCTTGCGGGGGCCCCGGAATAATCCTGCGGCGAAACAAGTTATTGTTGGGAAATATTAAAAGGAGAAGTTTTATGATACCTATGGTTATTGACCAAATCGGCAATGTTGAACGCAGTTATGATATTTATTCTAGGCTACTTGAAGATAGAATAATTTTCTTAACCGACGAAATTACCGACCACTGTTGTTGCTCAACTTATTTATCTTGAAGGTAAAAATCCAGATAAAGATATTTATATGTACATTAATAGCCCGGGCGGGAGCGTTACTGCCGGACTTGCCATTTACGATACAATGCAATACATTAAATGCGATGTATCAACCATTTGCATTGGCATGGCTGCAAGCATGGCTGCGGTGATTTTATCTAGCGGAGCAAAGGGAAAAAGAATTTGCTTGCCACATAGCGAAGTTATGATACACCAACCATTAGGCGGCGCACAAGGCCAGGCAAGCGATATTGAAATTCACGCAAAACACATTCAAAAAACGCGTGAAACACTAAACAAAATTTTGGCAGACAACACAGGCAAATCGGTTGAAACTATAACAAAAGACACCGACCGAGATAATTTCTTAGATGCAAAAGCCGCCTTAAAATACGGCCTTGTTGATAAGATTTTTGACAAACGTAAGTAAAGGGCGTTTAACGAGTTTCGAATAAATGCTTAAATAAATTTGGCATTGTGCGTACGCTAGACGCTAACGCTAAATCGCTTAACACACAACACCAAATTAATAATAGCATTTACGCAAGCAGTTAAACTCTTAGGTAAAAAGGATTAATGAAAAATTCTAAAGAAACAATTGAAACTAAAGATTTAACAATTAAAAAAGCATCAATAGACGATGCCGATAAGTTTTATAAGGACTTTTTAACTAAGCGTGAGAGTTTAGAGTTTGCCGATATTGGCGAATATTCAACTGCAGAAGAGTTTAAAAAGGATTTACAAAAATGCTATTTTAGTAGTGATAGCACTGAGCAATTGTGGTTAGTGTTTGAAAAAGAACAGGACACAATTATTGGTTATGTAGATTTTGGCTTTTCGTCTAAAACAAAATGTGAAAGTGTTGGCATTTTCTTATCCAAAAAATGCACGCACAAAGGCTATGGCACGCAGATTATGCAAGCCATGTTAGAGCATTTAAAATCTACGGGTGTGAAAGTTGTGGATTATTGTTGTGACGATACCAACATTGCTTCACAAAAACTTGCAAAGAAGTTAGGGTTTAAATTTGTTAATCCTAGAAAAACTAAAAAAGGCTCAGTTGTTTACGATTATACAATTAATCTTTAAAATAGAGTATTAAAATAAGTTTATTTAATAATAATATATAAAGAGAATTAAATTTTATAGAGAAATTAAAATTCTAATAAAAATATATAGAATTAAATCGATAAATATAAAGGGGTGAGTTTTGAAAGAAATAGAAACCATTTGTTCTTTTTGTGGTAGACCCGCAAGGGAGTTGACCGATGTTATTAGCAATCCGGAAGGCGATTGCTTTATTTGCCGTGATTGTTTAAACATTTGCCGCGACTTGATGGATTTTAAGGACCGCACCGAAAAGAGCGAAAAAAACGAGTTTATTGACCTTCCAAAGCCGCAAGAAATTAAGCAGCGATTAGACGATTTTATAATCGGGCAGGACGAAGTTAAAAAAATCCTTGCCGTGTCGGTTTACAACCATTATAAGCGCGTAAATTACAACATGATTAAAAAAGAGAACAACGAGGACGAAGTTGAACTTGAAAAATCCAACGTTTTGCTTGTTGGGCCAACAGGCTCAGGCAAAACCTTGCTTGCAAAAACACTTGCAAAAACCTTAAAAGTGCCTTTTGCATCAAGCGATGCTACCGCACTAACTGAAGCCGGCTATGTGGGCGATGATGTTGAAAATATTTTGTTAAAATTAATTCAAAACGCAGATTACGACATTGAAAAAGCGCAACGCGGCATAATTTATATTGACGAAATTGATAAAATTGCACGCAAAACTCAAAATGTTTCAATAACTCGTGATGTAAGCGGAGAAGGTGTTCAACAAGCCCTTTTAAAAATCCTTGAAGGCACAATTGCATCTGTGCCACCACAAGGCGGGCGCAAGCATCCACAACAAGAGAATATCAAGATTGATACAACCAACATTTTGTTCATTTGCGGCGGTGCGTTTGTAGGGCTTGATAAAATTATTAACGAGCGCAAAAATTCCTCTGCACTCGGCTTTGGCGCTGATGTTAAAAAGGCAAGTGAAGAAGAGAAGAAAAACCGCTTTGAAGATATTCAGCCGCAAGACCTTATTAAGTTTGGCATGATACCCGAATTTGTTGGCCGCATTCCAATTGTTGCCACGCTTGAAAGCATTGATGTTAAGGACTTAGAGCGCATTTTGGTTGAGCCTAAAAACGCAATAACAAAACAATATGTTCAAATGTTTAAAATGGACGGAATTGACCTAATCTTCGAGCCGGCAGCAATAACGGCAGTTGCCCTTAAAGCAAAAGAATTAAAAACGGGCGCAAGGGGGCTTAGAACAATTTTGGAAGAGCGCATGCTAGATTTAATGTATGCAAGCCATTTTGAAGAAGATATTAAAAAAATTACAATAACTGCAGATTTCATTAACAAAACGGGTAAGGCAAAAATTGTTAAATTTGAAGATAAAAAGCCTAAAAAGAAAACCGCATAATTAAAAAATTCCCAAATTTATGGGAATTTTTTAAAAACCCCTTGACAAATTCGTAGGGGGGGGGGGGGTTATAATATAAATGCTAGGAAAAAATATTTATATAAACTATTGACAAAACAATATAAATATGTTAAACTAACAGAAATTAGGGAGGTTTCGTATGAAGAAAAAAAGAATTATAGCTACTGCTTTGACGGGTCTTTCACTTTTAGGTTTTGGCCTTACTGGTTGTGGTGAGGTTAATACACAAACCGATGTTACCCCTCAAGAGCCGGCAAAAACAGAATCTCAGGCAGATAGCGAGTTGAAAACACAACTTGACGAATTAAAAGGTGCTTTGGACGATTTAAAAAAGGATTTAGCCAGTGCGAAACAAGATATTACCGATTTAAAAGCAGCCGACAAACAACTTTTGGCTTTAATTAATTCTAACATGTCATCGGTAACCAAATCTTACAATGACCTTGTTAAAAAGGTTGACGAATTGAAAAAGAATCACGATAACCTTGCTAAAGATGTTACTGATTTGCACACAAGCCATGATACTCTTGCTGGTGAGGTTGACGATTTAAAATCTCAATATTCTGCTTTGCAAACGCAATATAGTGCATTAAACGACCAATTGCAAACTTTATCTTCAAGTTTAAGCACTTTGCAAGGTGCAGTTGAAACTTTAGGGCAAGATTCAGTTACACAAGACTTAGCTGAAACCATTAAGAAAATGCAAAGCAAAATAAATCAACTTATTGTTGAAAATGCTTTAAATTTAACCTTAGGCACACGCTTTAACAGAATTACTTGTGATGTGGGTGGCAGAACCTTCTCTGCATCAACTAATCCTAATGGAGAATATGTTATATCTTCAGATAATTATACTTCTTTAGTTAAAAATGGAGTACGATTTGAAAGTTATAACGGGCAAGAATCTGCACATTATGAAGGCAAACCAATGATTAATAGGGTAACATCGTTAGTTTATCCACCTGATAGTGTGGTTACAAGTTCTGGCTCGTCTTACACTATAACTAGCACAAGTTCAGCCGATAGGCTCTCGGTAGATTTGGACAACAACGGATATGTTGCCGGATTCAATTCTCATAGTTATTCTTTTGGCAATGTTAATGTTGTTTATGCTTATGAGATTACTGAACCCGATTATCAAAACGAATATGCGTATCGAGCAAGCGAAATTTCTATGGTTGGATATTATGATGAGTTATCCACCGCAGTTGATAACACTTTTGATTGCAACAATGTTATTGTAACTGCAACAATGACGGCGGATGCAGAAGGTTATTCTGGTGACTCAAAATTTGTATTAGCCAAAGATAAAAGCGCATCTTATGCTTCTGCTATGGAAAATAATGAAGCGTTTGAAGGTTATGCCGTGTTAGAAACTGTAGACGGAGTTTATGGCGGCACAGTCGCAAACGTTGATACAGATGGCACGATAAAAACCGAAGAATCAAAAGCAAAAATTACACCACAATATCTTGGCGAAAGTTTAAAATTTTCATTGTTTAATTCTAATTTTACCATTACTTATGATAGTGAGAGTGAAACTTATACGATTTCAGTTCCAGAATATAAGCAAAGTGTTAGTATGAAAATTGAAAAAAATGGCATTTCTGAATTTACATTAACCTTGCGTATAACAAACGATAAAGAACAAACCGTTACCGAAACTTCACATTATACAATTGCAACTAATGTTGATAAAGCAACGTTCGATAGAGAATTTGATGAGATAAAAGCAAAATTGGAAGAAGTGCTTAGTCCAAATGCCGACCTTAGTGTTTAAAAAGCCTAGTTTTAGGCTTTTTTCTTGCACTGCGGGGGCTTAGCCGCACAAAGTGCGGCAAAATGGCGGAGCCATTTTTGCGCGAGAGAAATCTCGCGCCTAAGACCCCTAAATTTATTTTGCTTTTTTAAAATTTTTGTTATAATGTTTTCATGCAGTTAATAACAATCGACATAAAAAGTAACAATCAAACAGTAAGCGAGGCAATCGCTCAATTTTTAATTGAGGTTGAAGCCTATAAAAAGGGCGGTTACAAAGTTTTAAAAGTTATCCACGGCTATGGCAGTCATGGTGTTGGCGGGGCAATTAAAGTGGCATTTTTAAAAAAGTGCCAAGACTTAAAAAATAGAAAGGTCATTTTCGATTTTGTTTGTTGTGATAATTGGACGCCACAAAACGTGGTTAGAAAAATTGCCACCAACTATTGCCCAGATTTATTAGCGGATAGGGAACTTTATCTGCCCGGGGTGCAGTGTGGTTGTGCTTTAAAATTTGACAAAATATTTTCCTAATCTTAAAAATTTTTTTCTAAAAAACGTCATAAACATTTTATTTTTAACTAGATTTGTGCAATAATAATTAGTATAGAGGTGAATATGAAACAAGCAGGGGCAATTAAAAGAAAGGGAAGCGGACATTTCGGCTCGTTTTTCTTTGGAACGTTAATTGGGTTTTTAGTAACAATATTATTAATTGTAGGCGCGGGTGCGTTTATTTATTTTAACGTGTCGCCAAAATGGATTAATAACACATTTCATGCCGGCTTAAGCCTTGGCAATGACGAACTTGATAGTTTAACTTTAAGCAAAATCGTTAGCCACGCAATGAAATTGGGGCAGAATATAGATACCTATACATTAAACGACCTTAAATCCGATTTCGGCGTTGACATAGGCGATAATCTTTTTGGCATAGATATAACCGACCTTAAAGCAGTGCCAATTAAACAATTGCCAGAAAAGTTGCCAGACAAGCTAAAAGGCATGAGCGCGGAAGAACTTAATGGCATCATCAACCTACAGGGGATGAACACTTTACTAGATAAAGAAAACACATATTATTTTAATGCCGGCAAGCTTTACACAGAAAAAGATCACATTAACGAAGTTGACTTTGAATATGACGTTGACGAAACTAACACCAAAATTCAAATTAAGAGTTTTGGGCCATTTGACATAAAGGACGACACCGAAACACCAGAAAATGGCAAAATTGTTGCAATTAAAATAAGATATTTGCCTTTGTCTAGCGCATTTTCAACAATCAGCGAAATTACTGGCAACATCACACTAAAAGATTTGAAAGGCTATGGCATAACTTTGCCAAAATTCTTGGACAAAGTTGAATATGAAGATAAAAAACTTACTGAACTTAGTTCTATAATTGACGGCCTTCATTTATACGAGGTTTTGGGCTATACAAAAGAAGATGTTGCGGGAGAGCCGGTTTATAAAGACGAGCAAGGTACAGAAGTAAAACTTAACGAAATTATTAAAAAAATAATTTCATACACTGTTGATAGGCTCGATGTTGCTTTTGACGAAGTTGTACAAGACCTTAAAGTTTACGAAGCTATGGGGTATACTCAAGTGGTTGAGGGTGGTGTAACTAAGTATTATAAAGATAATGTAGAATTAAATTTAGATGCGAAAGAAAATAAATTTTTAAAAGTAATAATCGATAAGCCAGTGCTCAATTTAAGCTCATCTCTTGCAGAGTTAAAAGTGTTTGACATTTTTGATAAAACTGGAATATTTAATTTATTTGGAGACGAAAATCCGCTTATTACTGATTTGCCAACCGCAATAAATAATAAAATTAATGGAGAAGGCGAGGAAAAGGGAGCAACAATAAGTGAACTTGTAGAGTGTGGCATTTTGCCAAGCACGGGCATTGAAGATAAAATGTTAAATAATAAAAAAGTTGGAGATATGCACCTTCAAGAATTCTTGAGTCAAGTTTCGACCATAATCGATACATTAAACGCAGCAAAAGGTTAATAAGACGCCCTTACGGGCGTTTTTTTTATTAAAAAAACTAAATTTGGTGGCTTTTGGGGGTAGTTTTTAAATGTTTTTTGTGGCTAAATTTGCTATAAAATAGGGGTTTTTAGGAATTTTAAAAAAATTTTTCAAAAAATTTAAAAAAATTTTAAAAAAACTGTTGACAAAATTTTTGAAGTATGTTATATTTATCAAGCATACAGTGTGAAGCTGATGCCAAGCGTAATGCTTGTTTGAACAATTATATCTTAATAAGTACAAGGTAAGAAATGAATTGAACAATTTAAGTTCTTGCCAATTCCAAGTTTTTTGAACAACGAAATTAGCCAAGCGAATGAGCAAGGTTAACAATAAGTATTCGGATGCTCTAATCCCTGTAAATTATTATGGG
>CANRHL010000023.1 GCA_947630405.1 uncultured Clostridia bacterium
TGGGAGTATATAAGCCGCAGCCGGTGGCGGTGGACTGCCTATCTGCCGGCGAAGTCGGCTATATTGCCGCATCAATAAAAAATGTGTCCGACACCAAGGTGGGCGACACAATCACACTTAAAACTAATCCGGTTGAAAAGCCGCTTGATGGCTACAAAGAAGCAACAAGTGTTGTTTTCTGTGGAATTTTCCCGCTAGATGGCGATAAATATCAAGAACTTAACGATGCACTTGAAAAACTCAAACTTAACGATGCTAGCCTGCATTTCACAAAAGAAACTTCGCTTGCCTTAGGGCACGGCTTTAGATGCGGTTTTTTAGGCTTGCTTCACATGGAAATTATAACCGAAAGGCTAGAGCGCGAGTTTAATTTGGAAATTATAACCACTGCGCCAAGCGTTGAATATAAAATTTACGACAACAAAGGCACATTATACGATGTAACCACGCCAAGCGAAATGCCGCCGCTTGCCAGCATTTCAAAAATGGAAGAGCCAATTGTTAAAATGGAAATTATCACTCCTAAGGACTATTTAGGCGGAATAATGGATTTGTGCAGTGATAGGCGCGGCATCTACCACGATATGCAATATATTGATGCAAACCGCACCAAATTAATTTACACCATGCCGCTGAACGAAATTGTGTATGATTTCTTTGATAAAATTAAATCAATAAGCAAGGGATATGCCAGCATGGATTACGAACTGAACGGCTACCAGCAAAGCGACCTTGTTAAACTGGATATTTTGCTAAACGGCGAGTTGTGCGATGCGCTTTCAATAATTGTGCATAAAGATAAAGCGTATGCCCGTGGGCGTGCGTTGTGCGAAAAGTTAAAGGAAGTTATTCCGCGCCATCTGTTTGAAATTCCTATTCAAGCGGTGATTGGTGGCAAAGTTATTGCGCGTGAAACCATTTCGGCAATGCGTAAGGACGTGCTTGCCAAGTGCTATGGCGGCGATGTTACACGAAAACGCAAACTTTTAGAAAAACAAAAAGAGGGCAAAAAGCGTATGCGCAGGTTAGGCAGTGTTGACCTGCCAAGCGAAGCGTTTGTTAGCATTTTAAAGTTAGATGACTAGTTTAGGGCTTTATATTCACATACCATTTTGCAGTAAAAAGTGTGATTATTGCGATTTTACTTCTTTTTGCATGGGTAAAACCGAGCAACAGGCTTATTTAAACGCACTAGAAAAAGAAATTGGCCTTGTTAAAACTAAGTTTAAAGATAAAACTTTTAACACCATTTTTATAGGTGGCGGAACACCAAGTGTGGTGTTTGATGGCTTTATTTTAAGGTTAAGTAAAAAGATTTTTGCTAGTTTTAATATTGAAAAAAGTTACGAATTTACAATTGAGGTTAATCCAAATAGTTTCAATAAAGCAAAGTTAGATGAGTATGTTTTGGCAGGGGTTAATCGAATCAGCGTTGGTGTTCAAAACATATCCGAAAAAGTGGTTAATGGGGTGGGCAGATTTCAAACAAAAAAAGACGTTGAAAACACCTTTAATTTAGTTAAAAATAGCCCAATTAAAAATGTTAGTGCCGACATAATTTTAGGCCTGCCAAACGAAAGTCTATATTCAGTAAAAAACACAGTAAAATTTTTATTACAAAACGGGGTAACGCACATTTCTAGTTACACTTTGCAGTTAGAAGAGGGCACACCGCTTGAAAGGGCGGTCACCAGCAAACAAATTGAAGTTTCAAGCGATGAGGAAATTGTTAAACAATATAACGCCATATATAAAATGCTTAAAAAAGCGGGTTTCGTTAGATATGAAATTTCTAATTATGCAAAGCCGCATTTTGAGTGCAAACACAACCAAAAATATTGGGATAATAGCGAATATTTAGGGCTAGGGTTGGCGGCGCACAGTTACATAAACGGTGTTAGAAGTTGGCACGCAAAGAATATTAAAGAGTATATTGGCAGCATTAATAGTGGAAACCTGCCAACAAAACAAGAAAATTTATCAAACGAACAAAGGCGGACAGAGCGCATAATGTTAAGCCTCAGAACTCGTGAAGGGCTAAACTTAAAGGCGTTTGAAAAAGAGTTTAAAGAAGATTTGCTTTCAACCCGCAAAACCGAAATAGCCCGCCTTATAAAATTAAACATGATAGAACTAAAAAACGGCAATTTAAGGATATTAGACGATAAATTTTCGGTGTCAAATTCAATAATATTAGAATTGCTTTAGATTTTCGTTGACAAAAATTTTTTAAAGGTTTATTATAAAACCACCTTTTAAGGAGAATTTATGAATAATCACGACAAAAGTGTCGCACAAAATGTTCTTAGCAAATGGTACCTATTAGGTTGCAGAAATAGTTTTAATTTCGATAATTATGATAGCCTAAAACAATTTTGTTTGGATATTTTAATCAACCAAAATGCGCCAATGGTTATAATTCCAAAAAAATTTATGCAAAATATGGACTTTTTAAAGGAGCTAATTAACAAAGCACCTTACAAAATAAACGAGTTGTATGAGAATTATCTTTTTACATATCAACATTTTATTAAAGAAATTAAAGACCCCAAAAAACTTTTATCTCGCTGCAGCAAATATTGCGAAATTAACAAAAATATAAAACATGATTTACAAAATCTAATTTTTGTTAATCCCACCTTGCCATTTTAGTAAATTGACTTTTTTGCTATTGACTTAACCGGCAAAATATGATAAAATAATAATATGAAGTTAAGCGAACAACATATTGTTGTTAAATCGTTTAGGCGGTTAACTAAAGAAGATGATATTTTAATGCAACATAACTTGTTACCTTATTACAAAGTTGCAAAGTCTTTTAACGAAGGTAACAAAAGGGTTGCAGTAGTCCATGCCACAGGAACAGGCAAGGCATTTTTGGCTATCCGCTGGTTAACAAATGAATTAAATGGCGGCATAAGTTATTCTCAAAGTTTAAGAAATCCACCAATTTCAATAGAAGCAAACCCCGATGCAAGAATTTTATATTTAGCCCCAACTCATGCGATTATCAATCAGGTTAAAGAACATTTAAATAGTGTAGGTAAGAATAAATTACTACAACATATTGAATTTATCACTTATGCAAAGCTTTTAAGCATGTTAAAGCGCAGCAATCATGAATTTACGGAAGAAGAACTTAAAACAATAAATTTAACCATGTTGGAACAAACGCGCTTTAACGAATTTATTAAGCAATTTACACACATTGTTGTGGACGAATTTCACCATGTTGACGAAAACAAATGGGGGAGCGCTGTTCAAATAGCACTAAATAATTCTGATGCCAAAATTTTAGGTTTAACTGCAACTCCTGTGCGCTCAACCGGCACAGACGTTGCACAAACAGTGTTTAATGGCAATGTGGTTTCCACTATTTCACTTGCCGACGCTATTGAAAATGGCATCTTGCCCGTGCCAGATTATTACACGGCAGTTTATTCATATGAAAAAATGCTAACGAGTTTGGAAGCTAAAATTGCAAAAATTAAGGACGAACGCAAACGTGTTGCATACACTCAAATGGTTGAAGAAATAAAAACAGAAATTGTTAGAAGTGGTGGCGTAAAAGAAGGAATTTTAAAGCATTTAAAAAAACACCCTAACGGCAAGTTTATTATATTTTCTGACGATATTGCCATGTCGTATAAAAATATGGAGGCAATTTTAGATTATCTATCAGAACTAAACATTGCTAGGGCTTACGATATCAATTCTGGCAATCCTAATGCGCATGAAGAATTGCTTTCTTTCAGGCGTGCCAAAGGTAAAGGCCTAAAAATCGCCTTTGCCGTGGATATGATTAGCGAAGGCGTTCATGTTGACGACCTTGATGGCATTATCATGCTTCGTTCAACCAATTCATTTATTGTTTATTTGCAGCAATTAGGCAGGGCACTTGCCAGCGGAAAGGATAAACATCACCCACTTGTGTTAGACCTTGTAAATAACATCGGCTCAGCGTTTGAATATCAACAACAAAGTGAAGATATTGTAAATTTCTTCCGTACAATTGCCACTCGAAAAACAGACGACCCAACCATAAAAAAATTAGTGCTACGCCTTCAAAAAGAAGATAAAATATTACAAAAAATTCGCGAACTAGATAAAATGATTTCTCCTAACATAGTTTCAACTGAAGAAAAATTGCGCATTTTGGCGTTGTTAGTAAAGTCTGGTGTTGATTTAAACAACATTAAATATCGTGCAAAACTTAGTGACTACATGCCAGTTGAAGAAGCCGGAGTTTTGGAAGATTATAAAATTGGCATTTGGGTTAACACGGCAAGACAGGGTATTGGCGGAAAGGATTTAATTAACGGGTTAATAAAATTAGGTTTAAAAGTTGAAGGCAAAAAGAAATATGTGGTTCCAACTGAAGAAAAGTTAAGAATTTTAAGATTGCTTGTTAGCAAAGGTGTTAAACTTAAAGATATTCACAATCATGATAAATTAACTAAGTTTATGTCGCTAGAAGAAGCGGGTGTTATAGTCAACTATCAAATAGGCAGTTGGCTTGCAAACGCAAAAGCCGGGCAAGGGAGTAAAGATTTTATAGAAAGCCTAAAAGAATTTGACGTGTTAGACTATAAAAAGCGCATGCATTTTAATGCGAAAGAAAAGTTAAGAATATTCAAGCTGCTTGTAGAACACGGCGTAAATTTAAACGACATTAAAATTGAAGATAAATTATCTAAATACATTTCCCTAGAAGAAGCAAGCGCAGAAACAGACTACAAAATAGGGAAATGGATTAAATCAATTAAAGATGGCCATGGTGAAGAAGAACTTAAAGAAGGCTTAAGAATTTTAGGCTTTGAAAATAGGAAAAACATGATTGTTAGCCTAACAGAAAAATTTAGAATACTTAAAATGTTAGTTGAACGCGGAGTGGACTTAAATAAAATTTTGCAGTACGATAAGGTAAGCAAATATATAAGCCTGGAAGAAGCGGGGGTAGAAGAAGATTACACAATTGGCACATTGCTTGCATCAGTAAGGCGTGGGCATGGCAGTGAACAAACTAAACAGACACTGCAAGAACTTGGCCTTATTTCGAATATTAGGAAGCACGAAAGGGTAACCGTAAAAGAAAAATTGCGCCTTTTCAAATTGCTAGCAGATAAGGGAATTGATCTCAACAATATCCATGTATCTGATAAATTAAGTGATTTTATATCACTAGAAGAAGCAGGTGTTACAGTTGATTATAAAATTGGTCAGTGGTTAGATACGGCGAAACAAGGCAAGGTGTCCACAAAGGTGCAAGAAGGCTTAAAAGATATGGGCTATAAAGGCATAAAAACTAAAGAGTTTATTAGTGCGCAAGAAAAATTAAGAATTTTTAAACTGCTTGTAGAAAAGGGCGTTGATATAAATAGCATTTTAACTATTGACCACTTAAGTAAATATATAAGTTTGGAAGAAGCCGGCGTGGAAACTGATTATAGAATAGGCAAATGGTTAAAAGTTATTGATTATGATTATAAATTAGGGCAAGGCAATCAAGAGTTTATTGCAGGATTAACCGCTTTGGGTTACCGCTTTGGCAAAAATGATGGCGTTGATGTAAATTAAAATTAAGTTTAGAAAGGGTAAAACCCTTTCTTTTTTGCATTAAAAAAGTTCGGCAAAAAAAGTTAAAAAAATTTTAAAAATTTTGACATTTTTGCTTGACAATTGTTAGCAGTGTGCATAAAATAGAGTTAGCAATCATAAAATAAGAGTGCTAGAACTCCCCATTAAGAAGCAAGTTCTTAACGGGGCCCCAATAAAAATAAAAAAGGAAAAGTTTGTGGTTAACGATAAGAATAAGCGAAAACACGATATTGTGTTAATTGCGGTTGACGATTATATTAAAACTGCCCAGCCAATAACAAGCGGTTCGTTAAATGTGCATTTTAAAGATGTTTCTTCGGCAACCTTGCGTAACGAACTTAATGCGTTAGAGAGCATGGGCTATTTTAAGCAACTGCACACTTCGGGCGGCAGAGTGCCAACCCCGCTTGCTTATAAAGAATATGTGGCAAACATATTAAACAACAACAAGTTAAATTATAAGAATATTAAATCGGTGGTGACGGATTATGAAGAGCGCTCAGTTAGCCTAATAAACACGCTAACAAGCCTAGCAAAGCGGTTAAGCCGTGCCACAAACTGCCCAGCGGTGTTAGTTCAGCACGGGCTGCAAAACCTAACCATTGAAAACATACAAATAATCCCGCTAATAAACAAAGATGCACTGCTGCTTGTTGAAACCAACGCTGGCATAATTGACGACAACATGAGCCTAGACCCAAACATAGATAAGGCAAGTTGCCTAGAAGCAAGCAAATATCTAACAAGCCAATTCAGCGGCAAAACAATTGAATATTTTGTGGATAACATTTCGGCAATCTGCTTAAAAGCGGGCAGCCAAATTGCCACATTTAAAGAGGTTATCGATAGTGTTGCCAATGTGCTTATGGCGGTTATTAAAACAAAATGTGACATTTCAAATGTTAATCCAACCACGCTCATTGACGGCAAAACCGAGAGCGAAATTGACGATGCTAAAAGCGTGTTTGAGTTCTTGCAAGATGCCGACAAAATTATAGACACGGTCAACGAAAACACAGACGAAGTGAACTATCTAGTAGGCGAAAATGGTGGCAACCTTAAGGGCGGCATGATGCTGAGCGCACCAATCGTCATAAACGGCGTGCCAATAGCCAGTTTGGCGCTTGTTGGCCCAAAGCGAATTGACTACGCAAACATTGCCGCAGCACTAAAATTTATTGTTGGGCAAATAGACTCAAAAGGAGGCAGAAAATGAAAAAACACGAAAAGCAAAGCGAAAACAACGAACTAGACGAACAAGAGGAAATCGCACAAGAAACAGACCAAGAAACCGCACAAGAAACAGAAATAAATGAAGAAGAAACCACTCAAAATGTGGAAGAAGAGCCAATTCCACCACCACAAGACGAATGTGCGTGTGGCTGCGGTGAGCCAAATTATTTAAATGATTTATTGCGCGTTCAAGCCGAATTTGATAACTATAGAAAGCGAATGCAGACGGCACTAGGCGATGCGCGGCAAGATGGCTTTATGGACGCCATAACTCAGTTCTTGCCGGCCCTAGATAGTTTTAAAATGGCAACCGATATGATAACGGACAAAAACACACTTATGGGCATTAAATTCATAGAAAAGGGTATATTAGATACCTTATCTAAAATGGGTGTTGATGTGATTGACGCAACCGGCAAGTTTGACCCAAACTTTCATCAAGCCATTGATACGGATAGCACCGCAGATGTCGAAAGCGGATATATAGTTAAAGAAGCGTACAAAGGTTTCACTTATAAAGGCAAAGTTATAAGATATTCGCAAGTTATTGTTAAAAAATAAAAAAATTATAAATTAAAGGAGTTAATATTATGAGTAAAATAATAGGTATTGATTTAGGCACAACAAATAGTTGTGTAGCGGTTATGGAAGGCGGGCAGCCAACCGTAATTCCAAACAGTGAGGGTAGCAGAACAACCCCTAGCGTTGTGGGTTTTAAAGATAATGATAGGCTAGTTGGTCAAGTGGCAAAACGTCAAGCAGTTGCCAACCCAGATAACACCGTCATTTCAATTAAGCGTGAAATGGGCACAGATTATAAGGTCAACATTGGCGGCAAGCAATATAGCCCAGAAGAAATTAGCGCAATGATTTTATCTAAGTTAAAACAAGATGCAGAAGCATATCTTGGTGGCCCGGTAACCCAAGCAGTTATCACCGTGCCAGCATATTTTAACGATAGTCAGCGTCAAGCCACAAAAAACGCGGGCAAAATTGCTGGGTTGGAAGTTTTGCGTATTATAAACGAGCCAACCGCAGCCGCACTTGCCTATGGCCTTGATAAGAGCGATAGAAAAAATCAAAAGATTTTGATTTACGATTTAGGTGGCGGCACATTTGATGTTTCTATTCTAGAAATTGGCGATGGCGTGTTTGAAGTGCTTTCAACAAACGGCAACACCCGTCTTGGTGGCGACGACTTTGATAATCGCATTATGGACCTTTTAATTAACGAATTTAAAAAGGAAAACGGCATTGATTTATCTAACGATAAACTTGCAAAACAACGTTTGAAAGAAGCCGCAGAAAAGGCAAAAATTGAACTAAGTACACTCACTCAAACCACAATCAGTTTGCCATTTATAACCGCCGATGCAACCGGCCCTAAGCACCTAGAATATACCTTAACTCGTGCTAAATTTGAAAGCATGATTAGTGATTTAGTTGACCAAACTCTTGTTTGCACAAGAAACGCACTTAAAGACGCTAATTTAACTAAAAACGACATTCAAAATGTTGTGCTTGTTGGTGGCTCAACCCGTGTGCCTTGCGTTGTTGATGCACTTGCAAAGGAAATCCCTGTAACGCCATTTAAGGGCATAAATCCAGATGAGTGCGTGGCAGTTGGCGCAGCAATTCAGGCGGGCGTTTTAGGTGGCGATGTTAAAGACGTGTTGTTGCTTGATGTAACACCTCTTTCTTTGGGCATTGAAACTTTAGGCGGAGTTTGCACAAAACTTATTCCAAGAAACACCACAATCCCAACTAAAAAGAGCCAAATCTTTAGTACGGCACAAGATAATCAACCAGGTGTTGAAATCAACGTTTTGCAAGGCGAAAGGGAGTTTGCCGCTCAAAACAAATCTCTTGGCAGATTTCAATTAACCGGTATCCCACCAGCACCAAGGGGAGTGCCTCAAATTGAAGTGACTTTCGATATCGATGCAAACGGCATTGTTAATGTTTCGGCAAAGGACCTAGGCACAAATAAGGAGCAAAAAATAACCATTACTGCATCAACAAACCTAAGTGAAGATGAAATTAACAAAGCAGTTAAAGAAGCCGAACAATTTGCAGAAGAAGATAAGAAAAAACGTGAACTAATTGATGCCCGCAACAACCTTGATGGCATGACAATGAACATTGAAAAGGTTATGAAAGAAAACGGGGACAAATTAAGTGAAGAAGATAAAAAAGCCTTAACCGACGCAGTTGAAGAAGCCAAAAAGCACATTGCAAGCGAAAGTATGGACGAAATTAAAAAGGCAACAGACGATTTAACAAACGTTTCTAACACTGTGTTTAGCAAAATGTATCAAAATATGGCAAGTGGGCAACAAGGCGATAATAACGGCAACCCTAACGGCGATAAACCAAAGGATGATGGCGACCCTAACGTTGTTGTAGAATAAAAGATTAATGGGAGCGTATGGCTAATAAAGATTATTATGAAACTTTAGGTGTTAGTAAAAATGCAACCGATGATGAAATTAAGTCGGCATTTAGAAATTTGGCAAAAAAATACCATCCCGACCTAAACAAAACACCCGAAGCAGCAGAAAAATTTAAAGAAATTAACGAAGCGTATTCTGTTTTAAGTGATAAGCAAAAACGCGCTAATTATGACCAATTTGGCTCAGCCGATGGCCCGCAAGGCTTTGGCGGCGGAGCGGGTGGTTTTTCAGGCGGTTTTTCTTCAGAAGGCTTTGGCGGATTTGAAGATTTATTCAATATGTTCGGCTTTGGCGGACGTGGTGCGCAAGCACAAGTTCGTGAAGAAGGCGACGATATCAATTTAAGCCTAAACATCTCATTTTTAGATGCCGCTTTTGGCTGCGAAAAGGAGATTACAGTAACCCGAAAAGAGCGATGTAAGGACTGCAACGGCACGGGCGCAAAAACGGGCAGCGATTATGTAACTTGTAACGAATGTAACTGCACGGGCAGGGTAAGCTACACGCAGCAAACCATGTTTGGCGTAACGCGCACGGTTGGAGTTTGCCGAAATTGTAACGGCAAGGGCAAAGTGGTTAAAAATAAATGCCCTAACTGCCGCGGCACAGGTTTAAAAACGGTTACTGCCAAAATCAAGGTTAAAGTGCCAGCCGGCATAGATAATGACCAAGTTATTCGCCTAAATGGGGAAGGTAACCAAACCGCATCGGCAAACGGCATTCCGGGCGATTTACGAATTGCAATAAGTGTTACTCCGCACAATTTGTTAGTTAGAAAAGGCTTTGATTTATATGTTGATGCTTATGCACCAATAACAACCCTTCTTTTAGGCGGCAAGGTAGAAGTGCCAACCCTTAAAGGCACGCAAACAATAGATGTTGCGCCGCTAACACAATCAAATACAAAATACACCCTTAAAGGTAAGGGCATAAAATATCTTAAGGGATTAGGTTATGGCGATATAATTGTAACGCTAAAGGGCGAAATGCCAAAAGATATAGATAAAAACGCAACTAAACTCTTAAAAGAGTTGCAAGCAACAATAGGCGAAAAATCTTACCCTAAAACAAACAACTACAATAAAAAATTAAACTAAGTGCCTTTAGGCACTTTTTATTTGCCTATGTAATAGATGTTTTTACCAAACAATAACTTAATTATAGGCCTTAAAAACTTAGGCAATTTAAAACAATATATTTTCATATTCTATTTTATGCCCAAATTCAAATTAAAGTTAAATTCCTAACATTTAACCTTAATGTAAGAAAAAAGCGGGGTAGGAAATAAAACCCACTTTAAAACAATAAAAAATAAGGCCGTATTGCCTTATTTTTCTTCTTTCTTCATTGTTTTTAAACATTTAGCGCAAATGTTCTTTTTACCTTTTTTACCGTCGATTTCAACATCAACTTTTTGTATATTTGCATCAAAAGTTCTTTTGGTGTGGCGCATACTGTGGCTAACATTGTTGCCGGCAGTTCTACCTTTACCGCATACAACACAAACTTTCATCTTAACCTCCTATAATATTTTCTTTGCGGTGCTATATTAACATAGATTTACCCAAAAAGCAAGTATTTTTTTAAAATTATATAAAAATTGTTGATTTTCTTATAATAATATTATATAATAATGTCCGGAGAGTGTAATGAAACTTACCACATTTAACTCATTTGGCAAAATAACCATTAACAAAAAGGCAATTAGTAAAGTTGCCGCTATTTCGGTTTTAGAATGCGTTGGTGTGGTTGGGCTGGTTTCTCAACGCAACTTTTTCAAGGGCAATGCGCTTTCAACCGCTCACAAAGGTGTTATTGTAACCACTCTCGGCAATGATGTTATGAATATAGATGTCTACGTTATAATGCGACATTGCGGCGTTTCAGCAAGTGCTGTGGCAGAATCTATTAGGCAGAGCGTTAAGTATAGTGTGGAGCGCTTTGCTGGTATGATTGTTAAAAATGTTGTTGTCCATATAGTAGACGTTAGAATATAGGAGTTTAATTTAATTATTATGGGTAAAACAATAAACGGTTCTACCTTAAGAAAAATGTTTTCCAGTGCATTTTCTTTGGTGGAAGAAAATAAAAAAGATATCGACGCTCTTAATGTGTTTCCGGTTCCAGATGGCGATACCGGCACAAACATGAGCCTTACTTTAAAAAGTGCGGTCAGCGAAATGAACGCATGCGAATCCAACACAATTGAAGCAATTTGTGTGGCTTTTAATCGTGGTGCCTTGAAGGGTGCGCGCGGCAATAGTGGTGTTATCACATCTCAAATTATTAAGGGTATGTGTGCCACTTTAATGGCAAAAGAAGAATTAACGCTTAAAGACTTCTCTAAAGCCATTGAAAATGGTGCAGCCATGGCATATAAAGCAGTTACAGTGCCAAAAGAAGGCACAATTTTAACTATAATTAAGGCAATGGCTGAAAAGAGCAAACAAGCGCTTAAATCCTGCAAAACTTTTGAAGAATTTTTAAATCAAATTATTGCACACGGGGAAGACACTTTACAACAAACCCCAAATATGTTGCCAGTGCTTAAAAAAGCGGGCGTGGTTGACGCCGGCGGCAGAGGGCTTGTTTACATATTTAGCGGGTTTTATAAGGCCTTAACCGGAGAAATGACCGAAGTTTCATTTGTAAACAATGTTGAAAAGGACATTACAAGTGAAGATTTGCACGTAAATTTCGAATCTTTGGCAGATATTAAGTTTGCTTATTGCACCGAGTTTTTCATCATAAACATTTATGAAAAGACAACCGATGCCGATATCAACACCTTGCGCACACGCCTTTGTGAAATAGGCGATTGCGTGCTTTGTATTGGCGATTTGCAGTTAATTAAAGTGCATGTTCACACCAACGAGCCAAACAAGGCTTTAGGTTTTGCACTTCAATTGGGCGAGTTAAACGGCGTTAAAATTGAAAATATGCTTGAACAAAACCGCCAATTAAGAAAGCAGCAAGAAAAAACTCCGCTTAAAGAGTATGGCATGATTGCCGTTGCAGCGGGCGATGGCTTAACAAACGTGTTTAAAGATATTGATGTTGACTATGTTATAAGTGGCGGACAAACCATGAACCCAAGTGCAAACGATATTGCAACTGCAGCCGATAAGGTTAACGCTAAAAACATATTTGTTTTCCCTAATAATAAGAACATTATTATGTCCGCCGAGCAGGCAAACGACATAACCGATAAAAACATTATCGTTATCCCAACAAAGAGCATTCCAGAAGGCGTTAGCGCAGTTTTGGCGTTTGACGCGAACTGCTCAATTGACGAAAATAAAGAGAATATG
>CANRHL010000024.1 GCA_947630405.1 uncultured Clostridia bacterium
CAATCGGCAGCGGCGGAGTGTGGGGCGTGGGCTTGTTCAATAGCAGGCAGGCTGAACTTTTTTTGCCATTTAGCGAAAGTGATTTCATATTTTCAATTATCGCAGAAGAACTTGGCTTTGTTGGTTGCCTGTTGCTTGTTGCGGTGTTTATTCTTCTCATAATTTCAATTTTTAAAATTGGCATGCGTGCAAACAACAAATTTTCTGCGTTTTTGTGCTTTGGCATTGGTGCAATAATATCAATTCAAGTGCTTTTAAACATCGCGGTTGTGTCCGGCTCAATTCCGCCAACCGGCTTGCCACTCCCGTTTATTTCAGCGGGTAGCACGTCGCTTTTTGTGTTTATGTCTAGCATTGGCATAGTGCTAAATGTTAATAAACAAACCGAGAAAGAAAACGCCGCTTACAAAATAAGATAAATTTTCATATAACTATATATGAGTTTTTTAATTCGCGGCGGCAAGCCATTAAAAGGCACAATAAAAATTCAGTCAAGCAAAAACGCAAGTTTGCCAATTATTTCTGCAACCATTTTAACGGACGAAAAAGTTACTTTAAAAAATATTCCCGAAATAACCGACGTGCACAATATGCTTGAAATTTTAAAAAAACTTGGTGTTCAAATTGTAAAGCGCGGCAAAACGGTCAAACTGCTCAGCAAAAACGCCTCTGGCAAACAAATTGATTGTGAGTTATCTAAAACCATGCGTTCATCTCTTTTTTTGCTTGGCTCAACTTTATCTAAATTTAAATCAATGATGATTACATTGCCGGGCGGGTGTGATATCGGTAAGCGCCCGATTGATATTCATATTGAAGCATTTAGGCGTTTAAATGTTGATGTGTTCAGCGCGGGGGAGTGCATTTGCTTTGATGCCAAAAACGCCAAACCCGGCAAAATAAAACTAAAACTCCCCAGCGTTGGGGCAACCGAAAACATTGTTCAATTTGCCTGCCTTCTTAAAGGCAAAACCACAATTTTAAACGCAGCAAGAGAACCGGAAGTGGTGGATTTAATTAAATTTTTAAATTCAATGGGCGCAAAAATTTATGGCGCGGGAACACGAAAAATTACAATATATGGTGTAAATAAGTTGCATGGTTGCACATATACGCCGTCTGGCGATAGAATTGTGGCTGGCACAATAATGGTTGCTGTGGCAATGTGTGGCGGAAAAGTTGCCCTAAAAAATGCTGCTCCACACACAAATAAAAAATTAATTGAAATTTTATCTAAATTAGGTTGTCAAATAAAAACAAAAAATGATATAATAAAGATGTCGAAAACGATTTCGCTTTCGCCAATCAAAAAAATCAGCACGGGTTATTATCCAGATTTCCCAACCGATTTGCAGTCGTTTATGCTAGCACTGTCAACCGTTACGAGCGGCAAAACCACAATCTATGAAAACATTTTTGAAAACCGCTTTTTAACAGTTAGCGAACTCATTAAGATGGGTGCAGATATAAAAATGGTTGACAACAACACGGTTATTGTGAATGGGGTGAAAAACTTAACTGGGGCGGAAGTTTATGCCAAAGATTTGCGCGGCGGTGCAAGTTTGGTGCTTGCTGGCCTTATGGCAACCGGGCAAACAAAAGTAAACAACACGCATTTTATTGATAGGGGCTATGAGCATTTCGAAATCGTTTTAAAAAAATTGGGTGCAGACATAAAAAGAATATGAGCAAAACAAAACGCATAGTTTTAATATCTGTTTTAAGTGTGGTGCTGGCATTAGTTATTGTGCTAGCGGTTTTATTTGGTGCGGTTTTTGTGCTTAGAAGTGAGACGGTAAGTTTCCTAACCGAGTTGGACAAGGCCGAAATTTACACTAAATACCCAGAGTGCGAAAGTAAAATTTTAGAAGCGGCAAACTTAAAACTCAACAAATCAATCTTTAACCAAGATAAAGAACAGGCGGCCAAAAACATTGAAAATGAATTCACTTATATAAAAGTTACAAACATATCATTTTTAAACGCCAACACAATAGATGTACAACTGCGGGCAAGGCATGAAATGTTTTATTATAATGTTTCGGATAGATATTTCGTTTTGGACGAGGACCTTAAAGTGTTAAATGTTGTAAACACGAAAGACGAACTCAACGAAGGCCTAATTAAAATTAACCCGGTTAAATTGAGCGAAAGCAGCAACGAGCCGGTTACAACGAACATTTTGGGGGCAGACATAAACACCAAAACAAACAACTTTATTGGCAACGAATATAAAAATATATTCCCAAATTTATATAAAGCAATTTACAACACTGTTAAATTAGATAAAGACGGCGAGATGGCTTTTGTTGATAGGGAAGATATAAAACAACTTGTAAGCGAAGTTTCGTTCAAAGTTGGCTACGCTTATGAAAGGCTAGTGTTATCGGTAAATTATCCGCAAGGCGAACAAAGTTATTCCTATACAATTGACATTGCCAAACCAAATGAAAATTTGCAGAGCAAAATAAATTGGTGTTTTTCTTCAATACCCGAATTGATTAAGCACGACAAACACGGCGGCACAATAAGGTGTTATTATGACGATGCCGGAAAAGAAATTTGCAAATATTTTGATTAAATAAACCAATTTAATTGGAGTATTTGAGTTTAAACCACCACAAAATGTTGTGGTATTATGTAAAAATTAACAAATTTTTGTAAATAAAAGTCAATAATATATAAAATTATTTGACTTTTTTTTGGCGCTTTTCTATAATATTTGTAACGATTTTTAGGGGGAAATGTGCTAACGAATTTAAAATATGTTCTGGATATTGGTTCATCCGCCTTACGCCTTATTGCAGTAACACGTTCACTTAAGAGCGTTAACGTGGTTACAAAGGAAGAAGTTTTGTATGATGGCTTTATGGACGGGGAGTTTTTAGTGCCGGAAAAACTTGAAGATGCTTTTACCGAACTAACCCGAAATATGGTTAACAAAATTAAAAAACCAATTTCAACCATAGTTGTTGGCGTGCCGGCAGAATTTTCAAAGTGCGTTTGCAAGCGCATTTCAAGGAAATTCGTTGAGCCGCACAAAGTTAGCGAGGCGGACATTAAAGATTTGTACGAAACCAACGCGGATTTTGGCGATAGTGAAAACTATGAACTAATAAACTATAGTGCCATGCAGTTTGTTTTGGACGATAATGTTAAAACGCTTTCACCAATAAACAAAAAAACCACCACACTAATTTTGGATGCAAGTTACATATTGGCAAAAAAATCTTTCACAAAACTTGTTGGTGAAAAACTAACAAACATTGGTGTAGATAATGTTGAATTTATTTCCCTTCCGCTGGGGCAGGCCATGAATTGTAAAGACGAAAGCAACAAACCATTTGCGGTTGTTGATGTTGGGCACATCAGTTCAAGCGTGTGCGTCTATAAGGGCGAAGGCTTGGCACTGCTTAGTTCATTTGCTATGGGCGGCGGCCACATTTCAAGCGATATTATGCAAGTGTTGGGCTTAAGTTTTAAAGATGCCGAACTTATTAAACGAAAAGTTATTTTAACAATTGAAAGCAACAAAAATGATTATTACGAAGTGTGCTTTAAGGGCAATTTAATTAAAGCGCCAATTAACATAACAAACCAAATTGTTAAAAGCCGAATAGAAATGATTGCAAAAATTATTGGTGAAATATTGTCAATTGACGATGTGTTTAAAGGGATTAACGTCTATTTAACCGGCGATGGCATTTCAAATTTTAAAGGCGTTAAAAACATAATAAAGCAAGTTGCAAACCTAGATGTTATTGAATATAAAAACCCATACGATACAAGCAAGGATAAATTCCAAACTTCAATATATGGCTTGGCAGAATTGGCGGAAGTTGCAAAATAAAAGGAGAGAGTTATGAATAATTACGATTTAACAAACAGTGTATGTAACATTAAAGTTGTCGGCGTTGGTGGTGGCGGAAATAACGCCATTAACCGCATGGTGGCATCTGGAATTACGGGCGCACACCTTATTGCAGTGAACACCGATTATCAGGATTTGATGAAATCTAATGCGGACGAAATTATCCAAATTGGCGCAAAACTAACGCGCGGTTTGGGTGCTGGCTCTAACCCAGAAATAGGTAAGGCCGCAGCCGAAGAGAGCATTGAAGAATTAAAGAAAATGTTGCAGGGGACGGACTTGCTCTTTATTACAACCGGCCTTGGTGGCGGAACGGGCAATGGTGCGGCGCCGGTTATTGCAAGGCTTGCTCGTGAAATGGGCATTTTAACGGTTGGTGTTGTAACAAAACCTTTCAAGTTTGAAGGTCCAAAACGTGCAGCAAACGCAGCACAAGGCATTGAAGAAATGAGCCAATATTGCGATAGCCTTATTGTAATTCCAAACGAAAGGTTATACACAATTTTCAAAAAAGATGTTTCATTTGTTGACGCATTTAGATATGCAGACGATGTTTTGCATCAAGCAATCCAAGGCGTGAGTGAATTGATTTCAGTTCCGGGCCTAATTAACCTAGACTTTGCCGATGTTTCAACCATTATGCGCAACAAAGGCATTGCACACATGGGCATTGGTAAGGGCAGAGGTGCAAATAAAACCATTGAAGCAGTGCGTCAAGCGGTTACTAGCCAATTACTTGAAACCAGCATTGAAGGTGCAACCGGCATTTTGATTAACATTGAAGGCGGACGCGATTTAACTTTAAGCGAAGTTTATGAAGCGGTTGATTTGGTTAGAGATGTTGCCGATAAAGATTGTAACATTATCTTTGGTGCAAAAATTAACAACGATAATAGTGGAGAAACTCAAATTACAGTTATTGCAACTGGCTTTGATAAAGGCTTAAAAAAGGCAGAAGAAACACCTAATTTCCAAGAAAACAGGGCAGATTTTAAAGCATTTGTAACACCTGAAAGCAAACCGGAAGAGCCAAAAGCGGAAGAACCTACTCCGCAAGCCGAAACCGAAATAGAGCCAGCAGTTAAAAATGATGACCAAGTTGAAGATATTTCATTTGCAACAAAAAAACCAATTGTTGACGATAACGATATTCCACCTTTCTTAAGAAAACTTCGTAAATAAAACTTCGTAAATAATGTAAAAAACAAAAGCCTAACGCGGCTTTTGTTTTTTATTTAAAACTAATTTTTAGTTAAAATGTTTTTTCATAATTTTTTCAAACAGGGCAACTGCAAAATACATAAAACTCGCAAGCACGCATAACACAACGGTTGCCGTCATAACCAGATTTAAGTTAAACACTTGACCACCATAAATTAATAGATAGCCAAGCCCGGCACGGCTTACCAAGTATTCGCCCATAATTGCGCCAATCCAACTCAAGCCAACGTTCACTTTTAGGGTGGATACGATGTCTTTTAACGAAGATGGCAGCACAAGTTTAAAAAATATTTGAAATTTGTTTGCCCCTAGCGACATTGCCAGGGCAATTAACTGTTTATCGCAATTAGTAAACGAGTTTAAAATGTTTAAAATCGTTACAATCACAACAATCAGTATGCACATAAATATAATAGCTTTACTGCCCGCACCAAACCATATAATTATGATAGGGCCAAGGGCAATTTTTGGTAGCGAGTTTAACACAACTAAATAAGGTTCGCTAACACGCCTTAAAAAGTCGCTATACCACAGCATAAACGCCACCAAAAAGCCAACTCCTGTTGCAATTGCAAAACCGATAAGCGTTTCACTTAAAGTGATGCCTGAGTGGTAAATAAGTTCGCCACTCTTCCATAATTCGCCAACAGTTTTAACAATTTGCGAAGGACTAGAAAAGAAGAAAGAACTTATTATTTCGTATTTGGTTAGCAACTCCCACGCTAAAATTAAGCAAATTAAGATGGAAATTTGGCTAACCAACACAACAATTTTTTTAGTGTTGTAAACACGCAAAAAATCGTAGTGCGCTTTACTAAATTTTATCTTTTTCATTTTGAATTTCCTGCCAAATAGTGTCAAATAACTCTTTGGCTTTGTCAGTTTTTCGGCGTTCAAACGGAGTTAAGTTAGCATCGAAATCGAGTGTGTGAATAGCCTTAATTTTTGCAGGCCGAGCGGATAAAACAATAATTTTATCCGACATACTTATCGCTTCTTGAATATCGTGCGTAACCAAAATTGCCGTTTTATGTTCCTTTTTAATAATTTCGTAGATATGGTCGCTAAGTTCAAGCCTAGTTTGATAATCTAACGCACTAAAAGGCTCATCTAATAGCAACAACTCGGGTTTGAGTGCAAGTGTGCGTATTAGTGCCACACGCTGACGCATACCGCCACTCAATTCGTTTGGATGCTTTTTTAAAAACTCTTTCAAGCCATATTTTTCTGCTAAAGTTAGGGCATAGTCCTTGCGCTCTTTGTTCAGATTTTTCTTAATTTCAAGGCCAAAGAAAATGTTTTTTTCAATTGTTCGCCAGGGTAGTAAATTATCTTTTTGAAACATATATCCGCACACACTATCCTTTAAATTTGGTGTTTTATCCATTATTTTAATGCTGCCACTTGTTGGCTTATTTAAGCCAGAAATTAGCGATAAAATAGTGGTTTTTCCGCATCCAGAAGGGCCTACAATTGAAACAAATTCTTCTTTTTTAACATCAAAACTAATATCGTCTAACGCCAAGAGTTCACTATCTAAACTTTGATAAGTTAGGGTTAAATTTTTTAAACTTACAATGTTCATATTAATAAAGTTTGCTTGCAAAGCTTGTGTCAACTGCATCGGCATAATTAACACGTGCTTTAAGTTCGCCCGCATTGTCGATTATTGTGTGCAAGGTGTTCCAAGAACTCTCTTTAAGCACAAAACTATCGGCATAAGCACCAATTCTAATGTAATTTTTAACCGAAGTTATAATTAATTCGTCACTGGTGTCGTTAAACGATTTTTTAAGTGCGCTAACAATTTCGTTGTCGGTGGCCTTCATTAAGAAATCGTATCCTCTTTTTAAGGCGCGCATAAACTTATCAACATTTTCTGCATTGTTGTTTAAATAGCTTTGGTTGGCAACAAAGCAGGTGTAAGGCACATCTTTAACTTCGTCACCAAGGGCCGCAACATTAACATATTGGCTATCCAATACAGTTTGGGTTGCCGTTGGGTCAAACATGGTAACGTAGTCGCCCGTACCACCAAGGAAGGTTGGCACAGTTAAGTTAAAGGCAACTGCGGTGTCAAGCACGGTGTCCACGCCTTCATCAAAATTGCTACCCGTGGTTAAGTTATAGTTGTGTTCAAGTATATATTTTAAGGTCATAGCAGGCATTCCACCTTTACGCCCGGCAATAATATACTTGCCCTTTAAACTAGCCCAATCAAAATCAGTATTGTTTTCGTCACTGCTTCTGCCAATTAAGAAAGAGCCATCGCAAGCAGTTAATTGAGCAAAAATTTTTGGTGCGTTTTTCATACCATTATTTCTAACATAAATAACGCTTTCCGGCCCCATAAGGCCAATATCGGCAGAATTTGATGTTAAAGATGACATAACGGTATCACTGCCACCAGCATTTGTCAGTTCAATTTCTAAGCCTTCATCCTTAAAATAGCCATTATTAATGGCCACATAAAGTGGGGCATAGAACACTGAGTGAGTTACTTCACTAATGCGTATTTTGTTGTTGTTTTGGTTACCACAAGCGGCAAACATAACAGTGAAACAACTAATGAAGATAACAAGTAAAATTGAAATTTTTTTCATCCGTTCTCCTTTTGGAAGGGTTGTGTGGCTCAACCTTCCATAGTTCATAATATGAAGAGTTATTTTTTTTGTTATTAATAGCGGAAATTTTATTAAATTGCCTAAAATTAGTTGATAACTTTACAAAATTTTGCTAAAATATAATTTAAGGATTGAATTATGACTAAAAATGATACATTTTTTAAAGTACTATTTGCAATAAGCCTAGCATTGTTGCCATTAACCATTTTTTCTTATCTATTTTTGCCTAAATGGGCAGTTATGGTGTTTGTTGCCGCCGTTTTGCTTGTAAAAGTCTGGCTAGAGTTGTTTAAGGATAGAAAAAACCTATCCCATGTTATAATTGACGCTATTGATAGCGTTATAACATATTTAACTTTAACCATTTTGTTTATAATAGCGGGATATTTAAACATGGCACTTGCAATTGTTGCCTTGGTGTTTATTGTTATAATGAACATTTTGCTTTGCGTTATGTTTAAGCACGTTTACCCAGAATTTATTGATGCGGTGGACTATTGTTACATGCTTTTTGAGTGCTTAACACTGCTTGCATTTATGTTCTTGCCGCTAGAATACGATATGATTAGCAACATCGGGCTATTTGCCGTTATTTTAACCGCAGCGGTGTCAATCGGCTATAAATTATACGCTTTCATGCGTTATGATGTAATAAATAAAAATTTTAAGCATAAAAAATAAAAACACTATTGACAAATGTCAAAATAAGTGTTATTATGTAAATAGGAGATGAAAATTATGAGCACATTTTTATTTGAAAGTCCATTAGAATTCTTGCTTCGTTACACAGTTATCACAGGTGTAGTTATTGCAATCATTGGCGTTGTACTATGCTTAATTGCAAAAAGGGCAACCATGGCAGTTAGAAAGAGTGATGATGTTTCTAAAGACGATAAAGTTTATCGCGCATTTCTATTTACAGGCATTGCACTTATCTTAATTGGTATGATTGTTATTGCTTTGCCGGTAGAAAACACATTCTACGTTGTGGCCGCTTAATTATGCAACACTATTTTATAGATAAACCGCATAAATCAACCGATTTTTTCGTGTTTACCGATAGTGTCATAGGTTATGAACTATGCTTTCGCAGTTGCGATAGCATTTTTTCTAAAAACAAAATAGACGATGGCACGCGCGCCTTACTTGAAGCCATAAGCAACACGCAAACCTTATCCGGCAAAGGGTTAGATATCGGCTGCGGGTTGGGCGTTGTTGGCATTGCATTAATTAAGAAATTTGGCGTTTTTATGGATATGATTGACATAAACAACACCGCCGTCAGCCTAACAAAAGAAAATTTAATTAAAAACAATGTTCAACATAGCGCAAACGCTTTTTATAGCGATGGCTTTGAAAATGTTAAAGAAAATTACGATTTTATTGTAACCAATCCGCCAATAAAAACGGGCAAAAAGTTGTTATTTTCACTTATGGATGGGGCAAAAGAGCATTTAAAAGACGGCGCACCACTAATTCTAGTGATAAGAAAAGACCACGGCATGGAAAGTTTAAAAAATTACTTAATAAAAATTTTTGGCAATGCCGAAATTTTGGACAGGAACAAAGGCTATTACATTTTAAAATCAATAAAAAAATAAAACACCGATTTTACGGTGTTTTTTTGTTTTAATTTAGTATATTTTGCCCAGCAAAATTATTGCAATAACAACCACAATTTCCAACATATTGACAATAAGTGTTGGCTTCAAGAGGCACACTCAAATTTGATATTCTAACGCAATCATAACCGCCCGTTCTAAAGTAAAAATAGTACATAAATTTCTCCTATTTAAGCCTATGAAAAAGTAAAATATTTTGCCACAAAAAACTAAAAAATTTTTTATTGTTTACAACATTTTATTTTACAAAATTTTACAAATTTTTTAAGAGTAAAAATATTATTAGTGCATATTATACAATAGAGGTAGTTATGCGCGAGATAGCACTAGCGGCTAAAGTGGAAAATAAAGGAATTATTGAATTTTTAAATTTAGAAATTCATAATAAAATTGACTTTTGCAAAATTATTGTTACAAATTATAGCGACAACAATTTTTGCTATCTACTTTTTGCCTGCGAAGAAGGTTACATAGAGCCGTGCGAAGCTATTTTGCGAGATATAATTATTGACTACATTGAAAGCGAATATAAAATAAATTATTTAAAAAACAAAATAAAAAATCCGCTTTGCAACACGCTTGCTTTTAATGCGTATATTAAAGTGCTATCACTTTTTGATAAATCGACAGACGAAAGCGCGTTAAACAAAATAATTTTATTTAATCAAACATTTTTTATTGATAGTTTTTTAGAGTTTAGATTAAGCCCGCTAAAACACCATTGGGATAACCTTGCCGAACTTTCAAGCGACAACATAACGCTATTCAATTCGGGTACTTTTTTAGATGTTATTCGCTTTTTAATAAACACTATGGATAGCCTTGTTTATAAGGTAAAAGTGGTGTGCAAAGGGGACAATTTTAGCGTTTACAACATGAAAAACAAAAACGCCCGAATTAAAAAGATTGCCGAGTGCAACAATTCACTCGATTTAATCACTAACGTGCTAAATTCTTGCCCAAGTTATATTGATATTTATTTATCGGATAACAAAGATTGCGAAGCTGTGAGTTTTTTAAGCAATGTTTTTTCAAACCGACTAAAAATTATTATGAAAAATTAGAATTTAAATTAGTATAAATTTTGTTGCTTTTAACGGAAGTTTATGTTAACATTAACTTAGGAGTTAATATGAAAAAATTTTTTAGTGTAATTTTGTTACTATTCACGGTTGTGTCTGCTACATTTTGTTTAACTGCCTGTAATGAAAAAGAGCCAGATAAACAAATTACAATCCTTCAAATTTATGACGCCATAAGCGAACAAAAATCAAATTTGTCGGGATTGGAAAATGCTTACATAAGGGAAGGAAATTATGCTTCTACATCTTTAATGCTTCAAAATGAACTTGAAATAAGGAATATAGATACGGAAGAATTTATGTTAGGATATGATATGTCTATACTTCCATCTTCTGGTCCTACATGTCGTATTTATTTCCTTAAATTTAGATTTAGTGATAACGCAAAAAATTGTGTTGAAAAACTTGGACCCCGTGAAACGATATCTAAAACAATAACCTTAAATTTCAAACAATATGGTAATCTGGTAATTGGTGTTGATGATGATTTTTATCAACAAATTTTTGAGATAATAGATAAAATTTAAAATATCTTTAAAAATTATTGACAAAACATTTTTGGCGTGATAAACTATTAAATAGTTTAATAGATTATTGGTTGGACAAGTATGTTTATATTTAGGTTTACAGAGAGTGTCTGCCGGCTGAGATTGACACAACACATTATAAATTGAAACCACCAACTAGGTCAACGCTAGTATTCTAGCAAAATTGAGTGGGTGCTTTGCACCAATTAGGGTGGAACCGCGGTTAAAATCGTCCCTTGCAAAATTTTTGTTTGCAAGGTTTTTTATTGCAAACATCAAAAGGAGAAATTATGGAACAAAACGAAAAACAAACAATGTATCGCCACAGCATGAGCCATGTGCTTGCAAAGGCAATTAAATCACTTTATCCAAATGTAAAATTGGCAATTGGCCCCGCCATTGACAATGGTTTTTATTATGATTTTGATAATCTTAATATTAGCCAAGCCGATTTTGAAAAAATTGAAGATAAAATGCGCGAAATTATTTTAAAAGAAGAAGATTTTGTGTGCAAAGTTGTTTCAAAATCTGAAGCACTGGAACTTTTTGTTGACGAGCCTTATAAAACGGAACTTATTAACGAACTGCCAGCCGATGAAAAAATCACGGTTTATTACACTGGCAATGATTTTTACGATTTGTGCCGTGGCCCGCACGTTGAAAACACCAAATTCTTGCGCGGATTTAATTTCAAAATTAATAGAGTAAACGGGGCATATTGGCGCGGCAGTGAAAAGAACAAAATGTTAACCCGAATTTATGTTTATGGTTTCTTAAATAAGGACGATTTAAAAGAGTGTTTGCGCCTTGAAGAAGAAGCCAAAATGCGCGACCATAGAAAACTTGGTAAAGAACTTAATTTGTTTATGATGAATGATTTAATTGGCAAGGGCTTGCCGGTTTGGTTGCCTAATGGATTTTTACTTCGCCGCGCACTAAGTGATTATATTATGGATAAGGAAATTGCGCTTGGTTATCAGCACGTTATGACGCCATCACTCGGCTCAATAAATTTATACAAAACTTCTGGCCATTGGGAGCATTATAAAGACGATATGTTCCCAGCAATGGAGCGCGAAAATGAAACTTATGTTTTGCGCCCAATGAACTGCCCACATCATATGATGATTTACAAAAATTTTATGCACTCATATAAAGATTTGCCAGTGCGCATTGCTGAAATTGCCAACGATTTTAGGTTTGAAGGCAGCGGCACATTGCTTGGGTTAGAGCGCACGCGTGCGTTCACTCAAAATGATTCGCACATTTTCTGCCGCCCAGACCAAATTAAAGACGAAATTGAAGGCGTTATCAA
>CANRHL010000025.1 GCA_947630405.1 uncultured Clostridia bacterium
GTCTATTGAAAATTACATTAAACGTTTGGAAGATTTGGAAGCAATAGGCAATAGCTTTAAAGGCGTTGAAAAAACTTATGCAATTCAGGCCGGTCGTGAAATAAGGGTTATGGTTAAGCCAGAACAAATTAACGACGAGGAAGCACAAGTGCTTGCACACGATATTGCAAAAGAAATTGAAGCAAAACTTGAATACCCAGGTCACATTAAAGTTAATGTTATTCGTGAATCTCGCTTTAGCGACACGGCAAAATAAAAAAAGAGTTGCAATTTGCAACTCTTTTTCCGTTTTTAATATCCAACTTTAATCTATTGTTAGATTAAAGGCTTATAGTTAACATGATGTTTTAAATCAATTTCATTAGATTCATATGTGACACCACCGCGATAGGTGTAAGAATATGTTTTTGTTGCTATATCTATTCTAAAATTTTTAATCTTAATGCCGGTAACTTTCTTAACAAATTTTGTAATTAATTGCTCGTCAATAGATTCTTCTCCCTTTAAAAGCATCAAGGCTTTAACGGCATTCGTAATTGCGAATATTTGTTCATCTGTTAATCTATTGTCCATTTCATATTTGCCCTGCATATAATAATGCGCAGTTAGGGCACTGCCGGTTTCTTTTAAATCCGTATGTACCTTTCTTGTTCTAGTTTCAGGATTGATGTCGCCGTAATATTGTTTTAAAGTTATATCTTCTTTTGCTATTTCAGACCTCTCCACACTTTCGAAAAAACGATAATCCATAAAATCCTCCTATGCGTATATTATCACAATGTAGGGAAATTGTCAAGGTCTTTTTGTTAATTGAAAAAATGTTTTATATCTGTTGACAAATGCAACAAATTGATTTATAATACAAAAGCATAGGGGAGTGGCTCAACGGTAGAGTAGTGGTCTCCAAAACCATTGGTTGCGTGTTCGAATCGCGTCTCCCCTGCCAAACTAAACCTAATCCGAACACTTGGGTTGGGTTTTTTCTATAAACTAATTGACTTTGATTAGAGAAAAATTTTATAATATAAGCATGAAGAAAGTTATAATTTACACAGATGGTGCTTGCAGCGGCAATCCCGGTGCTGGTGGCTGGGGAGCAGTGCTATTTTATAAAGATGCAATGAAAGAGATTAGCGGGTATAACGAAGAAACAACAAACAATCAAATGGAATTAACTGCCGCAATTAAAGCACTTGAATTACTTAAAGAGCCATGCGAGGTCGATTTATATAGTGATAGTGCCTATCTTGTAAATGCGTTTTTGGAAGATTGGGTTACAAAATGGCAACTAAACGGGTTTAGGTCCGCCAACAAAAAACCGGTGCAAAATGCAGAACTTTGGAAGCAGATTATAGAACTAACAAACAAACACAAAGTAAATTTTATTAAAGTGAAAGGTCATGCGGACAACAAATATAACAACCGTTGCGATGAATTGGCAACTGGCGAAATTGCAAAACATAAAAGTGAATAAAAAATAGGCATAATGCCTATTTTTTATAATTCCTTTTTCTTAAATCTAAATATTGTGATAATGTTTAGAATTAGTGTAATTGCAAGTATAATGCTTGCGGTTAGGATTATGCTTGAGCTGGTGTAAATTTTTGCACCCAGCAACAAGTTCACAAAATTGTTGTTCACTGCATAGATTGAACTTCCAAACAACGCATATAGCGAAATGTGCGAGAAAGGATAGTAAGTTAACCAACTATTAACTCCCGTTGCGAACACTGGCAAAATTGAATTTACAAGGTAGAGCAACAAGATTAATGTTATTGCAAGCAAATCCGACTTAAACAAGCAAGATAATAGCATTGCAATTGTAGTGTAAACGATTAGTTCTAACAATAAACTTATCATATATATAACAATCATTACAATAGGGTGGAATGTTACAACAGTTGTGCTATTGAAAATTGTTAAAATGTTTAAACTTCCAAAACCATAAACTGCACCGCCAACCGCAACGGCAATGATTGAACTGAATATTATAAATATGGTGGACATTAAAATTATTGCTAAAAGTTTGCCAAAATATATTTCAGTTCGAGTAACAGGGCGGATAGCATAATATCTCATTGAGCCTTCTTTAATTTCGCCGGCAATTGAGTGGCAAGCTGCCATAACTGCATATGCAATTATAACAAAACTGAATAGTTTAAGGCTAAAATAAGCGTAATCGTAAGCGTTAATATCGTGGTTCGATGTTACACCAATGGTTAGCGGGTGAGCATATTGTTCGTCAATTTCGTTATGTTCGAATAGATAATTATACTTTATCAAACTTGTTTTTGCATTATACGCGCTTTCGTTTGAAGGATATAATACATTAATTTGTTCGTTTGTGTTTAAATATGAAAACGCATTTGTAAGAAGCTCATATTTTACCAAACTAGAGTAGTCATTAGCAGTGTTAATATACAAATTTGCTAATTTATCAATTTCGGTTATGTATTTTTGTTGTAAGTTTTTATCAAAATCTTCGTTTATTTCTTTGCGCAAGTCGGTAATTTTGCCAAAAATTGTGTTAAGACGGGTTTGTATTGTGTTAAGGCGAGTGCCTTCTTCGTTCTCGGTGTAAGTTTTAACAACTTCCTTTGAAAGAGTAGGGAATTTTAAATTATTTAAAATGTTATTTAATGTGTTACCATATATGTTGTTATAACCGAAACACAAATCGGCAATTTTATCGGCAGTAACGCTTGCACTCATCCACCTAATGGCATCATTAATTGTGCTTGTGAAGGTGGTATAAGCATCTTTTGAAATTAGGATAACGAAACTGCCATCTTTTGAGTAATTAACGCCATCGTCAACTGCAGATTTTAGTTGTTTTAATGCATCTACTACGCGGTTGCGATAATTGGTTATTGTAACCCCAGATGGTTCGGGTGAATATTGAAGTTCGTTATAATCTTTAACCGCAGAGGATAATTCATCTTGCCAATATTTGATTTTACTTTCAAAATTTGAATAATTGTTTGTAAAGTTTGCGTCCGCAACGGTGTAAGGTTCAAAAAGAACGGAAGTATCTTTAATTGAACTGTCAGCCTTTGCTTTTGGGCCCTCGCTAGCTGAACCATTATGATAAAAACTATCATATTTTTCCATAAATGTGTTGCCTTCTAGAGTTATGGCGGTGCTTTCATACACTTGTGGCTTATAAACAAAAGCGCCTAAAACCAAAATGATGGCAAGGAAAACTGCCAGCACATAAACGCCAGGCTTGGCTAACATTTTTTTAATTTCTGCTGAAATTATTTTAAACATAACACTCCTATAAAATACTAGACGATGGACGACTGCTATTTAGCAATTCAAAATATAGTTCTTCTAATGATTTTTGAATTTTCTTAATGCTATAGATTTTTATCTTTTTATAAGTTAGATAAGATACAACAACTGCCAAATTGTTTTCTTTTAATGGCACTATAACTGAATTGCCAACCACCTTGCATGGTAAATTATATTTTTTCTTTATTTGTAAGGCTGCGTAGTTAGGGTAGTTGCAAATAAATTGAATGCGTTGCTTATTTTCAATGATTTTGTTTATTTCTTGCATGGTTTTATATTCAATTAATCTGCCGTCGTTAATTAAACCGATAACATCGCAAGTGTGCTCAAGTTCGGCAAGGTTGTGGCTGGAAATAATTATTGCAATGTTTTCCTTTTCTGCAAGCACTTTTAAAATATTACGCATTTCAACAATGCCGTTAGGGTCAAGCCCGTTAGTTGGTTCGTCAAGAATTAAAAGTTTTGGTTTGTTTAACAATGCTTGAGCGATGCCCAAACGTTGTTTCATACCCAAAGAGTAGGTAGAAACTCTATCTTTAATGCGGTTTTCCATTCCCACTAACTTAACGATTTGAGGAATGCGCTTGGTTGCAGCCTTGTTATAGAACTTGGCATAAAGTTTTAAGTTTTTAAGCCCAGAAAGATAAGGGTAGAGTTGTGGCATTTCAACAACGGCACCAACATTTTCAATGGCCTTTTTAAAACTTTTTGATATGCTATAGCCGCATATTCTAATAGACCCCTTGGTTGGAAGGGTAAGGCCGGTTATCATACGAATTGTTGTTGATTTACCTGCACCATTTGGCCCAACAAACCCAAAAATTTGACCAGGGAAAAGAGAAAAGGTCACATTGTTTACAACCTTTTTAGGACCGTACATTTTTGTTAAATTCTCAACGCTTAAAACGGGTATCATAATTCTCCTAAACTTTATATTTTTTTGTTATAAATATATATGTAAATAGAACATCAAAGCACACGACACTAGAAATTATTAACGGGGCATAGAAGTTGGCAAAATCTGCAAACATTCTTCCAAAAGAGCCCTTTTTAAGAGCAATATTAACAATTATGCACACCAACAAAACGCAAACCATAAAGCATGCGGCAAAAATCGAACGCAATTTTAATTTGCTCTTATAATTGTTATTTTGACAATTTTCTTTAAATTTATCTAATTTAAAGGCAAATAAAGTAGGGTAAAAGATAAGCGTGCATATGCCTAAAATCAAAAAGGTGTAATACAAAGCAGAAGTTTTTGTAAAACTTGTTACAATTGCGCATAAAACCAAAGCGGCCACCAAATATGCCGAAGAACACAAAATTTTATAGAGCATTGATTTTGTTATTGCCCTAGATTGGACATAATTAGGGTTGGTTTTAATGTTTTCGTATTCTACAAACCTAATGTTGTCAATTTCCGCATTAACAGGTTTTGGGTTTAGGGCGGTTGAACTTGTGTTGTTGGCGTAAATTGTTTTTAATTTGTCTTTATATTCATCACTCAGTTCGCTAGATTTCTTTTCGGTGAAGGTTTTAACACTTTCACTTGAAGCGAATTGCTCGTTTTTGTTCACCGTGTCCGTCTTTAACATTTCAGTGTTTTTAAGGTTTTGCTCAGTTTCGGTAAGCGTATCTATAGAGTTTGTGGCAAAAACTTCTTCTGTTGGCAGAACTGTTTCTTTAAGGGTGATTTGTTCAGCCGCTTCTTCTTTAGGCTCTTCAGGAGTAAGAAGGTCCATTATAGAAACATAGTTATCTTTTTTAGAAGTGATTTTATTGTTTTCAACGTCATTTTGTGTTGTTTCCGCAACAGTTTCTTGTGATGTGCTTTCTTCTTGGTTGCCGCCATCTGCAATGTCATTGGCAATTGCGGTAGATAAAAGGGCGGAGTAGCTAGGCAGGGTTGAAACTTGAGCCATGCCATTAGGCGATAATTTATAATAATGGCGCTTGCCACCGATATCGCTATCTTGCCAGTAAGAAGAAATGAACTTGGATTTTTCCAACTTCTTTAGAATTGTGTATAAGGTGGGTTGCTTGATTATGATTTTACTGTTAGATTTGGTTTCGATGGCTTTAACAAGTTCAAACCCATATTTATCACTTTCTTTTAATTCTAATAAAATTAGTGGTATTAAATCTGTTGTTCTCATAACACTCCGTAAAATAGTATACTTAGATTATATAACAATAAATTTAATTAATCAACAAAATTCAATAAAAAAATAAAGATTTATACAATCTTTATCTTATTAAAATTGATTTCTAATTAAACCCACCACTTTGCCAAGTATCTCTAACTGGTTAGTGTAAATTGGCTGCATAAAGCTATTTTCGGGCTGCAATCTAAAATATCCGTTTTCTTTATAATAACGCTTAACAGTAGCTTCATTATCTATTAGGCAGGCAACAATTTCGCCATTGTTGGCAACTGATTGCTTTGAAATAACAACATAATCCCCGTTATAAATGCCAACATTTATCATACTATCGCCTTTAACTTTTAAAACAAACATATCGTGCCCAGAGAATAAGTTTTCACTAACAAGAAAGTTATCCATAAGGTTTTGTTCAGCAAGAATAGGCGTGCCGGCAGCAATTTCACCCACAACGGGTAGGGAAATACCCGAATTTTCACGGCTTGTTAACTCGATTGCTCGGTTTTTGTTGTTCCCGCGAGAGATTTTGCCCATTTTTTCCAGTTTCTTAAGGTGGTAAACAACGCTAGATGTTGAATCCAGATTTAAATTATCACAAATCTCCCTAATAGTGGGCGGATATTTGTTAGTTTCTATATATTGGGCTAAAAAATCATAAGTTTCGTCTGTTTTGCTCATATTTTCTCCTATATTCGATTTAATAATAGCAAACAAAAAAAGATTTGTCAAACATTTGTTCGATATTTTTCGAAAAAAGTTTTGAAAATCTTAAATTTTTATAAAACATGTAAAATTATTGTTAAATACAATATAAGGAGTATTTAATTATAAATAATACACAATATGTAGTTTATTCTTGCTTTAATTTAACTTTGCCGGCAACTTCGCGCCTGATATCATCACTTATGGCGGCATAGTGTTTTTTAGTGGTGTTAACGTCTTTGTGGCCTAAAACTTCGGCAACAATATATATGTCTTTTGTTTCATTGTAAAGGTTTGTGCCGTAGGTTGATCGCAGTTTGTGTGGGGTAATGTTCTTTAATGGTGTTGCAAGTTTGGTGTATTTTTTAACCAAATATTCCATTGTTCGCACCATCATGCGCTTATTTTGGCTGGATAAAAACATGGCACGTTCTTCCTTTGGCACATTTAATGTTTCTCTATATTTTAGGTAATTTTGTAAAATTTGCGAAGTTTCTTCACCGAAATAGAGAATAACCTGATTGCCACCTTTTCTTGTAACCCTAAATGAATTTAGGGTGAAGTTAAAGTCGTCAACATTAAGACCGACGCACTCGCTTACACGGATGCCTGTGGTTAAAAATAGCGAAATTATGGCATTATCTCGTATTTTAAATTTTTCATTATATTTTTGTTGGTGATTAGAAAATCCGTTTTGAGTTTCGCAAAAATACATAAGTTCTTGTGTTTCTTGCGGCTCTAGGCGAATAATAGGCTTTTCGTGCAATTTTGGCGAACTGACCTTTGCCGCAACATTTGATTTTATCATGTCCTTATTAAAGAAATACTTAAAGAAAGCGCGCAGACTAGAGAGTTTGCGCAGTTTGCCGCGCTCGGAATTTGTGATAACGGCCCCGTTTTCTTTATCATAATAAGAGAGGTATGCCATGTAGCGCTCAATAGTTTGCGCGGTTATTTTGTCGTCCATATCACTAATAGCGATTTCATTAAAGGGTTTATTTAAAAAATCGCTTTCATATGTGGTTAGATATGTAAAAAAAGTCTTTAAGTCCACCGCATAATTAATTCTGGTTAGCGGAGTTGTGGTATCTTGTATGCCAATAAAGAATATGCTACAAAATGTAGGCAAATCTTTTAACATCTCATTTAATTTGCGCATATTGTTGCGGTTTCTATCTAAATAATAATTATTTGACATATTATCATTTTACAACATCTTTGCGTAAAAACCAAACAAAATTCGCAATTTTAGAAAATAAATTAAAAGATTGATTTACAAATATGGCCTTTTTTTATATAATATTAACTGGAGTAAATGTATGATAGATATCAATTTAATTAGAACAAACCCGGAAAAAGTTAAAGAAAATATAAAGAAAAAGTTTCAAGACCACAAGTTACCACTTGTTGACGAAGTGCTTGAACTAGACAAAAAGGTTAGGGCATTAAAGCAAGAAGGCGATAGTTTGCGTGCAAAACGTAATATTTTTTCTGGCGAAATTGGTGTGTTAATGAAAGCCGGCAAAAAGTATGAAGCCGAAAAGATTAAAGCCCAAGTTGTTAAAAACAATGAGCGCATTGCATCAATTGAAAAAGAAACTGCCGAGATGGATGCCAAAATTAAGCAAGACATGATGAGCATACCAAACATTATTGCAGACGATGTGCCTATTGGTGAAGACGATAGTAAGAACGTTCAAGCCGAAACCTTTTTGGATGCCAAAGTGCCAGATTTTGAAATTCCTTATCACACCGAGATATTAGAAAAGTTGGAAGGAATTGATATTGATAGCGCTAGGCGAACTTCGGGTCAAGGCTTTTACTATCTAACCGGAGATGTTGCTAGGCTGCACAGCGCAATTTTAACTTATGCCAGAGATTTTATGATAAACAAAGGCTTTACCTACGTGATACCGCCTTTCATGATACATGGCAATGTGGTGCAAGGCGTTATGAGCTTTGAAGAGATGGGCAACATGATGTACAAGATTGAAGGCGAAGACCTATATTTAATTGGCACAAGTGAACATTCTATGATTGGCAGATTTATGGACACAATTATTCCAGAAGAGAAATTGCCAATAACTTTAACATCTTATAGCCCTTGCTTTAGAAAGGAAAAAGGCGCACATGGCCTAGAAGAGCGCGGCATTTACCGCATCCACCAATTTGAAAAGCAGGAGATGGTGGTTATCTGCAAGCCGGAAGAAAGCGAAGAGTGGTACAAAAAGATGTGGCAGTATACCGTTGAATTGTTCGTTTCGATGGAAATTCCTGTACGCACCTTGGTTTGTTGCTCGGGCGATTTGGCAGACCTTAAATATAGAAGTTTGGATGTTGAGGCATGGAGCCCAAGGCAGAAAAAGTATTTTGAAGTTGGCTCGTGCAGCAACTTAACAGACGCTCAGGCAAGAAGGCTGGGCATAAGATACAAGACGGAGAAGGGCAATCAGTTTGCCCACACCTTGAACAACACTGTGGTTGCGCCACCAAGAATGCTGATTGCGTTTGTTGAAAACCATCTTCAAAAAGATGGCAGCGTAACCATACCGGAAGTTTTGTGGTCATATATGGGCGGCACAAAAGTTATTAAAGCCAAATAATAATATATTAATGATATATATATAATATATATAGTAAGTATATATATTAAGTAAAGAAAAACTCGACCGCATTGTCGGTCGGTTTTTTTACGCAAAGATGTTGTGGTGTGATATTTTACGCAAAGATGTGAATATTGGCAATTTTGATACGAACAAACAAAACTTGATAATATTCAACAAATTGTGGGCGGCCGACATGAATAAGATATCATAACCTTAAAGACAAATGTGGCTGGGGCAAATCTGGCGCTAGACGAATTGGAACTCAAAAAGATGAACAATTGGTTTGCTGGCAAAATTTGGTTTGGTGCGGATGCTAAAGTTTGAACAGAATTGGTTTTGGTCGGTCGAATTTCGGGTCGGCTCGTCATGGCTTAAATTTGCCACAAAGCCGATTTTGCGACCAAACCGCCAAACATTATCAAATGGCGGCGCTAAGGCCGTTTGTGGACAAATTGGGCTTTTTCCACACATTTTAGGCCGTTTTTGGCATTATCTTTGCGTAAAAGAAGGCTTTTACGCAAAGATGTGGATAAAACTTTCCACACCACCCCATAAATATCCACAGTTATGCACATAGGCTTTTGGCGGGCTTTATTGCCGTTTTTGAACCCTACCCCACGCGTGTGGATATATGGCGGGCATAAAAAATGTATCGGCTAGGATACATTTCTTTTTTATTTAATTGACTGGATGGCGTGGGCTAACCCTATCTTGCCATGGGCGTAACTCAACGAGCCTTGAAGGTAGGCGGCATATGGTGGGCGCATTGGACCATCGCAACTTAGTTCGATGCTGCTGCCTTGATTGAAGCTGCCGCTTGCCATTATGATTTTGTCCTCATAGCCGTCCATCTCCCCCTCTTCAAGTGTCGAATTACTATCAACCGCGCTGGCATATTGGATGGCTCGAGTGAATTTTAGAAGTTTGTTTTTGTCGTTAAAGTTGATGCAGCAGACAATGTCGGACAACTCTCCGTCTGGTTTAGGATTGGTTGTGTACCCCATTTTTGATAGTGCCGTGCTGGCTAGGACCACAAGTTTTTTTGCCTCTGCCACAACATGCGGGGATATGAACACACCCTCGAAGAAGGCTTTATAGCCGAGTTCGTAAGAGCCGTTATCGGCACTTAAGGCCGGGCTCATCATCTTATAAATGACTTTTTCCACTAGTTCCCTTTTCCCGGCAACATAGCCGCCGGTGGGAGCAATTCCCCCGCCCATGTTCTTTAAAAGAGAGCCCACGACTACATCTGCCCCAACTTCAGTTGGCTCTTTTATCTCGGTAAATTCGCCGTAACAATTATCAACAACAATATAAGATTTGTTTCCTGTTTCCCTAATTGCTTTAATTACCTTTTCAATTTGGTGGATGGTTAAGGCGTTCCTTAACGAGTAACCGCGCGAACGCTGGATATAGATTATTTTAGGAGCCTTTTTAGAAAGTTCCTTTAAAATGGCGGGAATATCAAAGTCGTTGTCTTTCAGGTCAACTTCTCCATACGAAATGTTGTAGTCCTTTAGCGAGCCAATATCTTTACCCTTTTTCCCGTGGATTACTGCCTTAAGTGTATCATACGGAGTGCCGGAAATGGATAGCATACTGTCATTTGGGCGCAAAATTCCAAACAAAGTTTGGCTAATTGCCTCTGTGCCGCAGCTTATTAGCGGGCTGACAAAGGCGGTTTCCTTTTTAAAAATGTCGGCAAATACCTCACAAAGTTTCTCTTTGCCGATGTCGTTATGGCCGTATCCGGTGCTGCCAATAAAATGCCTGGCTTCCACCCCAGCCTCGTTAAAGGCATTAAGCACTTTAAGTTGGTTTTGAAACTCAATCTCTTCAATCTCTTTAAACCTTTTGGCACACTCTTTTTCGCACTCATTTAAAAATTCAAGCGTTTCGTTTGATATCTTAATCATTTAAAAACTCCTTTATTTTTGTTTCAGCATCTTGTTTGGTGCAAAGCTCAAGGCCTTCTATTGTTTTTAAAAAGGTAAGTTGACGTTTGCAATAGTTACGCGTGTGCTGCTTTATTAACTCAATTGTTCTGTTTGGGTCATGTTTTTTATCAAAATAGTCAAACCACTCCTTATATCCAATTGAGTTCATAGATTGCATTTCGCGCCTTGCCCCTTTTTCAATTAGCCCTTTAACTTCTTTTTCTAGGCCAGATGCCAGCATTTTATCCACCCTACTATTTATTCTTTCATAAACGGCGGCTCTATCGTCAACAATGCCAACTGCTAAATAGTTTAAACCTTCCAAGGCAGAAGAAGTTGTTTGCTTGCTAGCACCGAGGCTTTCAATTTCAATGTAACGTATTACCCTTTTTAAATTGTTAGGATGCACGGTTTTGGCTTTTTCTGGATTTAGCGAGTTTAAAATTTGCCAAACATGTTCGTTGCCCTGCTTGGCTGCTAGATTGCTATAATGCTCCCTTAAAGAAGTGTCGGTTTCGCTATCTCCAAAATTATAGTTAGATAATAAGGCCTTGATATATAGCCCTGTTCCACCAACAATAATTGGCAGTTTACCCCGGCTTAATATGTCGGCAATTTTTTGTTTGCAGTCGGCAACAAACTCATTAACATTGTAGTTTTCGTTAAAGTTTCTGATGTCAATAAGGTGGTGTTTGATTTCTTTTTGCGTGGCTTTATCAACTTTTGCGCTGCCAATATCTAGCCCTTTATAAATTTGAACGCTATCGGCTGAAATAATTTCGCCATTATATTGTTTGGCAATTTCAATGGCAAGTTCAGATTTTCCGGTGCAAGTTAGCCCTGCAATTATAATTAGTTTGTTCATACTATGCGCTTAAACCACTTTTCTATTTGAGATTTTGGAATAACGGTTAATACCGGTCTGCCGTGCGGACACAATAAAACCGGGTTATTTATATCCAAATTATTCAACAACTCTTTTATTTCCATTTCGGACAATTTCATGCCCGATTTAACACTGCTTTTGCATGCCTTTTGCATCAAATAATGCCTTATTTCGTTGTTCATGGTTGGCTTAAAGTTCTTCATATCGTGCAATAGGTCGTCAACAAAGGCTTTTAAGTTGATGTCCTTTAATTGCATTGGCACTGAATTTATTATTATTTTTTTATCTCCAAACTCGTCAACATCAAAGCCCAATTCGTTTAATTTTGGCCTTAAATTCATTATAAAATCATGCTCAAGGCTATTAACTTCGTGCGTGTAAGGCACAAGCAGGTCTTGAGTTACAATCTGCCTAGATTCAACCATGCTTGTAAATTTATCATAATTTAGGCGTTCATGCCCAGCATGAAAGTCTATTAAAATCATATTTTCGCCCTTCTCAAGCACCAAGAACTCATTAAAAAGTTCGCCCACGATTTTATAATCAACAAAATCCTCCACCTTTTTATAGTCTGAAATTTTATTTTCGCTCTCTACTAAAGGTTTGTCTGGCTCTTGCTTGCTCGTGTTTGTTTCCTTTTTTAAGT
>CANRHL010000026.1 GCA_947630405.1 uncultured Clostridia bacterium
GCGCAATGTTCACCGTTTGGCTAGGCGAAAAAATAACCGAACTTGGCATTGGTAATGGTATGTCGTTATTAATCTTTGTTGGTATTTTGTCTAGCGCAGGCACAGGATTATTTAACACCTTTAAAAACATCGGTGCAGGCGGGCAAACTTCTCAAACCGCAATTTGGCACTTAGTTTTGTTCTTAGTTGTTTTAATTGCAGTGTTTGCTTTAGTTGTGTTCGTTGATGGTGGCGAAAGAAGAGTTGGCGTTCAATATGCAAAACAAATGAAGGGCAGAAAACTTTATGGCGGACAATCAACCTATATTCCTATTAGAGTTAACGCTAACGGAGTTATGCCAATCATATTTGCTAGTGCAATACTATCCTTCCCACAATTATTAATGAGCATATTTGCACCAAATGGCAATGGTTTTACTAATTGGTGGCAAAGATGGTTAGGCACAGGCACTTGGCTTTATGCAATTGTTATGTCGCTATTAATTTTGGCTTTTGCTTACTTCTACACAATGATTAGTTTCGATACCGATGAAATTAGTAGGCAAATTCAACAAAATGGTGGATTTATACCGGGTATTAGGCCGGGCAAGCCAACCGCTCAATATTTGGGCAGCATCAACAAACGAATAACTTTGTTCGGTGCAATATTCTTGGCATTTATGGCATTAATACCAACCTTGCTGTTCACATTGATAGCGGGTCAGGGCATAATTTCAGCATTTAGCGCAACAGGTATGCTAATCGTAGTATCGGTTGCACTTGAATTTGATAAACAACTAGAAGCACAAATGATGATGCGTAATTATCGCGGTTTCTTAAAATAAGGGGAATAAATGAATATTGTTTTAATTGGTATTCAAGGTTCGGGCAAGGGCACACTTGTTGCAAGCCTTACAAAAGAGATGGAGTTTGAAGTGATTTCAACCGGACAACTTTGTAGGGATGAAATTGCAACCGGCTCGGCACTTGGCAAACACATTAAAGAAGTTATTTTAAAGGGCAATTTGGTTGAAACGGATACAGTTTTAAAAATGATTGCTAAAAAACTTAAAAGCCAAAAAGAAAATTATGTGTTTGATGGCTTTCCTAGGAGTTTAGAGCAAGCCAAAGCAATGAAAAAAGTTTGCGATGTTGATTTGGCAGTCTATTTAAATCTTTCAAAAGAGGTGGCAATAGAACGCTTAGTTAATAGGCTAACTTGTTCAAAATGCGGCAATGTGTTTAGCAAACTTAAAGTTAAATCGGACATTTGCCCGGTTTGCAAAGGCAAATTAGAGCAACGCTTTGACGATAACCTTGAAAATAAATTTAAACAATTTGAAGTATTCTTTAGAGATACTCTTCCACTTATTGATTATTACAAAAAGCAAAATGTTCTTGTTGAAGTTGATGCAAATCAAACTCCAGAGAACGTTGCAAAGTTAGTTATGAGGGCAATAAATGAACATAACTATAAAAAATAATGAACAGATAGAAAAAATGCGTGTGGCAGGCAGAATTTTAAGAGATTGCTTAAATATGCTTGAAGAACACGTTTTCCCTGGCCAGACCACTCAGCGCCTTAATGATTTGGCCTATAACTATATAATTTCTCAAGGCGCAAAACCTTCCTTCCTTAATTATGAGGGGTTTCCGTACACTATCTGTGCCAGCCTAAATGAACAAGTTGTGCATGGATTTTGTACGAATACACCACTCAAAGAAGGCGACATAATTAGCATCGATTGTGGCGTAATCTGGGAAGGCTATCACTCGGACGCAGCACGAACGTTCCCCGTTGGCAACATTAGTGTTGAAAAGAGTAATTTAATAGATGCAACAAAACAATCGTTTTTTGAAGGAATTAAAGATATTAAGGCAGGCGATAGGCTTGGCCACATCAGCCACCGCATTCAAGTTTACCTTGAAAGCCATGGCTATGGCGTGGTTAGGGAACTAACCGGGCATGGTGTTGGAACCGACCTGCACGAAGATCCTTTAGTTCCAAACTACGGACATTACAATTCGGGCATAGAACTTAAAGAAGGTATGGTTATAGCGGTTGAACCAATGTCCACCATGGGTAAAAGGTTCGTGTATTTGGAGGATAACGATTGGACAGTTACCACTGCCGACCACAGCCCAAGTGCACACTATGAAAATACAATTCTTATAACAAAAGACGGTGTTGAAATTTTAACCTTATAGGAGAGTTATGGACAATTTATTTTTAGTGGGGGACATCGTTAAATCACTATCAGGGCACGATAAAAATAAACTATTTTTAGTGGTTTCTATTGACAAAAATGGATATCTTGCTATAATAGATGGTAGAACAAGGTTAAAGATTAAACCCAAATTAAAAAATCCAAAACACCTAGAAAGGATTGCTCATGACGAAAATATATTAAACAAATATAATTCGCCACTTACCACCAACACCGAAATCTATAAAATGATTAATAAATATAATAAGGAGTTACATGTCTAAAGAAGATGTTATTGAAGCCGAAGGCGAGGTTATTGAAGTTTTAGCAAACACCACCTTTAAGGTAAAAATAATGAACAACCATATTATCACGGCCTACATTTCTGGCAAACTTCGCGCTAACAAAATTAGGGTTTTGCTTGGTGATAATGTTAAAGTTGAAATGAGCCCATACGATTTAACCAAGGGTAGAATTGTGTGGAGAAGTAAAAATTAAAAAGGAGAAATTTTTATGAAAGTAAGACCATCAGTTAAGCCAATGTGCGAAAAATGTAAGGTTATTAAGCGTAACGGAAAGGTTATGGTTATTTGTTCTAAAAATCCTAAACACAAACAACGCCAAGGCTAATTAAGTTTGAAAACAAGCACAATGCTTCGCGGCAATTTTTGGCATTGTGAGAATATAAAATATTTTTTGGAGGAATAAAAAATGGCTCGTATATCAGGTGTAGATTTACCTAATGAAAAGAGAGTTGAAATCGGTTTAACCTATATTTATGGTATAGGTAGAGTTTCTGCCAACAAAATTTTGGCAGCAACTGGAATTAATCCAGACACTCGTGTTAAAGACCTTACCGAAAATGATATTGCTTCTATTCGTAAATACATCGAAGCAAATTATAGAGTGGAAGGTGAATTAAGAAAAGATGTTGCGTTAGATATTAAGCGACTTAAAGAAATAAGGTGCTATCGTGGGTTAAGGCATATTGCCAATCTTCCAGTGCGTGGGCAAAGGACAAACACTAATGCTCGCACTAGAAAAGGCCCTAAGAAAACAATAGCAAATAAAAAGAAGTAAGGAGTAAATAATGGCTACTACTAAAAAAGAAACAAAAAAGAAAAAGATATTAGTTGCTAATGGTGAAGGTCAAGTTCATATTCAAGCCACATCTAACAACACATTAGTATCTTTAACAGATAGTCAAGGCAACGCCTTGGCACAATGCAGTGCGGGCGCTTTAGGCAACCGTGGTGCTAAAAAAAGCACTCCTTTTGTGGCTCAACAAGTTGTTGAAACAGTACTTAAAAATGCTGCGAATTTTGGCATAACCAAAGTTGGCATTTTAGTTAAAGGTGCTGGTGGCGGAAGGGAAGCCGCTATTCGTGCAGTTGGCTCTTTTGGGCTTCAAATTTTGTACATTAAAGACGTTTCCCCAATTGCTCACAATGGTTGCAGACCACCTAAGGCAAGAAGGTTATAGGAGGATTTATGGCAAGAATTACTGATCCAGATTGTAAACAATGCCGCAGGGAAGGTTGCAAACTTTTCCTTAAAGGCGAAAGGTGCTTAACTAAATGCTCATTTGATAAACGCCCTACAATACCTGGCGTTCACGCAACAGGCAGAAAAAAGGTTAGTGAATATGGCATTCAGTTAAGAGAAAAACAAAAAGTTCGTCGCGCTTACGGCATTTTGGAAAAACAATTTAGAAACTATTACGAAAAAGCAGCAGCAAGCAAGGAAAGAACTGGTTGGGCAATGCTTAAAATGCTTGAACTAAGGCTTGATAACGTTGTTTATCGTATGCAAATTGCATCTTCACGCAGTGAAGCAAGGCAGATTGTAACCCACGGCCACATAACTGTTAACGGCAAAAAAGTTAACATCCCTTCATATCAAGTTAAGGTTGGCGATGTTATTGCTATTAAAGAAGGCAAACAAAAACTTGAAATGTTTGCAAGTTTGAAAGAGGGCAAGGCCGTTACACCAAAATGGCTTGAGTTTAACACTGAATCTCTTACCGGTAAAGTGCTCGCACTTCCAGAAAGAGAAGATATCGACTTAAATATTCAAGAACACTTGATTGTAGAATATTATTCAAGATAATAGGAGATGACAATATGATGGAAATTGAAAAACCAAAAATACAGTTAGAAGAACTTGATAACGGTTCACACGCTATAATCACTGTTGAACCATTAGAAAAAGGTTTTGGCATCACAATTGGCAATATGTTGAGAAGAACTTTGCTTAGTTCTCTTCCTGGTGCTGCAATTGTTGGCGTTAAAATTAAAAAAGTTTTACACGAATTTTCAACAATTAAAGGCGTAAGCGAAGATGTGCCAGACATTGTGCTTAATTTAAAGGCAATTGCCGTTAAAACAGAAAAAACGGATGAAGATTTCCGCGGCACAATGACCCTTAAAAAGAAAGGCTCTGCCGTTTTATATGCTAAGGATATTAAGTGTGAAGATGGCATCACAATCATGAACCCAGACCAATACATCTGCACTCTTGACGACGATGCCGACCTTGATATAACAATGTATGTTGGCAGGGGCAGAGGCTATGTTCCAGCAAGTTTGAATAAAGATTTTTCAGATGAAGTTGATTTTATTGCCATTGACTCATTATTTACTCCTGTTAAAAGAGTAAATTTTGAAGTGCAATCAAGCCGAGTTGGCAGAAGCCTTGATTATGATAAACTTGTGCTTGACGTGCAAACTCGTGGCACAGTTAGTGCAAAAGAAGTTGTTGCATTAAGTGCTAAATTATTAAATGATTACGCTACTATGTTTGTTGAATTGGTTGAAGGTATGGACGGCGTTAACATATTAGTAGCAAGAAAAGAAGACGAAAGAACTAAATTATTCGAAAAACCTATTGAGGAAATGGAGCTTAGCGTTCGTAGTTATAACTGCTTAAAGCGTGCCGGCATTGATACTATTGGCGATTTGGCTAAAAAGAGCCGCAGCGAAATGATGAAAGTGCGCAACATGGGTGCTAAATCTATGGAAGAAGTTATTAAAAAACTTGAGGACTATGGCTTAACCCTTGAAGGCAACGATTATTAAGGAGAAATAAGATGAAAGTGAAAAAATTAGGACGCCCAACCGAAGAAAGATTGGCAATTATGCGTAATCAAGCAACCGACCTTCTTTGGCACGGCAAAATTGAAACCACTTTGGCAAGGGCAAAGTCGCTTCAAAGTTACACCGAAAAACTTTTAACCTTGGCAATCAACTCTTATGAAGATGTTGTTACCGTTACTAAAACCACATTAAACAAAAAAGGCGAAAAAGTTAATCGTGAAGTTATGAACGATGGCCCTAAAAAACTTGCCGCTCGTAGAAAAATTATGGCAAAAACTTACACCGTTCAAGAACAACGCAAAAAGGGTGAAAAGAAAGCAGATTATCTTGCTCGTATTGATAACATTAAACACCCATTGCTTGAAAAAATCTTTAACGTGTATGCACCTAAATATGCAGAGCGCGCAAAAGAACTTGGTCAAAAGGGCGGTTACACTCGCATCCTTAAAACCGGTTTAAGAAAAGGCGACAACGCTCAAATGGCTATTATTGAATTAATCTAAAGATTGCTCGATTGTTAAGTTCACTTAACGGCGGGGCCTAATCCGCCTAAGTCGTTCACTTAACAAATCTCGCGTTTAGGTTAAATAGGTATAAAAAATCTCTCGGTTGAGAGATTTTTTTATTGCTAAAAATTTTAAAAGTAAAAAATTTAAAAATATTCAAAAATAGTAATTATTTTATTTTTTTTGATAATTTTTTTAAATAATTTAAATATTTATTTGTGTTATTTTATTATTTATGAAAACGAAGAAAATAAATTTTAATTATATTTTAAAATATTTTGCATTATTTTTTCTTTTTTTGGTTTTATCTAACGCAAAAATAAATAATTTAAGCCCGTTTATTTACGCGCTGTTCTTTGCCTGCCTTTATGTTGGCGTGGATGAAAAATTATCCGCTTTGTTTACACTCTCTAGTGCCGTTATTATTGATTTTAGTTTGCAAACATTTTTTATTGCAATAACCGTTGTGGCAACTGGATTAATTATTTTTTATTTTCATAAAATTATTAAGAAAAAAATTAAATTAATTACAATTTTTATTTTTTATTTAATTTCTTTAGCTACATACATTTATTATAACTTTTTTAATTTTTATATTATTTATTACATTTTATTAGGATTAATTTCTTTATACGTATTTATAGTGGTTTGTCAGGTAACAATACTAAGAAAAAATTGTTTTAAATTAACCTTAGATGAATCTATTTGTTTTTTATTTTTAATTGCATTATTAGGTGTTGGGCTTGCACCAATTAATATTTATAATTTTTTATTTTATCGATTTATTTTAATGCTTGCAATATTTATTTTAATTTCAATAAATAATTCAACATTAACTTATTCGGTAACACTTTCTTTTGCGTTTGGGGTTAGCATTAGTTCAATGAGTTTGCTTCCAATTGCCGAGTTCAGTTTAATTGCGCTTGTGGCAGGCGTGTTTAGTATGCCACACAAATTTAAAATTAGTTTTATTGTAATTTTAACAGATATTTTAATTCAATATTTATTTTTTGCAAAAAATATTATTTTATTTTATGATTTATTGCCAATTATTTTTGCCGCAATTATTTTTATTATTTTACCAAACAAATTATTAAATAATTTAAGTGATATTATTTATGTGAAAAACAATGAAATTAGTTCACGCAATTTAATTAATGCAACAAGGCGGTCTATAAAGAAGAGATTGAGCGAGTTGAGCAATGTTTTTTTGGATATGAAACAACTGCATTTAAATATGGTTAAAAAAGATTTAACTAAAGATGAACTTATTGCAATGTTTTCGCGTGAAATTTTAAATAATTGTTGCAAGGACTGTTTAGATAAAAATAAATGTACGCGTAGCCTTGGGCTAGACAATAAATCTAACCTTGAATTGTTAATTGATATTGCACTAACTAAAGGCAAAGTTACGCTTTTAGATATTCCATCTTCGCTAATTAACCGCTGCGGCAAAGTAAATAATTTGGTTAGCCTAGTAAATCGGCTGGTGGACGAATATAGGCAATATAAAAACATGGTGGCAGATGTGAACAATGTTAAAATTTTGCTTGCTGACCAAATGGGTGCAGTGTCGAATATGCTTTTGAACATTGGCGACGAAATTAACAAAAATGTTTCATTTGACATGGCAAGAGAAAATAAAATAATTTCTTGTTTGTTAAGTTTAAATGTTGAGTGCCGCGAAGTGCTTTTATATAACGAAAAAAATAACGACCTTAACGCCGTGATTATTGTTAAGGCGGACGAGAGTTTTCATCCAATAATAGAGAAGGTTTTAAGTGAAGTGCTTAAAGCCCCTATGCGAATAACCAGTGTTACACCAATCCAAGAAGGCAATTATAATTCAATCACCCTTCACAAACGCAACAAGTTCGATTGTGTGTTTGGGCTTGCAAGTTGCAACAAGGCTGGCAACGAAATTTGTGGCGATTGCCATAGCATAATAAGGCTTAACGGCAACCGCTTTCTGCTTGCGCTTTGTGATGGGATGGGAGCAGGCAGCAGCGCACATAACATGAGTGCCTTAACGTTAGGGCTTATTGAAAATTTTTACAAAGTTGGCTTTGAAAACGAAATAATTTTAGAAAGCGTAAATAAATTGCTTTCAGTCAACAACCAAGAAAACTATTCCACACTTGATGTTTGCGTGGTGGATTTAGATAAAGAAATTGCCGATTTCATTAAAGTTGGCTCGCCGTTTGGCTTAATAAAACGCGATGCGAACATAGATTTAATTGAGGGTGGTGCACTGCCAATTGGGGCGCTGGATAGCATAACCCCAGTTACGCATAAAACCACAATCAGCACAAAGGATATGATAATTATGTTCACCGATGGCATATCTGACGCCTTTGAAACGCAAGAAAATTTAATTGAATATATTTCAAAACTTGTTTCCACCAATCCGCAGACCATCGCCGAGAGCATTTTAAACGAAGCCTTGCGCCTAAATAATATGTCCGCCAAAGACGACATGACAGTGCTTGTTGCCCGCACATATTTAAAAAATTAATATTTATTTTAAAATTGCGGTATTTTATTAAAAAATTCAACTAATTTTTAATAAGGTATTGCAATTTTTTGTGTTTTGTTATATAATTAACGCAGGAGAAAGTTATGGAAGAAGTTATTAACTACATTAGAAAATATAATATGATTAAACCGGGCGAAGTTATTGCCGTTGGCTGCTCGGGCGGGCGCGATAGCATTGCCTTGTTGCATTATTTAAATTCAATTAAAAATGAACTAGATTGTGAAGTGGTTGCCGTTACAGTTGACCACGGCATTAGGGCAAATAGCGCGCTTGATGTGGATTTTGTTATGCAGTTTTGCAAAGAAAATAAAATTAGGGCATACAAATTTAAGGGCGAATCGCTAAAAGTTGCAAAAGAAGAAAAATTGACCTTAGAACAAGCCGCAAGAAAAGTTAGATATGGCGTGTTTGAAACCCTAATTAAAAAGGGCCTTGCCGATAAAATTGCACTTGCTCACCATATGTACGACCAAGCCGAAACCGTGCTTTTAAACATCCTTCGCGGCAGCGGGCTTAATGGTGCAAGGGGGATGGAGCCAGTACGTGATGGCATTTATATTCGCCCGCTACTTAACACCCCAAGGGAAGAAATTATGGCTTACCTTGACGAGAATAGCCTTGAATATGTTGAAGATGAAACTAATAAAGATAACACCTATGCACGCAACTATATTCGCAACGTGGTTATGCCAACAATTAGAAAACAATTTAAGTCTGCCGACCGCAACATTGTTAAATTTGCCGCCCTTTGTGCAAAGGACGATGATTACATTAACAAGCAAACCAACATCGGCACAATGATTGAAACCAAAGAAATGGTTAAACTTCCGCTAACATATTTTTATCAGGACGAAGTTATTATTAACCGCATTTTAATGAAAGTGTTTAAAAAGTTTGTGGACCAAGATATTGAAAGCAAACACATCAATATGGTGCGCGAATTTGCGCTGCAAGCGCAAAATGGCAACGTGATTAGCCTGCCCTTTAAAATTAAAGTTTGCAAAGAGTATGATTATGTTACAATTGGCAAAATTGTAAAGAGAGAGACCGCCGATAGTTACCCATTTAGAAGCGGCAAAACCAAAATTGAAGAATATGGCATTATTCGTGCCACATCAAGCAAGGTTAGAACAGAACCAAAGCCACATCAACACATTGTTGATGCAGAAAAAATCCCAGCAAATGCTTGTTGGCGCTTTAGGCAGGAAGGCGACACTTTTGCGCCACTTGGCTTAAACGGAAGCAAAAAATTGAAGGATTATTTTATTGATAAAAAAATACCACAACGTATGCGAGATAGCATTCCTGTGCTTGCCGTAGAAAACAAAATTTTAGCGGTGGCGGACATTGAAATTGCCGATGAATTAAAAGTTACAGACGCAACAAAACAGTTTTATAAAATTAACTATGAAAAAGATTTAATTTAGTTTGCAATTAATCAATTTTAAATCATTTACAAATTACAAAACGGCAGTGTGCCGTTTTTTCATAAAAAGTTAGTAAATTTCCGGCTTTTATTAATAACTTTTTCGCGTAAATCTATTGACATAAATATTTTTTTATAATATAATTAACTTGTTATAGTACAAAATGCTGTTTGTCTATACCGCGGTCCAAATTTTAGTAGCATTGGACCAGTGCAAGGGTTAGCACAAATAATAAAAATAGGAGGAATAAATGCCTACAATTAATCAGTTGGTTAAAAAGGGTAGAGTGCAACAAACTCAAAAAAGTCAATCAATATTGTTAGATAAATGCCCACAAAAACGTGGTGTTTGTTTAACTGTAACCACTACTACACCTAAAAAACCTAACTCTGCTTTGCGTAAAATATGTCGTGTTCGCCTTTCTAATAAAAAGGAAACAACTTGCTACATCCCAGGTGAAGGCCACAATTTGCAAGAACACAACGTTGTTTTAGTGCGTGGCGGCCGTGTGCCAGATTTGCCAGGTGTTAGATATCACGTGGTTCGTGGCGCGCTTGATACTGCAGCCGTTCAAAAACGCAAACAGGGTCGTTCTAAGTACGGTGCCAAAAAACCTAAATAAAAAATTATAAAAATTAAAATAAGGAGAATTATATGTCTAGAAGAAATCAGGCTGTTAAAAGAGAAGTTTTGCCAGATCCACTATATAATTCAACTTTGGTTACAAAAGTTGTTAACCAAGTTATGTTGGATGGCAAAAAGGGCATTGCTCAAACAATCGTTTATAGCGCAATGAAGCTTGCTAGCGAAAAGTTAAGCAACGAGCCACTTAACGTTTTAACAACGGCCATTGAAAATATTAAGCCTAAACTTGAAACCAAGGCTAGGCGTGTGGGCGGTGCTAACTATCAAGTTCCTATGGAAGTTAGTGCGGACCGTCAACAAACACTTGCAATTCGCTGGTTAGTTATGTTCGCAAGAAAGCGCAACGAGCGTGGTATGGAGAACAAACTTGCAGCAGAAATAGTTGATGCATATAATCAAGCCGGCGGTGCAATTAAACGCCGTGATGATATGCACAGACAGGCAGAAGCAAACAAGGCTTTTGCTCACTATCGCTGGTAATTAGGGGGATATATGGCGAGAACAGTTCCGTTAGATAAAATTAGAAATATTGGTATCATGGCGCACATCGATACCGGAAAAACAACAACAACCGAGCGTATTTTGTTTTACACCGGCATTAACCACAAAATTGGTGAAGTGCACGATGGTGAAGCAACAATGGATTGGATGGCGCAAGAGCAAGAGCGTGGTATTACCATCACTTCTGCCTGCACCACTTGTAAATGGCAAGATTGCACAATCAACATTATCGATACTCCGGGCCACGTTGACTTTACCGTTGAAGTTGAGCGTTCATTAAAAGTTTTGGATGGTGCGGTTGCACTATTCAGCGCGCGTGCCGGCGTTCAAGCACAAAGTGAAAACGTTTGGCGTCAAGCAAGCAAATTCAATGTTCCACGTCTTTGCTTTATTAACAAAATGGACATTAACGATGCTAATTTCTTAAAAGCAGTGAATCATATTCGTAATGTTTTAGGCGCAAACGCCGTTCCACTTCAATTGCCTATTGGCGAAGCAGAAACTTTTAAAGGTATTGTTGACCTTGTTAAAATGAAAGCATACGTTTTCTACGACGATTTAGGCAAGGATTATAGAGAAGAAGAAATCCCAGCCGATATGCTAGCTCAATGCCAAGAATATAGGCAAAAAATGATTGAATCAGTTGCCGAAACCGACGAAGTTTTATTAGAAAAATTCTTCGCTGGTGAAGAACTTACAATTGACGAAATCAAAAAGGGCATTCGTAAAGCCACATGTACCCTTCAAATGTTCCCTGTTTTGTGCGGAACAGCAGCAAAAAATAAAGGCATACAAGAACTATTGGATGCAGTTGTAGATTATATGCCAAGCCCAATTGATGTTCCACCAATAAAAGGCAAACTTGCCGATGGCACACAAGTTGAGCGTAACAATAACGATAACGAGCCATTTGCGGCTTTGGCATTTAAAATTGCCACCGACCCATATGTTGGCCGTATCACATTTATTCGTGTTTATAGTGGCAAGTTGGATGCCGGCAGTTATGTTCTAAATTCAACTAAAGATAAAAAAGAACGTATTGGCCGTTTGCTCCACATGCACGCTAATAACAGAACAGATATTCCAGAAGTTTTGGCAGGCGATATCTGTGCGGTTGTTGGTTTAAAGAACACCGGCACGGGCGACACGCTTTGCGATGAAAACCACCC
>CANRHL010000027.1 GCA_947630405.1 uncultured Clostridia bacterium
AGCAAAGTGAGAAGTGATGGTTACTTCGTCAGCTGCAACTTAATATGCTAGTGTGGCTCAACGGTAGAGCAGCTGACTTGTAATCAGCAGGTTGGGGGTTCGATTCCCTTCACTAGCTCCATAAAGATAATTAAGTGCCTGTTTAAGGCATTTTTACGGAAAGATTGCAGAGCGGCCAAATGCAACGGACTGTAAATCCGTCGACTTCGTCTTCGGTGGTTCGAATCCACCTCTTTCCACCAAAAAATAAAAAACTCGGGGGAACCGAGTTTTTTGTTTATTCTGCAACGGGAACAGGACTATCGAATTCAAAGCCTTCGTTTTGTGGGTCATAATCTTCAATTTTAAAGCTTGAATTTGGGTTGTTAACATATTTGCCATCGCGCACAAATTCGCCATTTTCAACCGTTACATCTGTGCCGGTGTATGTTCTAGGGCTAACAAATTCATAAAAGTTAGTAACATTTGGGTCTAACACCAATTTTGGAGTTTTAAAACCAAGAATTTTATCAACTTCAGGGTAGGCAATCATTTTTTGAATTAGCGTTTTTGCAACTGCCATTTCAGGTGTTTTTCTAACATATTCTAAATATTCAAACCAATCGGTGTTGTTGTCGTGAGCAACGGCGTTGGCTTTTTCAAATTCTTTATCAAAATCAATGTCAAAATCGTTTTTCTCCAACTCTTCCAACACTTCCATAAAGTGTTTAACTGCAACATCGTTTTCACCTTTTAAAATATCTTCAAAATAGTATTTATAAGCGCGTTGTTGAATAAGAGAACAACGCCTTAAAATAACTTGAAATTCTCTTGGAATATGCCTATCGTAGCAATGAGAATCTGCCACAACATGCACCATTTCGCCCGGCTTTAACCCACTAACCTGAGCAAACATGCAGAGTAAAGCCGCATATTGAGCCACGTTCCACGCACCAGCAGAAAGGGTATCATGGCTGCGCTGATTTAATATTAAGTTCAATTTGCCTTTTTCAACTTGCCAAGTTGTGCTGTAAACACAAGGGTAAAGGTTCATTTCGTGCAAATCGTCAAAATTGTAAATATTAGATAAAATTCTTCGGCTGCCTTGATTATTTTTTAGGGTGTCAAGCACACTATCCACTTGGTCAATTTTACTGCCGTCTTTTGTTACAATCGTTTTTTTGCCCAACTGATAGCCATACGCTTTGCCAATAGAGCCAATTTCTTGGTCGGCATGCTCGCCTTTATTTGCCCATTGGTCCCAAATGCGGGCGTTTAAATCCTTAATATTATTAGATTTTTTTTGCCAAATCCACAAAATTTCGTCAATGCAAGACTGCCAAAAGAGTTTTCTTACACTTGAAATAGGGAACTCTTCTTGCAAATTGTATCTATGCACTTCGCCAAATTTATGCACGGTGAAGGCTTCTTTGCCGTCTAACCAATGTGGCCTTGTTGAGTTTTCGGTGTTGTCCACACCTTCTGTTAAAATGCTGATGTAGTTGTTTAGTAGTTGATAATCTGCTTTACTCATTTGTACCTCCCAGTTTAAATTTTAACCAAAAATAAAAACTTTTGGCACCCCTGTAAAATCCAAGTTTATGTTAGCATAGTTCTTAAAGTTTGTCAAGAAATTTGAGTTAAAAATCCAATTAAAACTCAACAAGGTTAGACAAAATATCATAGCCTTTCAACATTTGTTGTTATTTTTTTTAGGTCTTGTTTTGTTAGCATAGTTTTGAGGGGTGAATTATGCAAATTAAATCTCGAATTGTAAACAAAACATTATACATTATGCTTTCGGGCGAACTAGACGAATATACTGCACCAAATGTTAGAAAATCGCTAGATACATTGCTTGACACCGAAAAAACTTTTGTTCAAATTGTGCTAGATTTAAGCGAACTAACATTTATGGATTCCACAGGGGTGGGGGTTTTAATTGGTAGATATAAAAAGATGCGGGACAAAAATAAGCCAATATTTATAACCAATCCAAGCCGAAACGCCGAACGAATTTTTAAAATGAGTGGGCTATACGAAATTATGCCCAAAATAGTTTAAGGGGGAAATATGAAAAATAGCATGGAAATTAAGTTTAAAGCGATACCGGAAAATGAAGGCTTTGCACGCAATGTGGTGGCAAGTTTTATTTTGCCACTTAATCCAAGTTTGAACGAACTAGACGATATTAAAACGGCCGTTAGCGAAGCGGTTACAAATGTGGTTGTTCACGCATATCCGCAAAGCATCGGCTATGTAACTATGAAGGTGGCAACACAAGACAACATTGTGGCGATATCTATTGCTGACAATGGTGTGGGCATACAAGATATCGAACGTGCGCTCACACCGTTTTACACAAGCAAACCAAACGAAGAGCGCAGTGGCATGGGATTTACTGTTATGGAAAGTTTTATGGATAAATTGGAGGTGAAAAACACAGGCAGTGGCCTTACTGTTAAAATGAGTAAAGCCTTGGAAAAAGTTGCGGGGTAAAGATGCTAGATAGTGAAGAAACTGCCAAATTATTGGAAAAAGCCAAAAATGGCGACGATCTAGCAAAAGAAAAACTTATCACATTTAACTCTCCATTAATAAAAAGTGTGGTTAAAAGATATTTAAATAAGGGCATAGAGTACGATGACCTTTATCAACTTGGGGCAATGGGCTTTGTTAAGGCAATTAATAATTTTGACCCTTCTTTTAATGTTAAATTTACCACATATGCCGTGCCTATGATTGCCGGCGAAATTAAGCGTTTTTTGCGAGACGACGGCAGTGTTAAAGTTTCAAGAAGCATTAAACACACTGCAATTCAACTTAAAAATTATATATATGAATATAATAAACAATATGGCGAAAATCCATCACTAGAACATCTGTCTAAACATTTTAATATGGAAACAAACGAGATAGTGTTTAGCCTAGAGGCCAACACTTCGCCGCTTTCGTTAAATGAAAAATTTAGTGATGACGAAGATTCGTCCACAATTCTAGATAAACTGACTGACGATTTTTCGGTAGAGCAGTATGTAAATAAACTTGCATTAAGGGAGATGATTAAAAACTTAAACGCCCGAGAGAAACAAGTTATTATTATGCGATATTATTTAGATAAAACACAAAGCGAGATAGCAAAAGAACTTGGCGTTAGCCAAGTTCAAGTTAGCCGAATAGAAAATAAAGTGTTAAAGGATTTTAAAGATGGCATGATAGTTTAGTCCTCAAATTTTGCAATTGGGTTTTTAATATGTTGCTCTCTTGGCTTTGAAAATTTGCCAAAGAACCCGCTAATAGACTGCTTAACATTATTTATCCGCGAACTTAGGGTTGGGGTGTTTTCGTTTCGGTAAGTGTCAATATTCTTTATTAAACCCTTCTTTTTTGCTGGCTTATTTGTGTCGGCTTCTTTTTCTATTGTGTCAACATTTTGTGTGTTATTCGTATTATCTACGCCGCCCGTTGTTGTGTCATTTGTGTTTTGTGTTTCGTTGTTTCCAACATATTGGTTTTGAACATATGGGTTAAAACCACCGCCATAGCCCATGCCGGTTAATCCGCCATAGCCATATCGGTTATTACCATACATAAATTCGTTATCTAAAAGCGCGGTGTTAAAGAAAGTATCAATGTTGCTAACATTTCCGCGATAGGTGTCGATATTCGATTTAAATTTTTGCTCGCTTTCATTTGTTGTAGTTTCGGTGTTTTCAGCGTTTTCGCTTGCTGGAGCATCGTTATTTGTTTGGCTTTCTTCAAGTTTGCCATTGTTGTCTATTAAATAATCCTTTATAATCGGCGGCTCGTTATTTTTTTGATAGCCATAAATAATTCGCCCTTGTTTATCTGGAGGCAATGGGCGGTTCATGTTTATTAGGTTGTTTATCATGTTTAGCGAGTGCAAGCCGTTTTCTAGCATTTCATTGCCATTAATAAGGTTATCTAACACCACTAAATATTTTAAAGACAATGCGTCAATATCGCCATTTTCTCGCATAATTGTAGATAAATCGCTTAAATTTATATTAAGTTCACTGGTTACATGGCTTAGTTGTCTGCCCAAATTTTTTAGTTGTCTAGATTGTTCGGTTATAAACATTCGTTGTTCTGCCGTCAATTCAATTTCTTTTTTGTTAACTTTATCAATTAAATTTTGAGTTTCAACTATGGCATTGGTTATATTCTCTTTTAGTGTTGAAAAATCGTCACACTCATTTTCTATATCGCCGGAAAGCGAATATAGGGTGGAAACTTTGTCCTGAGTTAGTTCTTCTTTTATATCCATTGTGCTGATGTCGTTCTTTATTTCATCTCTAACTTCCGATTTTTCAGAGGGAATGCTATCGCTAACTTTTGGTGCGTTTTCAACTGGTTCATTGTTAATTTCTGGTGCAATATTTTCAGCTACGTTTTCATTGCTTTCACTTGTTTCTGTTTGCTCTGTATTGTCAATTTTTGACGTATTATCGTCCATTTTGGCATCAATTGGGGCAGAAACAGACAAGGTGTATTTATTAAATATCTTTTTGTTTGCTTTTTGTGTGTTCAATTGATTGTAAGCCGAAACGTGTTCGGTAAATTCTTCTATATTATCTCTGAAATTATCGGTTGATATATTTGCATTGCAGCCAGTTAGCATAACGCCAACACCAATTAAAGATAGAATTGCTATATATTTATTTTTCATATTTTCTCCTTTCCCATATTTTGTGAAAAAGCCAAAATTTTATGTATTTTTGTTTTTAAAAAATTTTTATTGGCAATTATCAAATAAGGAGAAATTTATGGATAAACAAAAACGAAATGCGAATTACAACATTTATGTTGAAAGTAAAGTGCCAAAAACAAAGGCTTGGCCATCGCTTTTTAAGGCTTTTTTGGTGGGTGGATTAATTTGTGCATTGGGACAAGGTTTTTTTGATTTATATAGCCATTTCTTTCCAAATCTTGCCGAAAGCGAAGTTACAACCTGCATGCTTATGAGCATTATATTTTTAACCTGCTTTTTAACTGGCATAGGAATTTATGATGTTATTGGTGCATGGGGTGGCGCTGGCTCGGTTATTCCTATAACGGGATTTTCAAACTCAATTTCAAGCCCGGCAATAGAATTTAAAAAGGAAGGCATAATTTATGGCATATGCGTAAAAATGTTCACAATAGCCGGGCCGGTTATCGTTTGCGGCGTGGTTGGCTCAATTGTTTGTGGCTTTGTGGGATTATTCATTTAGGGGGTATAATGCAAACAATAAAATTAAAAAACAAACCTTATCTTTTAAATGGCTATAGCATTGTTGGGCCAATGGAAGGCAAAGGGCCATTAAAGGACTATTTTGATTACATTTTGAAGGATGACACCTTAAAAGAAAAAACTTTTGAAAAGAGCGAGCGAAAGTTGTTGCAAGACATCATTGTTGGGGCAATTGATAAAGCCAACCTAAAAGTGAGCGATATAGACTTCTTTTTTGGTGGCGATTTGCTTAATCAAATTGTAAGTTCTTCATACACGGCGCGTGAATTAGAGTTGCCTTTTATTGGGCTTTATTCGGCTTGTGCCACAATGGCGGAATCAATAGCATTGGCAAGCATTTTTGTGGATAACGGGCTTGCAAACAATGTTGTGGCTGGCACATGCACACATTTTAGCAGTGCAGAAAGGCAATATCGCTTTCCGTTAGAACTAGGCAATCAGCGCCCACCCACCGCACAATGGACCATAACGGGTGGTGGAGCAAGTGTTATTTCAAACAATCCTAGCAATATTCGTGTTGTGGCGGTAACTTTTGGCAGGGTTGTGGATTTTGGCATTGGTGATGTTAACAACATGGGGGCAGCAATGGCACCCGCCGCATGTGATACAATTAGAGAACATATGAAAAATGTTGGCAGAAGTTCAAGTGATTATGACCTTATTTTAACGGGGGATTTGGGCAAACTTGGCAGTGAAATCTTAATTGACCTTATGGAGCGAGAAAAATTTATTCTTGGCAAAAACTATTCGGATTGCGGCTGCATGATGTACGATAAAACCGAGCGCGTTTTCATGGGCGGCAGCGGTGCGGGTTGTTCGGCAAGCGTGCTAAATTCTTATATTTTAAAGAAATTGAGTGCAGGCGAATTTAAACGTGTGTTGTTGGTTTCAACCGGCGCATTAATGAGCACAACAACCTCTCAGCAAGGGGACACAATCCCCGGAATTGCTCATGCTGTGGAACTAGAATATGTTGGAAACAAGCCTGTTAATAAATCGGTAACTTTTGCAAAAGGAGAAAAAAAAGATGGTTAATGTTTGGGATTATGTAATATCATTTTTAGTTGGCGGATTTATTTGTTTTTTAGGTCAAATTCTTGTTATTCGCACAAAAATCACCACCGCAAGAATATTGGTACTATTCATGGTTATAGGTATGGTGCTTGAAGTGTTTAATGTTTACGCACCATTTAAAGAGTTTGCAAAAGCCGGGGCAAGTGTGCCAATTATTGGCTTTGGCGCAAGCCTTGCGCGTGGTGCAATTATGGCAACAAAGGAGTATGGAGTAATTGGCATATTCACGGGCGGGCTAACAGCCGCGGCGGGCGGCATATCTATGGCGATATTTGCATCGTTTTTGTTTGCACTAATATTCAGCAGCAAATCAAAGCGGGGCGGTCATTAAATGTAAAAATTTGGCGAAAGCAAATATTATAAATATATTTTAATATTATTATATATGAAAAAAGAGCAGGATAAAAGGAAAATAACATTAATTGTCCTTCTCTTTTTATTTGCTTTTTTAGGTGTAAGCTATTATTTTTTTGTGGTTAGCCCAGTTATAATAAGTTATTCTAAGGCCGAAACCAAGGCTCTAACCGAAAAGGCGGTGAATATTGCCGTTAGCAACGTTATTAACCGCACAATTAGTTACGATAGCCTTATCGATATTCAATATACGCCAAATGGAGACATTGCCGCATTTTCAGCAAACCAATATGAAATAAACACAATAGCGCGTGAAATTGTTAAAGAAGCACAGTTTCAAATGAACACACTTGGCGAGGACGGATTAAAAATTAACATTGGCACATTTTCGGGAGTGCCATTTCTAATTGGTCGCGGCCCTAAAATAACATTAAAATTGGTGCCAATTGGTGCCGTTAGCAGTGAATTTGAAAGCCAGTTTAATTCGGTTGGCATAAATATGACAAAACACACACTTTACATTTATATCAAAACGCATGTGAACATTGCCTTGCCAATAAAATCTTATGATATATATTCCGATGTGCAAGTTATGCTTGCAGAAAGCATTATTATAGGCAGAGTGCCAGAAGTGTATTTAAATGGCGGCAGTTTAGGGAAATCTTTAAATCTAGTGCCGTAAAATAAATTGCCAAACCATAAAAAATGTGTTATACTAACACTATGTTATATTTCGATAACGCTTCCACAACAAAGATAAGCACTAATTCGCTTAACAGTTTAGTTAAGGCAAGCGAAAATTATTATAATCCAAGTGCATTGTATGAGCCTTCTAGTGAAGTTAAAAAGCAAATAGAAGATGCACGTGCTTTTGTCTTAACCAAACTAAAAGCCAAATCGGGTTCTACATTTATTTTTACAGGCAGCGCAACAGAAAGCAACAATTCAGTGCTTGCTAGCCACATAACAAGGAAAGATAAAAAGTATTTGATATCTGCCGGCGAACATAGTTCGGTTTATGAGTGTGCCAAGCATTATTTGCAAGAAGGATATAATGTTAAATTTATTCCACTAAATAAAAACGGCTCGGTAAATGAACAAGCATTATATGATGAACTAAGTGAGGATGTGGTTTTTGTGTCTGTTATTCACGTTAGCAATGAAACGGGGGCAATAAACGATATAAAACAAATCACAAATCGCATAAAAGAATTTAATAAAAACATTATTGTGCATAGCGATGGCGTGCAAGCAATTGGCAAATTAGATGTAAATTTAAAAGAACTGGGTGTGGATTATTACACCATATCTGCCCATAAAATACACGGGCCAAAAGGCATAGGCGGGCTCTATATCGCTAGCCCTAACAAGTTTAAGCCATTCATTTTGGGTGGCGGACAAGAATTTGGCTTAAGGTCCGGGACTGAAAATGTGCCACATATTATGGCGTTTAAAAATGCGATGGAAGATGTAAAAATTGTAAATTTTTCAAAACATAAAGCTAAATTGCTGGAGAATATCAATATTGACCATTTGCTTGTGTCTGATAGTTCGTGTGTTGATAACATTATCTCAATGTGCTTTAAAGGTGTTAGGGGTGAAACTATTGAACATATTTTGGAAGATAAGGGTTATTTAATAGGAACGGGGTCGGCTTGCAATAGCAAAGCGGGCTATAATAGAGTGTTATCTGATATTGTGCCAAAAGCTTATTTGGGCGGTGCAGTGCGCATTAGTTTTGGAGAGGAAATAACGGCTGAAGATTGTGCTCGCCTTGGTCAAGAATTGACCGCTGCCGTGAAAATTTATAGGGAGAAAACAACTAGATGAACAACATAATTTTAATTAGATTTAACGAAATTCACCTAAAAGGTGGCAATAAAAAGTATTTCACTAAACTGCTCATTAATAATATTAAGGACGCATTAGATGGCATTGATTGTAAGGTTGAGGACATACAAAATCGCCTTGTAGTTCGCGATTATGAAAACGCCGATGAAATTATTGAAAAATTGAAGTGTGTGTTTGGCATTCACTCAATTTCGCGTGCGGTTGAATTGGATAACGATGTAAATACAATAAAGGATTATATATCACAATTAAAAATTAGCGGCAGTTTTAAGTGCAATGTTAATAGGGCAGATAAATCCTTCCCTATAAAATCAAACGATTTTGCCGCCGACCTTGGCGAATTGGTGCTAAATAACAATAAAGATGCAAAGGTTGATATTCACACACCTAAAACAACCATTAATGTTGATATAAGGGAAAACGGCAAAACCTATATTTTTAATGAATTCATATTTGCTTATGATGGTTTGCCACTTGGCGAAAACCGAGATGGGCTTTTGCTTTTAAGCGGAGGAATTGATAGCCCGGTTGCCGGTTTTTGCATGGCAAAACGCGGCTTAAGGCAGGATATTTTGCATTTTGATAGTTTTCCATACACTAGTAAACTTGCAAAAGAAAAAGTTATAACCCTTGCAAAGAAAATAAAAACCTTTATTGGCGCAAAATATATGTATGTTTGCAGCATGACAAAATTGCAAGAGGAATTTCATATTCATTGCAACACCGAATTTGCCATTAATTTGCTTAGGCGTTCAATGATAAGAGTGGCAAATGCCTTATGCAAAAAATATAAGTATAAAACAATTGTAACGGGGGAAAGCCTAGGGCAGGTTGCAAGCCAAACAATTGAAAGCCTAACAACCACAAACGCCGTTGCCGAGTATCCGGTAATGCGCCCGTTAATTAGTTTTAATAAGGACGAAATTGTAAAAATAGCCAAAGAAATCAACACTTTTGAAACTAGCATACTGCCTTATGAGGATTGTTGCACCGTGTTTTTACCGCGCAATCCTGTTATTAAACCTAAGATAAAAGACTCGGAAAAAGAAGAGAGCAAGATTGATTTATTGCCACTTCTAAAAAGCGTAATTGACAATATTGAAGTGATAGAACTATAATTTTGTGTATTATAAAGCATAAATACACAATATATTGTGCTATATTTTTGTGCAAAATTAATTTGCAAATTTTTCCAATAGTTTATTATTATGCTTGACTTTAAGCGGCAATTAATTTATAATAATATTGTTGTAAATAAAAAATGGTTATTTAACTTTTAAATAAGTTTTTATATAAAGAATTAAATATTTGTTTTATTGTTTGCAACAATAAAGGTAGGTTAATATGAACATAACAAATTTAAGTTTGCTATGTAGTGTAAGCACGCCAGTTACCATTGTTTTGGCAATAGTTATGCTTATAGTTGGTGCTGGTGCGGGTGTGGGTATTTATGCCGCAGTAACCATTAAGAAAACAAAATCTAGTAAAACTAAAGCAAGCAAAATTTTGGACGATGCTTATGCTCAGGCAGAAAAAATTAAAAATGAACAGGTTGCACAAACCAACAAAGAAATTTCTATTTTAAAATCTGCGTTTGAACAAGAAAATAAAGAGCGCAGGGAAGAGGCAAAACGCAGTGAAGAGCGTTTGTATGCCAGAGAAGAACTTTTAACAAAACGTGAAACCGCTTTAGATAAGAAAAGCGAAGAACTTGAAGAGGCAAAACAAAAGGTTCACAATCAAATTGAGGCGCTAGCCAGCAAGGAAAATGCACTTGACGAAATGCAAGAAAGCATTGTTAAAGAACTTGAAAAAGTTAGTGCAATGAGCAAGGAAGAGGCAAAACAAGTTATTATCGACCGCTACACAGAAGAAGCAAAAATAGAGGCAGTTAAACAAGCAAAAGAAATTGAAGATAGGGCAAAAGAAGAGGCGGATAAGAAGGCGCGCAACATTATAACACTTGCTATTCAAAAGTGTGCGGTTGATAACACAAGTGAGGTTACAACAAGCGTTGTTACCTTGCCAAGTGAAGAAATGAAAGGGCGTATTATCGGCCGTGAAGGGCGCAATATTAGGGCGCTAGAGGCAGCAACTGGGGTTGATTTTATTGTTGACGATACACCAGAGGCCATCACCATTTCTGGCTTTGACCCTATTAGGCGTGAAGTTGCCCGCATATCGCTAGAAAAACTTATTATGGATGGGCGCATACACCCAGCAAGAATTGAAGAGTTAGTTCAAAAGGACGTTGAAGAAACAATTAAAGAGGCGGGCGAAAACGCATGTTTTGATGCTGACATTCACAATATTCACCCAGAAATCGTTAAGGTTTTAGGCAGATTAAAATATAGGACAAGTTATGGCCAAAACGTGTTAAATCACTCACTTGAAGTTTGCTATATAGCCGGCATGCTTGCCGCCGAAGTTGGCGCAAACGAAAAGGTTGCTAGGCGCGCAGGTTTGTTGCACGATTTAGGCAAGGCGGTTGACCACGAAGTTGAAGGCACGCATGTTTCTATTGGTGTTGAACTTGCAAGAAAGTATAAGGAAAGCGAAGCCGTT
>CANRHL010000028.1 GCA_947630405.1 uncultured Clostridia bacterium
TAGCAACACGGCGGTTGGCTCTGCCACTGTGCGCATAACCGGGCGCGGCAATTACGAGGGCGAATTGAGCAGGTCGTGGACCATTTACGCAAGAGATTTGGCAAATGGAACGACAATAACCTTGAATCAAAAGACGTTCTACTACAACGGCGCGGTGCAAGTGCCAACAGTGGATAAGGTGGAAGTGCTGGTAAACGGCGCACTTAAGCCGCTTGGCAAGGACGATTACGATGTTATTATCCATAAAGGCACGCTAGAGGGGCCAATTGTTGACGGAACAAACTTAAAAAGCATAGATGCGGGCGTTTATGTGGTTGAAATTAAGGGTAAAGTAAACTATGCTGGCTCTGCCTCAACAGATTACACCATAAATAAGGGGGATATTTCTCAGGCAGATGTATCGCTATCCTTTACCACAACCGTTTATAACGGAACGGCACAAAAGCCAACTCCAACGGTGATTTATAACGGGCGGACACTAAACGCGGAAGGGAATTATACTATAACCTATAGGCTTAAGGGCGGCAATTTAAGTGACTGCATCAATGCTGGGGACTATGAAGTTGTTATTACAGGCCTTGCCCCTAACTTTGAAAAAAGCAAATCCGTGGACTTTAGCATAACGCCAAAAAGCATTGAGGGCGGCAGCCTGACCGTTGCAGATAAGTGGAATTATCAGGATGAAAGAGATATGACTGACCGCTATGTATACGATGGATATCCTGCCGAGCCAGCAGTAACGGTAAATTTAGATGGCTCAGTTTTACCAAGCGGGAATTATAAAGTAGAATATAGCAACAACGAAAATGCCGGCACGGCACAAGTTAAAGTAACCGGAACAGGCAATTACACTGGCACATTAACTGAAAATTTCACAATTAATTCAACCAAAATAACCAGTGCAATGATTGGAGTGGTTAGACATGCTAGTACAGATGATGCAATTGTTGTTGGTTATTGGTTAATTTTAAATGGAAAATTGTACAAGGTAAATTTTTCTCCAGAATTTGAAATAACATCAATTACTAAGACGGATAAAATGACAATGGAATATGACGGAAATGAATATTCTCTGTTGTTCGGTGATGGTTCAGATTACGATAATGTTATATTGGTAGCTCCATCCGATTTGCCATGGTTAGACTACACAGAAATTGAATCCTATGTTACAAATGCTGCTGCAGAGGATGCCTCAGATATACTCAATGTTGTGATTAATGTACTGTTAGACACATCTCAACTTCAACTAACTACCACAGGCAACTTTAAGGATGCGGGCAGCCACACGGTAACCGTTACTCCAACATCAACAAACTACATCGGCTCACTTTCATTTACACTAGAAATAACTCAAAAAGATGTTGGCACGGCGGGAGATGTTGTTGTTAGCCCAGAGCAAGTGCCTAGCCAAACATTTACCGGCAGCCAAATTACACCAAGTGTAACGGTGCAAGATAGCATAGGCACATTAGAGGCAGGGAAGGATTACGATGTTGTTTACGGCACTAACTTAAATGTGGCAGACGGTGGCACAATAACCATAAACTTTAAAGGCAACTACACCGGCACAATAACAAAAGAATTTAGCATAACGCCAAAGAGCATAGTCGGGCTTGATGTTACAATTAAAGATTTAATTTATAACGGCAGCGAGCGGGTTGCTGACCTAACAATTTTGGATTTAGATAGAGAATCCTATAAACTTTTGGAAGATACAGATTACACTGTGGAATATTTTTCCGATGCCTCTCGCAGCGAGGTGGCAACACCGAAAGAAAATGGCACATATTATATCCGCATAACCGGCACGGGCAACTATGAAGGCGTTATTGAGGATAAAGAATTTAGAATAACGGGCAAAAGCCTAGTGGGATTAGAGATAACAGTTAACAACTTGGTTTACACGGGCAGCGCGCAAGAAGCAAATTTAACAATTGTGGATAAATCAATTGAGCCAAGTTACACACTTAAAAAAGGCACAGACTACACTGTGGAATATTACTCAGATGAAGCACATATTCACACAACAACGCCAAAAGAATACGGCACTTACTATATTCTTATAAAGGGTAACGGCAATTACGGCGGCGAAAAGAGTGAACATTTCTTAATAACAGGCAAGAGCCTAGCGAATTTTGTGCCTGAGATAACCAATCCAACCTACACAGGCTTATCAGTTAAACCTGGTGTGTCAATAACTGATAGTGACCTTGAGTATGATTTAGTTGAGCATGTGGATTATGAATTAACCTTCTATGTTGGCAATCAGGAAACAGACATCTCTTTAATTAAGGATGCCGGCACTAACTATAAGGTTAAAATATCCGGCATTGGCAACTATTCGGGCGAAAGGGAAGAGAACTTTGAAATTTTACGCCGCAGCATTAAAGCAGATGGCATAACGGTGGATTTGATTGTTGACCAAACCTACACGGGCAGCAAGATAGAGCCAAAGCCAAGAGTTGTTGATGGCTCAACTCAACTTGAACTTGACAAAGACTACACCTTGGAATATGAGGGAGACCACGTAGACGTTGGCACATACACCATAACCATAAAAGGCACGGGCAATTATAACGATGAAACGACAACCAGCTTTAAAATTGTTCCATTTAAGATAGAAAAAACGGCAGTTGAGTGGGAAGAAGAGGTGGAATTTAACGGCATAGAAATTAAGCCGGAAGTTACCATTACTTTTAACGGCGAGCCGATTGACAATGAAACCAACTTTAGCATTAGTTATGCTCCAGTAGACACTGACGACCTTATAGGTGTTGGCGCAAAGAAAATAACAATAACCAGCCTTGAAGGAAGCAACTTTACGTGTAATTTAACACTGGATTACACCGTTACTCAACGCGATATTGGCAACAAGCAGGTTAAAAATAGCGAGTTGGTTGCAAAAACCTACAACAGAAAGGCACAAACACAAGAGTTTACATTAACCGATGAGGGATTATTATCTATTGATAAAGTTTTGAAAGCGGGCAGCGATTATAATGTAACCTATTCAAAAAATACAGATGCTGGGCAGGCAACAATAACAATTGAAGGCATTGGCAACTATAAGGGCAGCCTAGAGTTGCACTTTACAATTAACCCAGCAGAAATAACCTCGGTGGAAGTTAGCGGAACTTACACATATAACCGCACCACACAAGAGATTACGCTTGTTGTTAAGGCTATGGGCGGGGATAGTGAAGAATTAACCCTAACCGCCAATGAATATAACAAAGAATTTTCTCGCACCGATGGCAGTGAAAGCACCTTGGATGCAGGCAATGTTAATGTAAAAATAACCTCTAATTCAAACAACTTTACAATTTCAAAGGAAGATGAGGTTTACGCCGAATTTGAGATTCTTAAAGCAAAAATAAATGCAGTTAACCTAATTAGCACTCAGTCCACCTACGATAGAACTAGCAAGAAAGAATTAATTAAGGTTAAAGATGTTACCACCGCTAACCATTTAACCCTAAATAGCGATGAATATATTGTAAGTTATTATAGGGAAGATAGCCTATTAGAAGAAGGTGGGGACTTTACTTCTGCCGGCGAAATAAAAGTGGTAATTACCACAGATAATAAAAACTTTGAAACCGACGGAGAAGTTTTTGTAACCTACACAATTGAGGCAAAGAATATTTCAGATGGCGATGTTACAATTAAATATTATTATGTAACTCCAGACGGAAAGCATTTTACCGACGAACACGGCACACAAACAGAAGAAAAACACTATTACACTGGTGCGCAAGTGTATGTTGGGCATAACTTAAAGCCAGAATTAACTTACACAACCGCAGATAACCATGTGTTAGTGGATGACGAGTTTAGTTATGTTGTTACACGCAGTGGCGAAAGGGCGGACCAAGGCTTTGAAAATGTGGGCGTTTACAACATAAAGGTTAGCGGCTTAATTAACTATAAAGGCGAGAGAACGGATAACTTTACGGTTAATGCAGCACCATTTGATGAGGATACAATTAAAATAACTATTAAACCACACACATATGATGGCCAAGAACAACACTTAGACTTAGAAACCGAATTGACGCAAGAAATTGACATAATATCCGCTTTTTATGTTCAAGATGAAGAAGAAAAGGCAATTGTGTTCGGTGAGGATTTCCGCCTAATTGAAAATGATTATTTCAAACTTGCCAAAGAGGGCGATAAATACACCATAACAAAATCTGAACAACAAGAAGGCGATGGCATCATTCACGTTGTTAATGGTTATGTTGCAGGCACAAACATAAATGCGGGCAAGGGCATGGTGTTCTTTGAAGCAATACCGGGGAAAAACTTTGCAGAAGGAGCAGTGTGCGTTTGGTTTGACATTAAACCAAGAGATATAAACTCAGAGGGTATAGAATTTAGCCTAGAAGCAAGCAACTTCACCTATAACGGCAAAGAGCAGAAAGCAAAAATTCAAGCAACCTCCTCATACGAGAAAGACAACACATTTACACTAGGCGAGGATTATGTTGCCGAGTATGGCGATGCAACCAATGCAGGCACAGTTACGGTAACAATTAAAGGCACCAACAATGGAGATAACACTACAGGCAACTACACCGGCACACTAGAGAAAGAGTTAACCTACACAATAGCCAAAAAAGATGTTGCTAATAGCGATGTTGTTGTTAGCGGACTGGCAAACTTAGTTTACGATACCTTTAGCCACAAGCCAGAAGTTACAGTGACATATGCGAATATGGGCTTAACAGATGAGGATATAAGCATTGAGTTCTTTAGAGAAGGACAAAAAATAACCGAGGATAACGACTTTAAAAATGTAGGCACAATAACAGTTACAATAACCGGCCTAGAAAAAAATTACACCGGAACTAAAAATGTTACATTTAACATTGAAAAACAAACAATTCAAGCTATAACTATTGTTGGGGAAAATGAAGTTACTTTCGATAGAGCCTCTCACGAGATAAAAGTGAAAGTAACAGACGTAAATGGCAAGGAAGTTTCGGATAAAGAATACACCTTAACCTACAAAATTGATGAGCAAATAACCAACGAGCGCACATTTATCAATGCTGGCACAATAACAATAGAACTAACCGCCAATGTTGAAGGCAATTACAAAACTTTAACCACGTTGCAAACCATCTTCAAAATTAATCCTTACACAATAACTGAGGATGATATTAAAGGCACACTTTCCGACCTAGAATTTGACGGCTTAAAAGTAAATAGGGAAGTAAGCGAAGAGGATATTTACAACGTTATAGTGTACAAGGAAATTGCTTTAGGCGCAAGCGATATAGATTTTGATTATGTGGAAAAAGAGCGCATAAAAGTAGGAACATATCACGTTAACATAACTGGTAAGGGCAACTTTACCGGCAGCGTGCAAACATCGTTTAAGATAACAGCAAAAGCCTTAGACGAAAACATAAAAACAGGCAAAGAAATAACTATTGCATATATAGGTGCTAACATAGAGTTAACACAAGAGTGTTTCGTTGGCGTGTTGAAATATGGTAACACAGAGTTAGTGCTTGGCACCGACTTCACCATTCAAGGCTATGACGATAGCGTGCGTGAAAATGTGCGCAAAGAGGCTTATGAATTTACAATTGAGGGCAAAACCAACTTTAGCGGCACACTAAAATTAGGATTTATGATAGTTGCACGCGGAATAAGCGATGTGACAGTGGAAAAAATTGCCGATCAAACCTATACAGGCAAGGCAATTACTCCTACCTTAACAGTTGAGGATAAAGGCATACATAAAGAATTAACGTTAGGCACAGATTATACTGTTGACTGGTTTAATAACGACACCGTGCGCAGAAATTTTGATGAAGTTATTGAGGCAGCTAGTGTAACACTCACATTTACAGGCAATTACACGGGCAATAAAACTGTATCATTTAAGATTGTGCCAAAGAATTTAAGCACAGAAGGCATAATAGTTGCAATGAACGAGCAGACATACACTGGCAGCCAAATAGACCCTGAATTTACAATTACATATTTAGAAAACACCTTGGATTTGTACACCGATTATGAATATACATTGGGCGCTAACGTAACGGTAAAAGAAGGTGGCAAATTAACCATTACCGGTAAAGGCAATTACACGGGCGAGTTGGTTTACTCATTTGAAATTAAGCAAGCAGACATAAAAGATGCAATCATAGTTAACCTAGCCACATTTACATCAGGTGCAACTTACGATAATTTAAGTCACCAATTAACGGCTGAGTTAAGCTTTAATGATATTCCACTAACCGAATTAGACTTTGATCTAACAGACGATGCAGATGGGGATTACAAATCTGCCAAAACAATAACCTACACAATAACGGGTAAGAACAACTTTAAAAATAGTAGGCAAATAAGCTTTACAATAGCAAGGCTAGAGTTGACAGATGAGTTAGTAGATGTGGTGTTAGACGATGTTGTTTATCAAGCCAAAAATGTGGATATAGACCCAAGCATAACAGTGATAGCGCACTCTCATCAACTAACAAAAGATGAATATTCAATAGACTATGTCACACCGGATAGGAAAAACGTGGGCGAAGTTACCTACACCATAACATTTAATGGCAACTATTCTGGCAGCATAGAAAAAACATTTAAGATAACGCCAAAACAATTAACAAAAGATATACTAAGCACACAAGAACAAGCAATCTATACCGGTCAAGATATTAAGCCAACAGTAACTTTAAGTTATAATGGTGAAATAAAAACAATAAATGAGGGCAATGAAGAATTCACGATTATCTATTCTCTAAATAAGTATGTTGGTCAGGCTAGCATACTAGTTGTGGCGCAAGATGGCACTAACTACACCGGCCGATTAACCCTAACATTTAACATAGTAAAGAAGAAAATAGACCAAGATTACTTTGCATCCTATTGCAGCATAAAGATTGGCGGGGAATCGGGCCCATATAGCACCACCTACACAGGTTCAAAAATAGAGCCAGAGATAGAGATAACTGTAGACGGAGCAGTGGTAGACGAAGGTTGGTACAAAGTAAGTTACATAGATAACATTAATGTAACCAATTCAGCAAAGATACAACTAAGCTTTACAGAAAATTATGAAGGTAACGTAGAATTTACATTCAGCATCACTCAAAAGGACATAGCAAACGAAGATGTAACTAAGCAAGCAGATAACGTTGTTTTCGATTATCAGGCACATAAAATAAATCCAAGCTTAGAATATAACGGCAACAAGCTTGAGATAACGAGAGATTATACAGTTGTTTACAAGAAAAATGGCGCAGTGTGTGATGACTTCACAAATGCTGGAGAAATAGTTATAGAAGTAAGCGGAACAGGCAACTACACTGGCAATATTGAAATAAGATATTCAATAGAGCAAAAAGACATCAGTGAAGATGTAATAATAACAGTGGATGAGATAGACACCACCTATACAAGGAGTGGAATTACTCCACCTGTGCACTTAATGTATCTAACAAGAGACCTAGAAGGGGAAGGCAAAGATTACAAAGTAACTTATAAGGATAATGTTGAGGTGGGCAAAGCCACAATTGAGATAGAAGGTCAAAATAACTTTGGAGGAAAAGTAACAAAAGAGTTTACAATTAAGCCAAAGACATTAGATTCTACCATGCTTGAAAGCAAATCTTTAACTTTGCCAAATGTTGAATTCAACGGTCAAGAGCAAACAAGGGATGACGAGATAAAATTAATCTACGAAGGATACACCTTAGTGCAAGGAACAGAAGAGGATAACCAGGATTACACTCTAACTTATTTAAACAACAGGAATGCGGGCCTTGCAACAATTGAAATTGAAGGCCACGGCAACTATAACGGAGTGGTTAGAGTAACGTTTAACATAACCAAAATAAATGCAGACGAGTTAAATTACGTGCTAACAATTGACGGACAAGATTATCCAGAAGGGGATATTAAAATAACCTACACAGGCAAAGATATTAAGCCGGATGTAAAGATAGTGTTAGAAGGAAAGAGTTACACCTTAGAGGAAGGCACCGATTACAGAATAAGTTATGTGGCAGATTGTGTAAACATTGGCAAGAAGAGCGTTACAATAACCGGAATAGGCAACAACCTGGGCGGCAAGAAAGAGATTGAGTATGAGATAACTAAAAAAGATATTAACGATTTAGATTTGGAAGTTTATTTAAATGGAACAAAAGAAATAACCGAAATAAAAGCAACCTACACCGGTGAAGATATAACCTTCAAGGTGGAGATAAAGTGGACAGATGGCCGAACATTAAGGTTTGGACATGATTACGAACTAGAATATACCGATAACCTACAAGCCGGCACTGCACAATTAAAACTAACAGGCATAGGCAATTACGATAAAGAAAAAACAATAAGCTTTACAATAGAGCCTAAGGAAGTAGAGGTTGGAGCCAAGATTGAAAATGTTCCTAATTTCTATGTAACGAACGAGGAGATAGTAACCAAGGACAAAGAAACAGAAGTTCGCACTCATAAATTGGTGCCAGATTGGTCTGGCCTTGAAGAGATAGATGGCGAGATGGTGTTGTTGGATGAAGAGGACAACGAAGTTGATAGCATAATACTAGAAAATGAAGGAACCAATACAATCCGTTGGAAATTTAAGCCAACCGACACAAGAAACTATAAGGCTAAGGAAGGCAGCATTGTGATATTTGCAGATTTAGAGAAAAAGATAAGCATATTGGAGATAAACGGAATATCTAGAGCCTACATCGCCTACGATAAACTTTCAGTTAGCGTTAAAGAGGGAATGGAAGTTAAAGTAAAATACAACAACGATAAAGAAGAAGTTATAGATTCATCCCTTTATGACATTTATGTTAACGACACCCTATTAGAGAGCGAGATAGAGTTAGAGGCTGACGATGTAATTACAATTATGTTAAAAACTAGGGAAGATGAAGGCATTATAAGAGAAGATATAAAGGCATACATACAACGCATAGTGCTAGAAGTTAGAATGAATAATGAGTATGTGGAAGGTGAGGCGGAAGAAGCATTAAATGTAAGCGTTATAGACAAAAAGAATGAGGCAAAATTCGCAGCACATAAACCTAACATAATAGAGGAATATTTATACGGAGAAGAAACGGTGGAAGGTTTAAGCGCACCAGGCACATACAAAATAACCCTAAAGAGCGACAACAAAAACTATGTGATACTTGAGGACACAAGAGAGATATATGTACGCTCTAAACAACTAACGAGCAAATCGCACGAAGAGTTTATAGCAACAAGAGAAAACGGCTTTGCTAAGGGAATAGAACTTGAAGTTGAGCGAATAACAGATGCGGAAGAAATTAACAAACTGTTGGGAGAAAGAGCAAGCCAAATAAAAGGAATAAAATACATATACCGATTTAGATTTGTGCTAAACGGACAGGAATGCCCAGAAGAGGAGATAAGCGGATACAAACTTTACCTAAAGTTAACCGAAGATATGCTTGCCCGCGGAATAAATATATATGAAGTGGGAGCTGAGATAAAGGAACTTGGTAAGAATGTGATGATATCACTAGAACAGGGAATTAATAGTATAATAGTAGTTGCAGAAACTTCAACAAACACAACAATATATATCATTATTGGTGTTGCATCAGGAGTGGGATTGATTATACTAATAATACTAACCATTGTGCTAGTAAGACGAGCAAGAAGAAAGAAAAATATCCGCAAAATGGTAAAACATTTGAAAGATGATGTGTAAAAATAGGGTGGCTTAGCCACCCTGTTTTTTACTTAAATAATAAAAACAAAAACAGGTTTATATCCTGTTTTTATTCAATATTTAACAAAGTTTTAATTCGGTATAAATCAAATTGACAGCGGTTTACTATATCGTTTTTTTGCTCTCTAAGTTCTTGCATTAGGTCGATTGCCGTTTGATAGCCGGCATTATAAGTTGCTTCGTCAATTTTGCCTTCTTTTTTTGCCATTTTAAATTCATTTTCGTCGTCCAAACGAATATAATAGCCCATTTCAGTTATGGCGGGGCATTCCATTGTTACATCCAAATATAAATCGTCATACCAAGGAATATCGTTTTCAACGCCCGAACCATTATTAACATCAAAATAAAAACATAGTGGCCTATTTTGTTTATCGAAAAACACTCTGCAATTATATTTTCTATCAAGCGGCACATATTCAAGAATTGAATAGCCGTTATCTAATCCAACATATTTTTTGCCGTTGCAAAAAGCGGTTAAAGGTTTAGAAATTTCTTTAACATATTTTAATGCAATATAGCCATTAAGTTTTTCGTCTTTTTCAAGATGCCAAATTTTATCGCTAACTTCTCGCATATAAACTTTATCAATAAATTTTTGTCGCATAACATTTTCTCCTTAAATAATAATATCATATTTTGTTAAAAATCCAAAGCAATTTTAATAAAAAGCTTAAACCGCTATAATTTGATTTGGGCTTTAGCTAGCGGGCTTTAATTAGTTATTTGAAAGTACGTTTTTAAATAATTTTATTTAAAACTTTAAGAATAGTGTAATTACTAGTGGATGATTATTTTTTCCCAATTTCATCTTTTAAACAACTTTTTTTGTTTTACATATAATGTTGTGAGGAGAAAATATGAAATGCTTTAATTTTAACACACCAAGTAACAATTGTTGCAAACCTTACCCATCCAAACCGATTTCTCCTAATTACAAACAATATATTTTGCAAACCTTTTCTGCTGGTGCAACTGGCCCAACTGGCCCTACTGGCCCGGCAGGAGCACCGGGATTTACTGCAACGGCTTATTTTACGGCACCAAGCATAACAAACGCTGAACCTACACTTTTATTGGAAAATGCTTACCCAACCAGCCAAACGGAAATTAGCCTTGCTGGTGGCAACGGCATTAATTTAGCGCCGGGCACATA
>CANRHL010000029.1 GCA_947630405.1 uncultured Clostridia bacterium
CCGCCGCTGCCGATTGCGTACAAGGATTGAATTAGTTGATAGCCTTCGTCAAGTGGATTGCTCCACGGGTTTAAAAATGCAACAATTCGGTTTAGCCTATACGGCTCAATCATAATAAGCACGGCAACCAACATTATCGCCGGCACGGTCAATATTGCAAAAGTTTTTAGCCGCATGCCCGCTATGAACAACATGAAAATTAATGTGAACGCCACGCACATGGTTATGCTCATGTTTGGCTCTAACATAATTAGCAAGCAATAGATTGCACCTAAACTTAAAGTTATTAGGATGTGTTTTACTTTGTCCAATTTGTCGCCATCGGATAAATATCCTGCCAAGAAAAACACAAGGCAAAATTTTGCAATTTCGCTTGGCTGAATTGTAAAACTGCCAAAGCCAATCCACCGCGTTGCGCCATAACTAGTTTTGCCAAGCCCCGGCACGAACACAAGAAGCAAAAACACAATGCCAACAATATAAAATATCCAATAAAATTTTTTGTAAATTTTGTGGTTAATAAACGAGCAGATAATTAAGCCAACAACACCAATTACAACACCCACAATTTGTTTTGTTAAATAGAAAAATTGGTTGTGATAATTAACTGCTGCTGAATACTTGCTTGCACTGTAAACCATAACACAACCAAACACTGCCAAAATTAATGTGCAACTTATAACAATAAAACTATCTAACTTGCCCTTTTTCATACTCTTTTACCAAATTGTTAAAATATTCGCCGCGTTCAATGTAATTTTTAAATTGGTCGTAACTTGCCGTTGCGGGCGAAAGCAATATTGTATCGTTAGGCAAGGCGATTTTTACGGCTTCATTAAACGCAGATTTTAAATCTATTTCGTTTTCAATTTTAAACTTGTTATTATTGCACGCAATTAAGTCATTTGCAATTTCACCAAAAGCAAAAATTTGTTTCACTCGCTTTGGAAGTTTTAAAAATAGTTTTGAATAATCCAATTCTTTATTCGAGCCACCAAGCAACAAAATGATGCTGCCTTTAATCGCTTCGACGCTTGCAAGTGTGGATGCAATGTTTGTGGATTTGCTATCGTTTACAAAATTAATTTTATTAATGCATCCGACATTTTCAATTCTGAATTTATCGGGTGTGAAATTTATAATTGCATCTCGCATATCACTTGGCTTAATTTTGTAAATATACGCAAACGCAATTGCACACATTATGTTATACAAATTGTGTTTGCCTTTTAATTTTATTTCGTTTACATTTACAATTTTTTCTTGATGCAAATATATAGCACCATTTCTTAAATATATGTCTGCATTTTTTGTTAATGAATATGTAATTTTTAATGCGTCTACAGGCGGACAAATGTTGTTATCCAAATTAACAACTGCATAGTCGTGCGGAGTTAAATTTTTAAAAATGTTATATTTTAATTTCGTGTATTCGTCCATTGTTTTGTGCCGTATTAAATGGTCTGGCTCAATGTTTAAAATTGTTGCAACATGCGGCGAAAAAGTTTGGCAGTTTTCAAGCATAAAACTGCTCACTTCGCAAACAAAAATTTGTTTTTTATTTTCTAAAACCGCGCGCGAAAGCGGATAACCGATATTGCCACAAGCAATTGCTTTATATCTCTTTTTTAATATATTTGTTAATAGTTCAACTGTGGTGGTTTTGCCGTTTGTTCCGGTTATTGCAACAAGTTTTTTGCAAAATTTTGATGCAAGTTCAATTTCACTTAAAATTGGTATGTTGTTTTTATTTGCCAAAAGCAAAAATTCGTTATCTTTTTCAATTGATGGAGATACAATTATGTAATCGAATTGGCTAATTAATTTTTCATTTAAGGTGTTTAAAACGTAACAAGATTTTATTGGTTTTGTTTTTAGTTTTTCTAAATTATCGTCATACAAAAAAACATTTGCTTTCAGTTTAACTAAAAGTTTACTTGCCCACTCGCCCGATATTGACATGCCATAAACTAAACAATTTTTATTTTTAAACATATCCACCTACTAAATTTTATTTTTTATTGTTTTTATTTATTACAAAAGATAAAAAATAACCGACATAACGCCAAGCACAATTGTTGTTGCTGAATATATCATTACAATTTTGGGCTCACTCAATCCGCTCATTTGCAAATGATGATGAAATGGTGCCATTTTAAAAATGCGCTTATGTTTTGTTTTATAAACAACAACTTGCAAGATTACAGAAATTGCACTAAACACAAAACAAAAACCCAAAATTGGAATAATCAGTTCAAGCCCAACAAGGCAGGCACTCGCACCAATGTAACCGCCTAAACAAAGCGAGCCAACATCTCCCATAAAAATACTTGCTTTGTTGGTGTTAAAAATTAAAAATCCTAAAATCGCGCCAATAAAAAGTGTGGATAAAATATTAATGTTTTCAAGATTGGTTATTATTTCACCCGTTTCTCCTGCTTGATATAAATTGTTTTTTAAAATTGTGCAAATTAGAACAAAAAAGATTAAATAAATTAAACTTACATTGCCACTTAGACCATCAAGTCCATCTGTTAAATTTACGCTGTTTGTTGTTGCAAGCAAAACAAAAATTATAATTGGAATAATAAAAAATTTTACATCAAAACTAATGTCTAAAAAAGGTATAAATATATTGCCACCTTGTTTTGTGAAAAAGTAAATAAAAATTGCAAAAACAATCGAAAGCCCTAATTGCCCTATTATTTTTTGATATGGCCTTAAACCCAAATTTTGTTTGAATTTTACCTTTAAAAAATCGTCCATAAAACCAAGCACACCAAAAAACAAACTAAAAATTAATGTTACAAACCAAGCCGTGTTATATTTTAAAAACACAAACGACAAAACAAGTGTTGTAATTATAAAAACCACTCCACCCATTGTTGTTGTGCCGTTTTTGTTTTTGTGTTCTTCAACATAACCTAAAATAGTTTGTCCCGCACTTAGTTTTTTTAAAATTTTTATAATTAGCGGCATCAAAATTAAACTAGCAAAAAAACTAGATAAAAAGGCAATTAATAATTTAATCATCCGCGCACTTTACCTTTTTGTGAATATTTAAAATAGTTATCAACAACTTCATAATCGCTAAAATGAATTTTAACGCCTTTTATCTCTTGATAATTTTCTGCACCCTTGCCAAGAATTGCAATAACATCATTTTCTTTTGCTTGGCTAATTGCATATTCTATTGCCGATTTTCTATCCACAATTCGCACAACATTTTTTAAATTGTTATTGCGCAAAATGTCGTCAATAATCATCTCAGGATTTTCATCTCGCGGATTATCTGAAGTTACAATAACATAATCACTTAAACTTGATGCAACCTGCCCCATTTCACTGCGTTTTGTTTTATCACGATTGCCTCCACAGCCGAACACTGTTATAAGTTTATTTATTGGCAAATTTTTAATTGTTGTAAGCACATTTTTTATGCCGTCTGGCGTGTGCGCATAATCCACAATTATGTTAAAATTTGCATCAATATTAAGCACGTTAAATCTGCCCGGCACATTAACTTCTAACTGCTTTAATGTGTTTAAAATATCTTTATATTCAAAACCAACACTTTTCAAACACTCTATTGCCATCAAGGTGTTGTAAATGTTATATTCGCCCATTAAATTTGTGTGTGCGGTGTATTTTTTATCTCCAACTTCAAATTTAAAATTGCTGCCTTTAAGCGATTGAAAAGTTTCGGTTAATTTTATTGCACCATCTTTGCCAATTGAAGAAATTTCTATGTTGGATTTTTTAATAATTTCTTTTGAATATTTTGCATCCGAATTTATAACACCTTTTTTTGCGTGTTTAAAATCGAACAAACTCGCCTTGCATTTAACATAATTCTCCATTGTTAAAAAGAAATCGAGATGGTCCTTTGTTATATTAGTTAAACCAACAACATCAAAATAAATGTTATCAATTTTATTTAATGCAATTGCGTGTGCGCTAACTTCCATAATGCAATATTCACATCCGTTTCTCTCCATATCGGCAATAAGTTTGTGCAAAATTATTGGGTCTGGTGTGGTTAACATTGGCGGCAATAACAAATTGTTTATATACACTCCCTCTGTGCCAATTAGCCCAACATGTTTGCCTAAATTCATTAAAATTTCGCGCATCAAAAAAGTGGTGGTGGTTTTGCCATTTGTACCAGTTATGCCAATAAACTTCATTTTAGATGCGTAGGTTTTATAAAACACCGAACTAATATAGGACATTGCCACCCGCACATTTTCAACTAAAATTTGTGTAATTGGCAAATCTAAAAATCGTTCAACAACCAAACAAACTGCACCGTTTTCAATGCTTTCTTGTGCAAAATCGTGGCCGTCTTGTTTTAGCCCTTTAATGCAAAAATATATGCCAGAATTAACCTTTTCTTTGCTTGAACAAGTTAGTGAATCTATTTCTAATTCTTTATAATTTTTTATGCCCACAAATTTTAGGTTTGATATTATTTCAAAAAGTTTCATATTCACCCCTTATCTTAAATTTATCACAACCAAAATTAACATTATGTTGCCTTACAAAATAAGACAAAATGTTATCAATTAGTTATTAAATATACAATTTCCCCTAAATATAAAAGCGTGTTTTCGCTTGGCAGTTGATTAATAACATATTCGCCTTCTCCATCGAACATGCAATTTAAACCTAGCGTTTTTAAAATTGCGCAGGCTTCGGCAACCGGCAAGCCAATTAAATTTGGCATTTTTATTGTTGGTGCGTTAGTTAGTTGACTTTTATCGGTTGGCTCAATTGATTTTATATTAAAAATTTCGCTATAAACTTTTTGGCCAATTGGCTTTGCTACAACACCGCCATAATAAACGCCATTGCTTGGCTCATTTACGCAAACAATTAAAACATATTTTGGTTTTTGTGCAGGATACGTGCCAATAAAACTTGAAATATATTTGCCCGATGCAATTTGTCCATTTTCGCCGTATTTTTGCGCCGTGCCCGTTTTGCCGCCAACATCGTAGCCTTCAATAAAGGTGTAAAGCCCTTCGCTATTAATGTTGTTTGCAAGCATATTGTTAATGGTTGAAATTGTTTCGTCCTTTAACTTCAATTTGTGTTTTGTTTGCGGGTTTTCATATAGTGTTTCCGTTTCGGTTTTAATGCTATCCATAATGTGGGGTGTGGTTGAAAATCCGGTTGTTATTTTTGCATAAACGTTTGCCATTTGCAGCATGGTTACTGCCACCGCGTGGCCAAAGCCTATGCGTGCTAAATCCACAATGCGAACTTGCTCTTTTGGCATAACAATTCCGCTACTTTCACTAAAAATATCCACGCCTGTTTTTTCGCCCAAACCAAACAAATTTAAGTATTCATAATATTTATCAATTCCAACGCGAAGAGCGAGATTTACAAACACGCAGTTACAACTATTTTTAAAGGCGTCAACCAAAGTTTGATGCCCGTGCCCGGTTGACTTCCAACATTTTATTGTTTCGCCATCAACAGTTATTCTGCCACCACAAAAAAATTCGCTATCCACGCTCACAAGCCCTTCATTTAATGCGGCAGCAAGTGTTATTAATTTAAATGTGCTACCCGGCTCGTAAACATCAACCACCGTGCTATTTTTTGTTTTTTGTTGAAGTGCTAAAATATCGTTTCGCGGCACATTGTTAAGGTCAAAACTAGGCAGGCAACTCATCGCCTTAATCCCGCCATTTTCCGCGTCTAAAATTATGCCAGATACACCCAACGCTTTATGCTCGTTGTAGGCGGACAAAAGTTCGCGTTCTAAAATTGCTTGCATCTGCGCATCAAGTGTGGTGTGCAGGGTTGCACCGGCAACACTTGGTATATAATAGCCTAAAGAATTTTCAATTTCTTTTCCCTGTGCGTTCGTTTGTGTTAGGCTTTTGCCGTCCACACCCTTTAAGTATTTATCATAATAGGCTTCTAAACCCGCCTGTCCAATATTATCAATTGTGCAATAGCCTAAAACTTGCGTTGCCAAATTTGAATATGGATAAACGCGCGCAACATTCTGTGAAAGATAAACGCCGCTATATTCGGTTAGCGACTTTGCAATTTGTTCATCCACTTGCATTTTTATTAAAATTTCACTAAAACTTTTGTTTGTAACTTTTGCAAGTGTTTTATCATAATCTAAATTTAATTTCTGGCAGATGGCGTTTGTAAGTTCGACGGGTTTTGCCACATTTCGTGCGCGCACATAAACATCATAAGTTGTAATTGTGGTTGCCAAACTTACACCATTTGCATCAACAATTTCACCGCGTTTGCTGCTTAACGGGAGTGAGCGCAACCATTCAGCCGCAGCCAAAGTTTGCAAGTGTTTCCCGTTTATAATTTGCAAATAAAAAATTCGCCCTAAAAGAGTTACAAATAGGGCTACTATTATTAGAATTGTTGCGACAAATCGCTTTTGAATATCATAGATGTTATAAAAAGTTTTAAATCTTTTCATAACAAATTATATTTTTTATTAAATTAATTTAGAATTTTAACCAAATAAGTTTTTAAATAAAATGGTCAATTTATCAATAAATGAAAGTCCGCGAGTGTCGTCATCGTAATCGCGTGGTTGATTGAGCGTTATTGGATATTGTTCGCCGGTTGCTTGCTCGGGAATGTTTTGTTTTGTGGCATCAACCCACACTTGTTCGGATTGAATTGTGTTTGCGTTATTATTAATGTCTTTATTTAGAGAAATGAGTGTAAACAAATTTACGCCAACAAAGGCAAGCAAAAATGTGAGAACGCCAACATACACGCCCGTTAAAACTTTTAGCCTCTTTTTAATAAAACTCTTTTTTTGGTCTGCCTTGCGTGTGAAAGTGCGCGTTTCACTAACAGTTTCTTCTTCAACTTTTTTTAGCCCTTGCAATTCGGGTGCAGGTTTAACATCTTGCTCGCTTTTAAGCAGGTCCTCAAGTTTGGGCAAGTTCTCATAACTTTGTTCGGTTTCAACTTTTGTTTCAGTTATGGTTTCAGTTTGTTGCTCTAATTCGTTTTCTTCACCCAACATAGTTTTCTCCTTTTGTAAAAAGTATAACTATTTTAGCAGAAATTTTGAAAAATTTTATCATTTTTTGCTATTTTTTGCAAAAATTTTTAAATTTTTTGTGTTTTTTTGCTAAAATTTGCCAATTTTCAAAAATTTTTACTTCTTTTCCGCAATCCTAAGTTTTGCCGAAGCTGAACGAGAATTGTTACTTAGTTCGGTTTCGCTTGGCACAATTGGATGCTTTGTAACAAGCACAATATCTGATTTGTGTCCGCACACGCATTTTGGAATTTTGGGCGGACAAATGCAATCTGTTGCGTGCAATTTAAATGCGTTTTTAATAATTCTATCTTCAAGCGGATGAAATGAAATTATGGCTAGTCTGCCACCCTTTTTTAATTTTGTTATCATTTTTTCAATGGCAATAGGCAGGTCATTAAGTTCGTTATTCACTTCAATGCGAATTGCTTGAAACACCTTGTTACATAAACTTGCCTTGTTTTGAAATTTTGGCGGATAACTTGATATAACAATATCTCTTAATTCAAAAGTTGTGGTTATAGGTTTTGTTTGCCTTTGTTTTACAATTTTTCTGGCAATTTGCCGTGCGTTTTTTTCTTCGCCATAAAGATACATTATTTTTGATAACTCTTCTTCGCTATAATTATTAACAACATATTCCGCATCTAACTTTTGGCTTTTATCCATACGCATATCTAGCCTAAAATTTTGTTTAAAACTAAATCCACGCGAGCCTTCGTCAAGTTGATAACTACTTACACCTAAATCTGCTAAAATGCCATCTGCCGCATCAATTTTCAATTTATTTAAAATGTTATCAATATTAACAAAATTATCATTTACAAAAATAATGTTTTTGCTGTAATCTTTTAAAACTTGTTTTGCTTTTTTTAGTGCATCGGTATCTTTATCAATGCAAACAAGTTTGCCACTTGTTAGTTTTTTTGCAATTTCAAGCGAATGTCCGCCACCACCCGTTGTGCAATCTACATAAAAACCATCAGGGCGAATATTAAGCCCCGAAATGCTCTCTAACTTCAAAACTGAAATGTGTTTAAATTCCATTTTATTCCTTAAATAAATTTAATCATTGTTATAATATCTTTATATTTTCCGTCTGCCAACTTAAAATAGTGTTTTTTTGTTCCTGTCTTTTCAAAGCCAAAAGATTTATACAAATTTTTCGCTCTTGTGTTATTCGAAAAAACTCCCAATTCAATTTGTTCGCAGTTCAAATTTTTTGCAATTTCAAACATGGCATTCATCAATTTGCCTGCAATGCCTTTACCCCAATGCTCTTTTAATATACCTATGCCCAAATCGCATCGATGTGCCGTTCTTTTGTCTTTTGACATTAGTGAAATATTGGCATGCCCAACCATTTTTCCATTTAAAATTGCCATTAAACCAGAATTTGAATAAGCATTTACATAATAAGTGGCGTTTTGTTCTGTGTACTCTTTTGAAGTATCCCAAGAAAAATTATCAGTTTCATTAAAAAGTTTATTGTAATATTCCGCAATTTTTGATAAATCTTTCATTGTTGGGAACGCCAATGTTAAAGTTTCGCCATTTTTTAATGTTAATTTTTTATATGTTTTCATTTTTTCTCCTTAATCTATTTGAACGAGTGTGTTTTTAAGTGCATCGCAACTTGTTAAATAGTAGCCTATGCCATTAATTTCATTATAAAACATTTTAGGATTAATGTATCCATGCAGATGCGCAAACACCACTTTATAAACACCATATTCTTCAAGCATGCGAGTATATTCGCTTGGCTCAATTTTGTTGTTGAAAGGCGGATAGTGTGTTATAAAAATAATTTTTTCGTTGTTGGTTTGAAGTTTTTTGGCGGCTTTTAGCGAAAGTTCCAACCTTATAACTTCGCGCGCGTATAATTTTCTATTTTCTTCGGTATCGTACTTGCCTTGCGGAATAAGCCAACCGCGATTGCCACAAAAAATGTATTCCCCAATTTTTACTGCATCATTTTGAAGGGCGTAAGTTTTTTCGGGCAAATTTTCACGCACACGAGCAAGGCTGCTCCACCAAAAATCGTGATTACCTCTTATTATTATTTTTGTGCCCGGCAAGCCGTTTAAAAGTTCAAAATCTGGCACAACATCCTCAAGTTTCATTGCCCAAGAATAGTCGCCCGCCAAAATTACAACATCTTCATCGCTAACTTTATTTTTCCAATCAGCCGTTATCTTTTCTAGGTGACCGTGCCAAACAGGGCCGAATATCTCCATCGGTTTAGTGTTATTTATATCAAGATGCAAGTCGCTAATTGAAAAAATCTTCATACTAATCCTTTTGTAAGCGCATGTAAGCAGCCATTAATCTTGGTCGATTGTAGCGCTGCACTATATATGGCATAATGTTTATTAACAAATTAACAATATATAGAGGCAAGCCAATTATGTGCCACATCCCTTTACAATGGAAGAACACCACAAAGCCAAACAGAAAACTAAAAAAATGAATTAGTTCGGCATACACAGTTTCTTATATAAATATTCAGCATTATTTAGGTCGTGGACTTTGCTTTTGTCGAATTTTGCAAAAATTTTGCCTGCCTCGGCAATTTTATCTTTCCAAACGCGCACTCCAAGTTTTTCATAAAATTTGCGCTCCCAATTATGCACTTTGTAAATCTTTAAAAACGGGTTAACCCACTTTTTAGGCAACAATTTAAATAGGACTGCACAAACTAAATTTACAACAAACAGCACGCAAAATGAAATGAACAAGCAACGCAAAACTTCACCTAGAGTAAAATTCAAAACATTTACGCCTACCGATGCACCTAAAATTGCTGAAAATATTGTGCCGAACAAGATTAAATAAAAATGTATCACATTTTTAGATTAGCACAAAATTTTTGGTTTGTCAAATATTTGGCGGGCGGTTTAGGGCGCTATGCGCCCCGCCGCGTTTTGCGCAAACGCAAAACTCGGGGTTAAACTCCGTTTAACAAACCGCCCCACCTATTCACACAAAAGCGAAATAAAGAATATTATATTAGTATCATAGGAGGTTTATAAAAAAATGTCGTTTTACACTGATTCAAGGCCGGGAATATTCCCAGGGCAAACAAACAATGTAACAAATGGACTATGTGAAAGAATTTGCATACAAACAACCAAGGTTTTTGATGCGTGTATGAACCAATCTCAAATTGAAGATTATCAGTTGACACTCACAAATCAAAATCCTGCCAACCCAACCTACCCACTAACCTTTATAAGCGGTAATTCGTTAGGTGGCACGGCAACTGTAACCAACCTTGTTATAACAAGATTTGATGACAGACCAAACTTTTCACGTGTGCAAGCTACAATCAACATTCCTGTAACTGTTACATACACCGATGCCAACAATGTGCCAGGCACAGCAACCGGAACAATAAGCCTAAATCAAGACGTTGTGCTTTATGTTCCGCAGCCATCACTCACGCCAATTGAAGTTATTGCATTTGGCAGCGCAGTTGTAAGTGCGGGCGCGTTTAACACCACCACAAATGGCTTTACAATAAGCGCATGCGTAACAACAATTTTAAAAGTTGTTGCCGTGGTTGATGTGTTAGTGCCAAGTTATGGCTATTGCCCAATCCCGCCTTGCACTCCATACACCAACGAAGGTGTTTGCCCAGGAGTGTTCGACTTGCCGCTATATCCAACCGCAGTCAGTCCACAATCCACAAACACCCGTTAAAAAAAGGGAATTATTCCCTTTTTTTATTAACACTTTTACC
>CANRHL010000030.1 GCA_947630405.1 uncultured Clostridia bacterium
TCACTGACGATTTAGCAAAAGAAATCGTTGATGCTGGCATTGAAAAAGTTGCAATCCGCAGCATTTTAACCTGTAAGGCAAAGAGCGGCGTTTGTGCTAAATGTTATGGTAGAGATATGTCCACTAACGATATTGTTCACGTTGGTGAAGCAGTTGGTGTTATCGCTGCTCAATCAATTGGTGAACCAGGCACACAGTTGGTGCTTCGTACCTTCCATAGCGGTGGTGCAGCATCTGCCGACATAACAACCGGTTTGCCACGTGTTGAAGAAATTTTTGAAGCACGCAACCCTAAAGGCGCAGCCGTTATCTGCGAAATCGGCGGCAAAGTTAGCATAAATCAAATTGATAAACGCTTTGAAGTTGTGGTTAAGGGCAGCACTCAAGAAAGTTACATTTTGCCATACGGCTCAGTTCTAAAAGTTAAAAATGGCGAAGTTGTAACGCCGGGCACTCCATTAACCGAAGGCCCATTAAACCCTAAAGATGTATTGCGCATCTGCGGTGTTAAGAGAGTTCAAGAATATTTGTTAAACGAAGTTTTGGAAGTTTACAAATCTCAATCAGTTTCAATCAACGCAAAACACCTTGAAATTATCATTAAACAAATGTTAAGAAAGGTTAAAATTGAAAATTCTGGCGATACCGACTTACTTCCGGGCGATATTGTTGATTTAAGAAGGTTTGAAGAAGCCAACACTAAAGCCCTTCAAGAAGGCGGCGTGCCAGCAACTGCAAAACGCGAACTTCAAGGTATAACCAAAGCAAGTTTAACAACCGAAAGTTTCTTATCTGCCGCATCCTTCCAAGAGAGCAGCAACGTGTTAACTGAAGCAGCATTAAAGGGTAAGGTGGACCACTTAACTGGCTTGAAAGAAAACATTATTATTGGCAAGATGATACCAGCAGGTACAGGCGCACCAATTTATAAAGGTGTTATTCCAAAGCAAGTTAAGGACGATTTAGATGCCTCAAACAACTTTAATATAAAGTTCAATGATATTGAAGAATAAAATTAGCCCAACCTTTGGGCTTTTTTATTTTTAATTGAAAAATCCACTATAAAATAGGCGAAAAATAAAAATAAAAAATATTTAAAAAAATATTAAAAAAACTATTTACAAATTTAATTTTTTGTGCTAATATATAGGCATAAAAAGGAGGCAGATATGTCCATAATTGAAAAACAAATTAATTTAAAGGTTACTGCCGAAAGGGCACAACAAGCAAGAAATGAATTTAAAAATAATGTTGCAGAACTTATTAAAAAGATGCAACAAGAAAATATAAAAAAAACAAAAGGCACATCTCCTAAGGAGTTGGAAGCCGGGCAAAAAGAATATAGCTTAATTGTTAAAGCCGCTGCCAAAGATTTGCCACGCGATGTTGTTGAAAATAAAGATAAAAGAAGAAAACATTTTGTTAAAATTGTTGCTAAAAATAGAGCAGAAAGAATTAGAGAGCAAGACGTTTTAAATGCGTAATTAAAAATTCCCGTTTGGGAATTTTTTTTAATCCCCATTAACAAGCAAGTTGTTAATGGGGGCCCCGAATAAATCCCCACTTCGTCGTCACAACTTTCGCCTTTGCTAGTTTGCTTCGTTTTACTTCACAAACATAAGCCTAGGCTCGGTTGTTCCTTATCCCATTAAGAAATAAATTCTTAACGTGAACCCTAATATTTTTGTGGGGGCCCCGATGTTAGAATTAAAACGAGGGGGTGTCATGTTGAGTGGAGCGATAGCGTAATCGAAACATCTAGATGACAGAAGGGTAAAAATTTTCATATAAATTAAAGTGGTTATAAAAATTGACAAATTATTTAAAATTGTTTTACATTTGTTTTTTTATATGCTAAAATATTTTTAGTGGGGTGTGTATGAAAGAATTAGTTTATCCAGCAGTGTTAATTAAAGATGATGAAAAAGGCACTAACACCGGTTGGTATACTATCACAATTCAAGATTTAGGCATTGTAACCGAAGGTGAAACCGTGGTTGATGCTTATATCCACGCCAAAGAACAACTATGTGCTTTGGTTGATTGTGCCATTAAATTTGGGTGTGATATTGAAAGCCCATCAAATTTTGACGAGGTGTATAAGAAAAACAAAAAGTATATTGTTTTACTTGTTGATGCTTTGGCATAGCCTTTTAAAAGGGGGTATGTGTGACTAAGGTTAACGAACTTAATTATAGCCAGTTAGATTTTTTAATTAACAATTTTTATGAAATCGTTGAATATAAGCGCGGGCGCGGCATTTATGGCGATAGGGTTATTTTAAAACGCCCAAAGCGTGCCGAGGCCATTGTTGGCGAGCCGGACAAACTATATGAATTTTATTATATGGACGCAAACGCCGTTAAAGAGTTGCCACGCACAGTGTTAGAAAAAATTAAAGTTATTTTACGGCTTGTTACCACGCCGGAAGATATGAATGTTTTATGTGAATTTGTGCCAAACGGCAGAGTCATGCCGCCCACTTGGGCAATTGAAACGCGTGGGGCACTATCTGGCGCAAAAACGCTAGATTTTAAAGTGCTAAACGATGTGTTGCTTGAAAGATACAAAATGTTGGATGAAAAATTCCTAAATAGGCTAAGAGAACACAGAAAAACGCAATATTTTTTGGCAAGCAGTGAAGAGTTCAATTTCGTGCCAAAAGAATATGCGGAAGAGCAATTGAACCGAATTTAAATAAATTTTTTAAAAAATTAGTTAATGTTTCAGTTTTCGACATAACTAGTTTTTTTTCGTTCAATAAAAATTGTTTAAAATCTTAAACTAAATTATGTCAAAGTTTGGAAATTGAGCCTATTTTGTTTGACATTTTCCTTTTAATTTATTAGAATATTCTAGACTTTTGTATTATTAGGAGACAAATAATGAAAACTATTAAGAAAAATTGGAAATTAATTTTATGTTTTGTCCTTTTTGCGCTATTAAGCATTATTTTTGCTTTTAGTCCACTAATGACAACTTTCTCAGTTGATGCGGCAGAGCAAAAAGATGTTGCGGCAACCGCATTTAACTATTTATTTTCAACTGCACATCACTTGCAAACAAAAGCTGTTGATGCGGATAGTGAAAAACTTATTGTGCCATTGCTAAACGCTACTGAAAATGTGTTTAAAAGTAGCTCCATCACCAAATATAAAGTTTTGGTTACCGACCCAGCCGGCTATGAGCATTCTTGCACAGTGGATTTGGCTACAAGCACAGTATCTGGAGCAGACACTAAAGATGAACTTAAAGCTGACGATTATTTCACTTATTATAAAACAGAGGATAGTGCGGCTAAAATTCCTGCCAACTCACTTGTTGTTAAGTATTTAAATAGCGGCAGATACAACATTGTGTATGTTGTTGAGGACACTACAAATAGCAAAACCTACTATTCTAACAAATATTCTGTTGATGTTACAAAATCTAATTATGAATTAGAGTTTGTTAGACGCGACGAAGGGAAAGAGAACTTAAAATGGTTGCTTCCTCCAACCACAGTTGTTGATGCTAATAAGACATTTGACTTGCCAATTGCATCTGTTAAACATGTTGGCGATAGTGAAGAGCTTGACACAGTTAAACCAAGAGTTACAATCAATGGTTACCCATTAGATTCCACAACGGAATCTGTTTATGATGAGGCTAACAACACAATAACACCAAAATATGCCGGCCTTTATAAATTTGAATATGTTTATGAAAACGGCAACCGCCCAACAAAATCTTTTGAGATGAGGGTTTATGCTTCAACTGACGAGTATAATCCAGTTGGCGAAAACGATGTTGAACTTGTTACTCCAGATTTAACAAACATTGGTGCCGAACTTGGCAAAACAGGCATTGCTTTACCTGCAGTTACCGAAGTTGTAAAAAACAATCGTTCAGTTTATGTTGACCTTAACATTCTTGAAATTGACATCGTTAAACAAGATAATCCAGACATTAAATTAAAGGAAAAATTAACAAATAACAATTTAACATTTGATATGACTCTTGACGCTTTCAGCGCAACAAGTTACGATGACATGATTGGCACATACGATATTGTTTACAAAACTGAAGATGCCTATGGCTATAAAAAAGAGATTAAAGTTTCCTTAAGAAATGTTAAAGATAACACTAACCCAACCGTTTATATGGCTTATAATTATGAATTGACCGAAGCAGGTTTGTTATCTGGCAGTGTAAACACAGACTATGCAAGCGATTTAAAAGCAACTTATTATAAAGATAGTTTGTATTTCCCAGCAATTTATGCAACCGATTTAACAACTAACTTAAACGAGTTTGATTTTGTAAGATATTTCGTTGATAACAACAATGGCGATGTTTATTATATTGATAACATTGGCTACGATGATGAAAACAAAACAATTTTAACAGAAGAACAATTGTTAGAAAGAAACTCATCCGCGGCAAGATATTTTAACAAATATGAGGGAGAAGATAGCGGCATTGGCAAATTTAACAAAGTTGTTAAATTCCAATTTGACGAAACTCAAAAAAATAACCTTAAATCAGGTAGAACTTTCACACTTCACTATATTGCAATAACCAAAAACAAAAAAGATGTTCAAATTGGTCAATTGTATGAAACAGGAACTGATGAATACGAATTTAAAATTTACGATAATCCTAGTGAAACAGAAAAAGGAAAGGAAGATCCTGCAAAAGTTGAAATTAAAGAAGTTGTTGAAGACGATGGCGTAAACTTAGACGAAAAATTCAACTTAAGCTACACTGCAACTGACGAAAAATATGCTGCAGATAGATTAAAAACTCAATTGTTCTATATTTATCCATCTACGACTTTAACAAAAGAAACAAAAGCAACTTATTACGAAAACTTATTTAAGAAAATACAAGCAGCCTTTAGCACAACATTAAACAATAATGAAATTTCTTATGTTACAACCTATACACAAAACATTTTAGATACTCAAACATTATTAACAAACTTTTCAGAAGATGAAACAGTAGCCGATATTGTAAAAGGCTCAACACTTTATAGAATAAATAACACTTCAAAAGCCACAAACAAATTCCAATTTGAATTTGAAGGCAAAAAGGAAAGTGGCCAAGTTGTGCTTATTGCAATAACTCTTAACGATTTCTATAAACTTTCTTACGATGCAGTTACTTTATCTATTAACAACACAACAGAAAACAACGCTCCAACAGTTGCAACAATCACTTATGATGACACATTTTGGACAAAAACAGGCAGTGAAACAGTGGAAAGTTTAACTTCAAAAGAAACCTCTTATCCACAATCTTCAAGCGTTACATTGCCAAAAATAACATTTGCAGACGATGATAAAACTTTAATATTAGATGTTAAATATTATATTGATACTCCATTTACTGAAAGCGGATTTAATTATTTAATTCCAAGAGACTCTGAAGTTGAATTAAATACTAAAGATTATGAAGCATTAACAATTAATGGCGGCACAATATTCACTTCAAAGGTTGGCACTTATTATGTTGTTTACACCGCAACAGATGATGCCGGCAACCAAACTAATGTGTTCCTAACCTTTAAAGTTCACGACATTTCAAGCCCAATCTTAAGCGTTGCGCTACAAGATGAAGCAGGTGAAGATTTGAAGGATAAAATCAGCGGCAACACTATTACAGTTGAAGTTGGCTCTATAATTAAATTTGTGCCAAAAATTGAAGATAGTGAAGGCAACGACATTACAAACAATGGAGCAACATACAAAGTTAAAGTTGAAAAGAACAATTTCGATTGCACTTCGGCTGGCGGTTTCTTAGAATATAAATTTAATCAAGCAACAACCGATTCTGAAATTAAATTTATATTCACTGCAAAATATGACCCTGCAAACGAGGGACAATTGGAAGATGTTAAAGAGTGGCATGTTGTTGTTACCGAACCAAAGTTAACTTGGGATGAGGGCGCATTCACAATTAAAACAAATGCAGACGAAAACTCTTTTGTAACATTACCTTATTTAATTGCAACTTACGGTGAAGAAACTGCACGTGCTGTGCCTACTGTAACCGACCCATCTGGTTCGGAAATTAAAGTAAAGAATATACCATTTGGTGATACTTCTGCTTGGCAATTTAAAACAAGCAGCAAAGGCACTTACACTGTAACTTACACTGCAAAAATTGGCTCTTATACCGACACTAAAACTTACAAAATTAAAGTTGGCGACAACATCGGCCCAACCTTAACCTTGAAAGGCGATAGTGAAAGCAAATTGAAATCTGATTTAGTTTACGATGGCACTTCAATTGACTTAGTAATTGAAGTTAAAACTGAAAGTGGCAAGAGAAAATTAAATGTTTCAATTTATAAGGGTAGTTATGAAGACGGAAACAAGATTGGCGGTGTTGAAGATATCTTATCTATTAAAGATTTAGATAAAGTTGGCGGCCAAACGTATGAAGATTCTGCAGATTTGTGGAATAATTTGACATTCGAATTAAAATCAAGCAGCAATAATTTCAGCGAAAAAGAATCAAAAACTAATCGTAAAGTTTACACCATCACTGGTGCGGGCGAATATACGATATCACTTCTCACACATGACCAATACAACAACGATTCTGATGTTAAAGAGATTAAATTTAATGTTAAATTAAATTCAACTCAAGCAAACACTATTAACGATACAACAGTTGGCATCATATTGATTGTGGTTTCATTAGTTGTTCTTGCTGGCGTAATTTTGTTCTTCACATTTACAGGCAAAAAAGGCGGCAAAACTAAAAACAAAACTAATAAAAAAACCAAATCTAACACCAAAGAAATAGCAGAAGAAACTCAATCAAGCGAAGAAGCTAAATCTAGCGATGACGATGCTAAATCTGGCGATGTAGAGTAATAAAAAACACGCAAAATTGCGTGTTTTTTTTGGCTTAGCTATTGACAAATTTTCATCTTGTGATATAATAAGCCTTAAGGAGTTACATTATGGATAAATTAAAAAAACTAGAAAAACTAAAAAACGCATTAGAGCAGTTAAGAAAGCAGCGCGCAGAAAATTTTGACCGACAAGTTGAACTTGAAAAAGTTATTGCAGATAGCGACCAAGATTCATACGAAATCGATGAGGCACAAGCAGAAGTTGACCATATTTTTATTTTGAATAGCGTGTTGACAGACAAAATTGAACGCCTAGAAAAGAAAATTGGCAAACTATCTAAAAGAATTAGTGAAGAAGCATCTGTTGAAGATATTTATTAAAAAACTAGGTCTAACCTAGTTTTTTTATGCCATGTTCTTATTTTTAGCACAAATTTTTTATTTTTATGGCAAAATTTAACGCAATTTTCGTTTTAGTTTTGCAATTTCTTCTCTTAATTGAATTGCAGTTTCAAAGTCTAGCTGGCTGGCCGCCGTGTTCATCATGCCTTTTAGGCTTTCAATTCGTTTAACAATATCTTGTTTTGTCATTTTTGCTTCTGGCGCATCAAGAGTAATTTTTAATGTATCCACAACTTTCTTCTTTATAGTTTGCGGCTTAACGTGGTGCTCTTCGTTATATTTTTGTTGCTTTTCGCGCCTTCTGTTCGTTTCGTCTATCGCTTGGCGCATGCTATCTGTCATATTGTCGGCATACATAATAACTCGGCTTTCGCTGTTACGCGCGGCTCGGCCCACAATTTGAATTAGGGAAGTTGCACTTCGCAAAAACCCTTCTTTATCCGCATCCAAAATGGCAACGAGTGTAACTTCGGGCAAATCTAGCCCTTCACGTAGCAAGTTTATGCCAATAAGCACATCAAATTCGTCACTGCGCAGTTCGTTTATTATTTTAACGCGCTCTAATGTATCTATATCGCTATGCAAATATTTAACGCGTACTCCATTTTCGCCAAAATAGTTGCACAAATCTTCTGCCATTTTCTTGGTTAGCGTGGTTACAAGCACTTTGCCGCCTTTTTCCGCCGTCTTTTTAATTTCATCATACAAATTATCCACCTG
>CANRHL010000031.1 GCA_947630405.1 uncultured Clostridia bacterium
GGATTATATCTTTTAGGGCTTGCAGTAGCACTAATTATGGCATTAATTTTAAATAAAACAATTTTAAAAAACAATAGCAATAATTTGATGCTTGAATTTCCGGCACTTCGCGGTGTGGATGTAAAACACATTTATAGTGTAAGCAAAACAAACGCAAAAGATTTTGTTTCTCGTGTGTTTGGGGTGGTGTTATCGGTTGGCATAATAGTTTGGATTTTAACGCACACCACATTTAGTTTTGTTTACACCGAATTTGTAACCGATAGCATACTATATTTCTTTGCCGATAAACTTGCGTTTTTGTTTGCGCCAATTGGCTTAAATTCTGCCGGAATTGTAACCGCCTTGATTATTGGCATAATGGCAAAAGAATTAATAGTTTCAACGTTGTCTATCAGCAACAATGTAACAAGCAACGCAGCACTAATTGCAAGCTTAAGCGCACTAACAAGCGTGGTGCATTTTAACATGGCAAGCGCGGTTTCATTTTTGGTGTTCACACTTTTATATTGCCCGTGCATTTCAAACTTGGCAGTTTTAAAAAAGGAAGTTGGCACATTTTATATGTGGTTTGCAATTATTTCACAACTAACAACTGCGTATCTAATAAGTTTTATTTTCTATCAGGGCATAACAAAGGGCATAGTCTATCCAATAATTACAATAATTGTTGCAACAATAATTTTGCTTTCTGTAATTTACATAATAAAAAAAGTTAAGCACCCAAAATGCTTAACTTGTTCTAAATGCCGAAAATAAAATTAAAGTCAGCGGGGAACGCATCCATATTCGTATTGTTTTAATTCTCTTTCAATACCTTGTGCAAAAATTTTATCGTCTGTTTCATTAATGTGTTTAGTTGTTAATTCCATTTCTTTTTTGGTTGTTTCAGAAAGTTCTCTATTTGCCAAATCTTTTAACATATAATAGCCAAGTTCACGTTGCTTCTTTGAGCCAAAGAAATACAAATTTTTAGCATAAGCAAATCGATTGGCAGGGGAATTATTATTTTGCATAAGTTGTTTTAACTTCTTTCTTAAAAGGAGCGAACCCACTGCGGTATAATCATAATTTTTCATATCGCATCCGTTACAAATTTCGTGATATCTTTCTTTAACAAGTGGGTCTTTTTCTTTTTTGTGGCCCACTATTAGGTTTTTAAAAAGTCTACTATTATATGAACGTTGGTCTATTTCTCCTTTTTGCAAAGATATTAACATACTAAATAAACTTGTTTTATGAATATCGTCTTTTGTTGCATGATTGTATATTACAAGGTCTTTGTTTAAATCTCTTTTTCCTGGATTAATGTAATGATATTTTTTAACAGTAGCAGCAAGCTCTTGTTCATCAACATATTTTAATATGTCGTTAAACAACATCACGCTTTGCAAGGCATTAATTTGACCTAAATTTGCCAAAGCCATAAGGGCAGGGTAATAATTTTCTTTAAAAGTTAAAGAATTTAATTCTTTGGTTAAAATAACACCGCTCCAAACAGTTATAAAATCATCGTCTAATTCATTAAATTTTTTTTCTAACATATATTCTCCTTAAAAGACATTTTCGTTAATTAAATTATTCATATAAGAAAACATTTCATCATAAAGCTTTTTTGTTTTTTTATAAAGTTTGTTTTCGTTTTTAATTGTTTGCAAAAACTCAAAACAGGCTTCCATTTGTTCATTTAAAACTTCAATAGTTTTTTGTGTTGAAATGCCTTGATTTTCAAATAGGGCATTTAACAAATCGAAATTTCTAGCAAATTTTTCATATTCTTTTGCTGCTTGACTATCAACCGGTATAATATTAACTCCAACATTTTCCATAATTACTCCTTAATTATGCACCAAAACAAGTGTATCAACATCAGTTTTCAATTCAATTGTAAAAAGATTAAACTTGTTAAGTAAAGGTCTGTTTTCAAGCAAAAATGCTTCATTTGCCTTCATTAAAGTTTGAATTTTTTCAATTAAATTCGCAATAAATAATTGATAATCTCTAGTTGATATTTCGTTTAACCTATATGCAATTTTTGCATTTTTGTAAACCGACTTATAATCCATAAGTTCTTTTAAAATGTCAGTATATTTATCCACATTCCTTCCTTTTATGTGCTTATTATAAGTGAAAACAACGAATTTGTCAATATCTATTTTTTAAATTTGTTTAAAATCATTGAAAATAAAAGAAATTTGTGTTAAAATATAATTATGAGCAAAGTTCCGTTAGTTGCAATCGTAGGCAAGCCAAATGTTGGCAAATCCACATTTTTTAATAAGATTGCAGGCAGTAAAATTAGCATTGTTGAGAATATCCCGGGTGTTACTAGGGATAGGATTTTTGCGTCTGCCGAGTGGTGCGGCTTTAATTTTCAAATTGTGGATACCGGCGGGCTGGATTTTAACAAGACGGACGAAATTAACAAGCGAATAATAGAGCAGGCAAATTTGGCAATCGAAATTGCCGATGTTATTGTATTGTTTGTTGACGGGCGCGAAGGTATAACGCATGACGACATTGAAGTTGCCAACTATTTAAGGCGGACAAAGGCACCAAAAATTGTTGCGGTTAATAAATTAGATAATTATGAGTTGGAAAAAACATATGAGTTTTACGAATTAGGCCTTGGCGACCCGATTGCAATTTCGGCAGAGCAGGGCAAGGGCCTTGGCGATTTGCTAGACGAAATTGTTAAACACTTAAAAAAAGTTGATACAAGTGAAAACGAAAATCAAATTAAAATTGCCTTGGTGGGCAAACCTAATGCGGGCAAATCCAGCATAACAAACCGCCTGCTGGGTGAAGAGCGCATGGTGGTGAGTTCGGTTGCCGGCACAACGCGCGATGCAATTGATAGCCCGTTTAATTGGAACAATAAAGAATATTGTTTGATAGACACCGCTGGGCTAAGGCGTAAATCCAAAATTGAGCCAGATAGCATTGAGCGATATAGCGTAATTCGCAGCTTAAACGCCATTGAGCGATGCGATGTTGCCGTGCTGGTTATTGACGCAACCGAAGGCATAACCGAGCAAGATGTTAAAATTGCGGGTTTAATCCACGAGCAGTTTAAACCTAGCGTGATTGTTGTGAATAAGTGGGACTTAATTGAAAAGAGCGAAGAAAAGCGCAAAGCCTTTGAACATCAGTTTGAAGTTGATTTGGCATTTATGAAATATTATGTGACACTATACACAAGCGCAGTAAACGGCAAAAACATAACAAAAATTATGGAGTTGGTGGATAAGGTTTATGAAAACGCCAAGCGAGAAATACCAATGGCACTATTCAATAATGTGCTAACTAACGCAATTAGTGTGAACGAGCCACCGGCAAAAAATGGGCGCAAAATTAAGATTATTTTTGGCAAACAAATTGCCACCTGTCCGCCAACATTTAACATTTATTGCAATAATGCCGAACTGATTGAAAATTCTTATATGCGATATATTGAAAACAACCTTCGCCGCGCGTTCGACTTTAAAGGCACTCCAATAAAAATTCAGTTTAAGAATAAAGGGCAAGATTAAAATTCGGCAACGTTCATAAATATTTTTAAAAATACAATTCAATTAAAAAGGCGAAAACTAGCAAAAATTCACTTATTGTGAATTTTTTGTTGCTTTAATTGAATATCATTTGCGTTTTTATTTTAAATTTGATATTATTATCACGATAGAGAAAAAACATGATTTATTTATATTATATTTTACTAGCAATAGTCAGTTATTTTATAGGCAATGTAAATTTTGCGCGTGTTATTTCTAAAATTTTAAAAGGGGACATCACCAAATCGGGCAGCGGCAATCCCGGCACGCTTAACACTTGGCGCACATTTGGTTTTTGGCCCGGCATTTTTACATTTATTTTTGACATGATTAAAGGCGTTGTCCCTTGTTTGATTGCATATTTCACTTTTGGGCTTATTGGCTGCAACCCTGAAATTGCCGTTTATGTTGCCGGCTTTTCTGTTGTGTTGGGGCATATATTTCCCGTTATTTTCAAATTCAAAGGTGGCAAGGGCATAGCCACGGCGGTGGGCGTCTTTTTGGTGGCAAATTGGTGGGTTACACTAATTGCTTTTGTTATTATGGTTGTTGGTATGTTGTTCATTAAATATGCTTCAATTTTAACACTTGGCTTTGTGCTGGCAATGAGTATTGTTGAAATCTGCTTGTGTAATCCAGCAAATTGGGTAAATTACATTTTTATTGCGGGCATTTTGTGTTTGGTGTTCTTTGCTCACCGCTCAAATATTAAAAAACTTTTAACCGGCAAAGAAAATAAAACCGAACTTTTGCAAATGATAAAAAACCTAGGCAAAAAGAAAAATAAAGACACAACTAAAGAAGGTGATTTGCCACGATAGACAGCCATTGTCATCTTAACGACGAACAATTTAATAACGATGTTGACGCGGTTGTCAACAATTTTTTGCGTGCCGGCGTAAACAAGGCAATTTGCGTTGCCTGGGATATCCCTTCAAGCGAAAAAGCAAGTGAAATTGCCAAAACATATGAAAGCGTGTATTATGCCGTAGGCGTGCATCCGGATAATGTTGACGAATATGATGCAAAAAAATTGGAAAATTTAATAAAACAGGGCATAGAAAACAAGCAAAAATTGGTGGCGGTTGGCGAAATTGGACTGGATTATTACCGCATTAAAGATAACAAAGAAAAGCAAAAGCAAGTTTTTATAAGTCAAATTAAACTTGCAAATAAATATCATTTGCCAATAATAATCCATTGTAGAGATGCGTATGGCGACACAATGGAAATTTTAAAGCAATTTGCGCCCTTTAAATTTGGTGCGGTTATGCATTGCTATTCGGGCAGTTTAGAATATGCCAACGAGTTGTTAAAACTTGGCATAAAACTTTCTTTCACCGGCGTGGTAACCTACAAAAATGCAACAAATGTTAAAGAAGTTGTTAAAAACATTCCGCTTGATAGTTTCTTTTTAGAAACCGATTGCCCATATTTAGCACCAACTCCGCATAGGGGAGAGCGAAACGAACCCGCAAATGTTTTAGACACTGCAAAATATGTTGCCGAACTCCGCGAAATGACATTAACTGACCTTATTTCTGCCACTGACCAAAACGCCACAACTTTCTTCAAGTTGGATATTGACAGAACATAAAATTTGTGCTAAAATACACAACATAAGGAGAAAAAATGAAAAAACAAGAAAATTTAACCCAAAAAGAAAAGATTTTAGCCAAATTAAAAAGAAAATTAGATAGATTAGAAGCAAAAGAAACCCGCTCTCGCACACACGTTGGTTCATCTTTCTACGGCAGGGCATTAATATGGATGTTAGTTTGTGCCGGCCTTGGTGCGGGCATAGGCGCACTTGCAAGTGTTTTAACCGGCGCCGCAATTTTTGCAACTACAATTCTTTCTTCTTTTATTTCTCTTGTCGTTGGCTTGTTCACAGGTGGCCTTGTTTCAAATTTGGCGTCAATTATCGCGGAAAATCATAGGTCAAGAAAAATTAGCGAACTTAAAGATAAAATTGAATATTTAGAAATGCTAGACGAAACCGAAATAAAACAAGAAGCCAGAACCTTAAAAACCGCAGAATTAAAGGTTTTTGAGCAGCAAGAAGAAGTTAAAACTAAGAAAAGAGAAATAAAGCAGAAAAAGAGATTATTAAAAAAGTTAATTGAAGAAAATGCAAACGTAGTAACAAGCGAAAACACAAGCAATAGCGATGGACTTACCATAGAGCAATAAAATCTGTTGTAAAAACAACAGATTTTTTATTTTAAACACAACAAAAACCTATTTTATTAGTAAAAATTTTTTAAAAAATTTCAAAAAAGGGTATTGACAAATTTTTTTAAAGTGTTATTATACTTGTGTCAGTTTGGACGGATGGTCGCAAGTTTTAATTAATTTGAGGAAAGTCCGGGCTTCACAGAGCAGGATGCTTGCTAACGGCAAGTCTAGGCAACTAGAAGGAAAGTGCAACAGAAAATAACCGCTATACCCCTGAGTGGTTAGTAAGGATGAAAAGGCGAGGTAAGAGCTCACCGCAGGTTTGGCGACAAACTTGGTCCATGCAAACCCCATCCGAAGCAAGGTAAAAGTATTCGTTTTAACGCTGCTCGCTAGAATACATACACCGCTGAAACCTTAAAGCAATTTATGGTTTAGATAGATGACCGTCTAATACAGAACCCGGCTTATAGGCCAAACTGCCACCTAAATGCTTTCATCCTTTTGGATGGTGGAGAATGAGATTATTAACTCATTCTCTATTTTTTTGTTGACTATTTTATTTTAAATTTTTCACTAAATCAGTGTTTTATATTTGAGTTTTTATTGATATTTTTTATTTTATCTCCTATATTCGTCGTAAAACACGCCGTTTTTAACATCTTCTTTTAAAATATCAAGTGCCTTGTTTTCAATTCTAGAAACATAACTTCGGCTTATATTTAGCATTTTAGAAACTTCATATTGCGTGTGTTCAACGCCATCTTTAAGCCCGTAGCGTAAGGCTATAACCAAAAACTCTCTATCAGATAAAAGGTCTTTCATTTTTTCGGTTATTTCTTGCATCAAAACTCGGCGTTCAACAACTCTATCTGGGTCATCTTCTTCGCGCTGGGGAATAACATCTCTTAGTGTTAAATCGTTGCCTTCTTTATCTGTGCCAATGCTTTCGTCAATGCTTACGCAAACTTTATGCTTTTTGTTGGCACGCAGCAGCATCAACATCTCGTTTTCAATGCAGCGGCTTATGTAAGTTGAAAGTTGGCTTCCTTTTTCTGGCTTAAAACTATCAATCCCCTTAATTAGCCCAATAGAGCCAACCGAAAGCAACTCATCTGCCTCTGCAGCCCCGTTATATTTTTTTGCAACGTGTGCAACAAGGCGCATATTGTGGTTGATAAGGACTTCTCGCGCGTGCTTATCGCCGTTAATCATTAAATTCACATATTTTTCTTCCTCGTCCTTTTTTAAAGGCTTGGGGAAACCATTATATTCGTTAACATAACCATGAAAAAACATTAATTTAGATAAAAATTGACTTACCGTTTCAAAAACCATTTTTCACCTCAATGGTATATATGGCGAAAATTGGCGAAAATTGTATGTCCCAGGCGAAAAATTGCCTGCTATTATCATTCGCAAAAGAAATTTTGCGAATTTCTTTTTTAGACAATTTTTCGCCTTTAACCCCACTGCAACATTCGTCTTGCGGGGACCCCTAAGTTTTGCAAAACAAATTTTGCGAATTTCTTTTTTAGGCAATTTTATTGTTTTGACAAGTTCAAAATTTTTGTTATAATAAATCTATGGCTAATAGAGATAAAATACGCAATTTTTGTATTGTGGCGCACATAGACCATGGCAAATCCACGCTTGCCGATAGGCTGATGGAAGTAACGGGCACTGTTCAAAAGCGCGATATGGAGGACCAATTGCTTGATAGCATGGATATTGAGCGCGAACGTGGCATAACCATAAAATTGACGCCTGCCACAATGAAATATAAATATAATGGCGAAGAGTACACATTAAACCTGATTGACACCCCTGGTCATGTGGATTTTTCGTACGAAGTTAGCCGTTCGCTAGCCGCATGTGAGGGTGCAATTTTAGTGGTGGATGCCAGCCAAGGCGTGCAGGCGCAAACCCTTGCCAATGTTTATCTTGCGCTTGATGCCAATCTTGAAATAATTCCGGTTATCAACAAAATTGACCTGCCAAGTGCGGATGTTGAAGGCACAAAAAAAGAAATTGAAGATGTTATTGGCATACCTTGTGACGAAGCATGCGAAATTAGCGCAAAAACCGGCTTTAATATAGAAAGCGTGCTTGATGCAATTGTTAAGCACGTGCCGTCGCCCAAA
>CANRHL010000032.1 GCA_947630405.1 uncultured Clostridia bacterium
AAGTTCTACCAGCCTGAAGGTTATCTCTTCCCCGGTGTATTCCTTTACTATGTCTTGAGTTATTTCGCTACTGTCTAAATATAGGTCTAATGCCTCTATATCTTTCTTGGTTATCTTGTATGCAATAGTCTTTCTTCCAGTAACGTTATCCCCTTCGCCTATTATTACTAACTCTTTGTTGCCTACATTTATATTGTCCTCTCCATAGTTAACTTCGAAGTCTAAGCCCTCAACAATAGAATAATTTCCGCTCTTTAATGCTAATTTCACTATTGGTCTTATGGTTTGGCCGGTATAAGTTACTGCTATTTCTTCTAACGAAGTAAATTCTTGCCCATTTATTTCTACAGTATAATCAATTTCGTCTGTATATAAATCTATTTGTAGTATGTTAAAGGTTATTCTCATTACGCCGCCATAGTTGCCGTGCCCTTCTATTTCTATTGTTGAAACACCAACGGCTCTGTTGTTGATATAAATGAATGTGTAATCCTTGTTGTCTTCGGTGTTGCCAGCTTCTAGAGTATAGCCATTATAGGTTATTACTACTTCGTCTATTCTCTCGTAAACATCCCCAGTAAATTTAACATCTTCTAGTGTTAGGCTATTGCCTGTTACCATTTCTTTCTCAAGCACCTTTGCCTTAACATTAAAGTGTTTTTTAACTATGCCTCTATAGTTGCCCTTACCTTCTATTTCAATTGTTGCCTCGCCAACATTTATGTTATCTTTGTATCTTACAACGAAGTCTTTTTCATCTTCGTTTTCAACACCTTGCACTAGGTTGGTGTTCATATACATCATGCTTACTGTTGGAGTAATTTCTTCTCTTGTGTAAGTGGTGTCTATCTCGGCCACATCTATTATTACGCCCTCGCTTATATCCTTTTGCGCAATCTCGTAGGTTATGGTTGTGCTGCCTGTGTAGTTACCTTCTGTTGCTATTATGTTTATCGTTATTGTTCCGGCAGAAACAAAATCTTCACATTCTACGCCATTTCTCTTGTACTCTACAGTGTAATCTTTTGTTATCTCTAGCGCGTGACCGTTATACTCCAGGCTAGGATTAATTTGATGAGATTGCTTATCGTAAACAATGCCTGTTATCTCGCCCTTTGTTACTTCGTCTATGTCCTTTGCCGTTATTGCAAAGATAAACTCTAATTCGCCTTCATAGTTCTTTGTAAATGAAACCTTTATTTTTGCTTCATCCGTTACATTTAGGTTGTCGAGATAATCTTTTTCATACCATGAAGCATCAACAGGCTCGTTATCCACCTTGCTTATAATCTCAACACTTGGCTCTATCTCATCGCCCGTGTATGTGGTGCTATATGGGCCTTCTTCCCCACCTATCTTTATTGTAAACTGATCGGTGTAATTGTCTTTATTTATCTTTAACTTTAATATGTTAAAGGTTAAGGTTACTCTGCCAGTGTAGTTGGTTTGTGGATTTGCAGTAATGGTTGCACTACCCTCGCCAACATCGGTGTTGTTGGCATATGTTATTGTAAATTCTGCACTTTCTTCATTAATTAATTTTTCTTCGCCATTGTAACTTAATGTTGCTTCCGGCTTTATCACTTTACCAGTGTAAACCACCTCGGTTACCATGGTTAGCATATCTTCCGTTATTCTCTTTGCTCGTATGTTAAATGTCTTTTGTATGCTGCCTATGTAGTTGCCCTCAAAATGTATGGTGTAATTTACCCTGCCAACATTTAATCGCTCACTTTCGTAAGTTATGCTATATTCTTCCTTTGCCAAAACATGCTCGTGTGCTATTACTGTTATGCTTGGCTCTATCTCTACCTCTCGTGCTTGGTAAACGACCTCTGCAAGTTGAACTTCTACCATTTCATCCGTTAAGGTTAGTGGTCGAATTTCATATGTTTTTATTATTGAACCAGTAAAGTTGTTCTTACCTTGAATTGTGTAGGTTATTGTCTTTGCGCTGGTGTAATCCCCTTCTGCATCGTCCGTTACAGTGTAATCGTCACTAGAAATTGGTAGGCCGTTATACATAAATTCTGGGGTTATAATGTGCGCCTTTGCATCGTAATCTGTGCCGTTATCGTAAACGGTTTGGTTGGTTAGGTAATCTAATATTAATGTTGCCTTGCCAATATCAAACTTAAACTCTAATCTGCCTGTGTAATTTAGCGTGCCTTGAATTATTATTAACCCACCTTCGGTTACCGTTATGTTGCTGCCATATGTGTAGGTACAATCGCTATCGGTTAAGATGTTATCTAAATATTTAATTGTAAAGTCCTCATTTAGTTTTGGCTCTATCGTTTTGCCGGTATAGGTTTGTGGATTAATTTCAACTTCTATATCTTCATCTGTTAAGTCCTTTGGCAATATCTTAAATGAAACTGTTGTGCTGCCCGTGTAATTGTCTTTAAAGTTTAGTGTTACACTTGCGGCTTTGTCTGCTTGGCCATCTTTTATTGTTACTATTTCATTATTAAACCACTCAACATCATAGTCCCTTTCTAGCAACAACTCTTTATGTATGCCACCATCTTCAACTATTAAGGTTGGAGTTATTTGTTTGCCCGTGTAAGTTTGGTCGTCTATCTCTTCAATTGTAACGCCAACTATGTTGCGTGGAGTTATTGTGAACTCTAATTCTAAGTCCCCACTAAAGTTGGTTTTACCTGTTATTGTAACTCCGTATGGACCATCTAAAACATTTTCACGTTCATGTTCACCTGTTTGAGCATATTCTTTAATAGTGAAATCTCTATCCAACACTAACTCAATGTCGTTATATATTAACACGCCAGTGAAACACTCTTGTGTTAACTCTGCGTTAGCACCTGAATAGGTTATGGTTATTTCTTTGCCTGCTTGTTTAAAGCCTGCATTTAAGGCTTTTGCAACAATTTCGAAAGTTTTTGTTACACTGCCTGAGAAGTTTCCGTCTTCTGTAGCGGTTATTTCAATTGAGTATGTGCCAACATTAATGCGTTCGCTCTCTAAATATTTTATTGTAATATCTTTGCTAGTTAATGCCTGCCCTTTATATGTAAAGTGTGAGTATACATCTATCTCTATATTAGAACCAGTATATGTTACTTCGTCTATCTCAGTATAATCTATATTTCCTAATTCAAGTGATGTTATTGTAAATGTTGCATCTGCACTGCCGGTGTAGTTGCCGTCCTCTTTTGCCGTAACTTTAACTATTACACTGCCAACATCGGTAAATGAATTTGCTATTGCTTGCCCATTAAATGTTGTTGTATATTCGCCTTCTGCTACTGTGTTGCCATTAACATCTTTTACTGTGTAAATTATTACGTGTGCTTCTGCATCATATGCAACTGTCGCATTCTCTATATCTACACTGCCTATTGTTTGTGGAACTATCTTAAATGTTACTTGTTTCGTATCGCTAGTGTAGTTGCCCTTAAAGGTTAGTGTGCCTTTTGCTTTTGCTACTATTTCACCATCTTCTCTTGCAACATTAGTGTTTTCTGTCCACACAACGTCATAGTCTGTATGTTCCACTAGTGTTTTATGTATGCCGCCATCTTCAACAATTAAGGTTGGGATTATTGCTTCGCCAGTATATGTCTTATCTTCTATATCTTCAATTGTAACGCCAGTTATGTCGCGTGGAGTTATCTTAAACTCTAAGCCCAATGTTCCGGTAAAGTTGTTATTACCTTGAATTGTGAACTTGTATGCTACATCGCTTACATCCTCACGGGTGTGCTCTTCAGTGTTTTCATAACTTGCAATCTCAAAATCGGTGCCAAATGCTAATTCTTTGTCGTTATATGCTAAGATGCCTGTGAAATTATCCTGTGTTAACACTATGTTAGCACCTATATATGTTACTGTTATCTCGTTGCCTGTTTTTATTTTTTCGTCTAATTCTTTTGCAACAATTTCGAAAGTTTTTGTTAATTTACCTGAGAAGTTTCCATCTTCTGTGGCGGTTATTTCAATTGAGTATGTGCCAACATTAATGCGCTCATTTTCTAGATATCTTACTGTTATATCCGCGCTGGTTAATGGCTTGTTGTTATATATAAAGTGTGAGTATATATCCTCTATTGTTACATTAGAGCCGGTGTATGTTACATCGTCTATATCTGTAAATGTGATATTTGCATCTTCTAATGAACGTTCACCTATCGTAAATGTTGCGCTTACTGTGCCGGTGTAGTTGCCGTCCGCTTTTGCCGTTACCTCAACTAATACACTGCCAACTTCGGTAAATGAATTCTCTTCTTCCCCGTTAAAGGTTATTGTATATTCTTGTTCTGCAACTTCTTTTCCGTCTGCACCTTTAACTGAGTATGTTATTGTGTATGCGTTGCCATTATATGTTACTTCTGCATTAGTTATTTCTACACTGCTAATAGCCTGTGGAACTATCTTAAATGTTACTTCTTTTGTGCCAGTAGCGTAGTTGCCCTTAAAGGTTAGTGTGCCTTTTGCTTTTGCTACTATTTCACCATCTTCTCTTGCAACATAAATGTTTTCTTCCCACTCAACTGTGTAATCGGTGCCTAACGTGAGTGATTTATAAATTCCCTTATCTTCAACAATTAAGGTAGGCTCAATTTGTTCGCCAGTGTAGGTCTTATCTCCTATATCTTCAATTGTAACCCCATCTATGTCGCGTGGAGTTATTTTGAACTCTAATTTTAATGTATCCTTAAAGTTCGTCTTGCCTTGTATTGTAAAGCCGTATGCTTGTTCTCTCACATCTTCACGAGAGTGATCATCAGTGTCGTCATAACTTAAAATTATAAAATCTCTATCCAACACTAACTCAATGTCGTTATATATTAACACGCCAGTGAAACACTCTTGTGTTAACTCTGCGTTAGCACCTGAATAGGTTATTGTTATTTCTTTGCCCGCTTGTTTAAAGCTTGCTTCTAATGCTTTTGCAACAATATTAAATTCTTTTGTTACACTGCCTGAGAAGTTACTGCTATCTGCTGCGGTTATCTCAATTGAGTATGTGCCTACATTTATGCGCTCTTCTTCAAGATATTTAAAGGTAATATCTCCCGCTTGTAATTTGTTACCATTAAAGCTAAATAATTCGTGTACGTTTGTTAGCTCTATATTGCTGCCTGTGTATGTTTGGTCGGCAATATCGGTGTATGTTACATCTGCGTCAGTTATTAGGCGTGGAGTTATCTTAAATGTTGCCGATACTGTGCCGCTATAGTTTTTGTTAGCCGATTCAACCTGCACGGTTACTGTGCACACGTCAGTAAATTCATTTGTAGGTTGTCCGTTAAAGGTTATTGTATATTCGCCCTCATCTACTGTGTTGCCATTAATGTCTGTTACTGTATAGGTTATTGTGTGAGGTTTACCATCGTAAGTTATTTCTCTTTCAGTTAAATTTACGCTGCCAATTGCCTGCTTTGTAATCTCAAAAGTTGTTTTATTGTTTGTGCCAGTATAATTGTTGTGGCCTGTTACAACCACTCTTATTGTGCCGGCATTTACAAAGTCAGCATCGCTAGAAATCGGTGTCCAACTCTCCCCATTTTGCCTTTCAAAGGTAATGGTCATATCATGGTCTGCACCTTCGGTTAATGCCAAGTTCTCGCCATCGGTTATAACATAGGTTACCACTATTGTTGGCTTGTGTGATGTTTTATCATAAACCGTGCTTGTTGCGCCGGTTATTTGAATATCGCTATCATTAACATTCTTTTGCTTAATAGTGTAAGTTAATGGTTCAATTGTGCCGGTATAGTTGCCGCGTCCGCTTATTGTTGCAGTTGCTTTAACATCTTCCGTGCTTGCATTAATGTCGTTAGCATATTCAACTAAGAAATCTGTACCTAATGTTAGTTTGCTATCTTTATTTATCTCGTATATAGATGTGCCTATAATCTCGGCATCTTGCTTTTTGCCATTATAGGTAAAGTCTGTGTTACCAAGACTAAATGATATGTCATCCTCGCTTATGTCCCTTTTTTTAATTGTGAACTCAACACAAATTGCTCCCGGCTCAAAGTTTCCATTCTCTTTAGATTCAAAGAACACTTGGCCATCACCAGCATTTATATTGTGCCTAGGTATAAAGCCGTTTACTATATAGATTATGGCGGTATCTTCTCCGTCTGGTTTATTTTCAGATACCCATGTTATAGTCTTATCTTCTACACTTTGCCTATAGTAACCCGTCTTTGCAAAAGTAAAGTCTTTGTCAAAATAGATTTGTTTTGCTTCGCCGTCGCCTCCGTCTTCTACAGGTTTTATGTATTGAGCACCTTCTTTAATGTCTTTTGCCGTTATGTGAATATCTGTGCCATTATAAGTTTGCTCTTCTATTTCTATTTTAATAGTGTCTGTGTTAAATGGAGCGGCATTAACGCGGAAGTTATCTGTTTTAGTGCCGGTGTAGTTGCCTGTACCTTCTATTG
>CANRHL010000033.1 GCA_947630405.1 uncultured Clostridia bacterium
TTTTTATTTTTAAAACAACAGGAAAAAGAGAGCCAAATGCTCTCTTTTTACACATCATCTTTCAAGTGTTTTACCATGCCGCGGATGTTCTTCTTCCTCCTTGCTCGGCGGACTAACACTATTATTAAGATTATTGCTAGTATCGCTACCCCTACGCTCACTCCTATTATTATGTATAAGATTACGCTCTTCGTATCTTCACTTACTACTATTATCCTATTTACTCCTATCTCTATCTCTTGCCCCTTAGTTAGTTCGTGTATCTCGTCTCCTACTTCGTATAACCTTACTTTTCCATCTAGTAGCTCCTCTGTTAAGCGTATGTAGATCTTCGCTCCGGATATTTCCTCTGGGTTGCATTCTTCTCCATTTAGTGTGAACCTATATACGTATATATATTTTATGTTCTCTATTTGTTTATCCTCAAGTATGCTTGCTATCTCTTCCGCATCGGTTATCCTTCGCACTTCTAGTGAGATGCCTTTCTTAAATCCGCCTGCTCTTCTCGCTATGAAACCTTCATAGTTATTAGATTCTAGTTCCTTTGGTCGTACGTAGATGGTATGTTCTTCTCCTTCATAGATGTTAAAGTTTGCATCATCTAGGCTTACTTTTACTATATATTCTCCCGCTTTAGTTATACTATCTACTTCTTCTCCGTTATAGGTGTACTTTACTATTACTCCTGGTGCCTTCTCCTCTAGTCTGGTAGTATATCTACTATCCATACTCTCTAGCTCTACATCTACACTTGTTATCTCACCCTCTATATATTCGTCCTCTATGCCTTTTACTGCTACGTTTATTGGTAATATCCTTATATCTAAGTTTTCTTCTAGTGGGTTGTTTTCGCTCTCTATGTATACTACTTTTACTTCGTCATTTATTTCTAGTTCCCTTTCCTCTAGTTCTTCTCCGTTTACGTATAGTGTATACTCTTCTCCCTCTAGTTCCTTCTCTGTTCCGTTATTGTATATTACCGTTACTGTTAGCTCGTCCTTTATTGCTATTGTGAGTATATCATAAGCAAAGTAGATATTCTTATTTGGGCCTTCTATCCTTAAGTCTATGCCTACTAGCTTTTCTACTTCTATTTGTATGCTGCCTGTTACTTCCTTATAGTTCCTACTATCTGTTGGTTTATACTTCCAATAGATTATTGTTAGTCCTACATCTGGTAATGGTATCTCTTCTTGCTCTTCGCTCCAGTCTTGGTTAGTTAACACTAACTCGCCTTCTACTAGGCTCTCGGCTATTAGTTTATGTTTGCGTTCTCCGCCTGCTTGGTTGAAGCTTTCGCTCTGTATAAACCTATCTCCTTCCTCTGTCCTTACATTTACTTCTGGGGTGGCTGGGGTTATACTGAACTCTACTATTATCTCGCCCGTGTAGTTACTGTCTTCTCTGGCGGTTATCTTTAATTGAGCTTTCTCTCCTTCTATGCCCACTTGGGTGTTATTTATATATTCTAGGTCGTAGTCCACTCCAAAGATTAGTGTCCTTCCATCTTCCCAACGAAGTTCTACCAGCCTGAAGGTTATCTCTTCCCCGGTGTATTCCTTTACTATGTCTTGAGTTATTTCGCTACTATCTAGATATAAGTCTAATGCTCCTATATCTTTCTTGGTTATCTCATAATAAATTCTTAACACACCCGTAAAGTTTTTGCCAACGCCGCGCACGATTATCTCTTTTGTGCCTACATCTATTGTGTTGGCACTATATTCTACTAGATAATCTTCTCCGCCAACTTCATAGTTCGGTAATGTTAATTTCACAGTTGGGGTTATGTTGCCGCCTGTGTATTCTATCTTTATCTCTTGGTTTTTGTTATAAGTGTTATCTAAGAAGTTTACTGTGTAATCTAAGTCGGTTACCTTTATTTTATTTATACTGAATTGTATATCTATAGTTCCATCATAGTTGACTTTGCCAGTTATGCGCATGGTTACTACACCAGCATTGGTGTGGTCGGTGGTATATTCTATTTCGTAATCCTGACCTTGCACTAGGGTATTTTCTAGATATTTTATCTTTATGTCGTCATCCCTATTCTTCTCTTGGCCATCAAAGTTAACACCAGATAAAGTTAACTCTTCTCTGTTTTCGAAATCGGTTTCTTCAAACAAATCTGCAGTTATTGTTTTTGCATTTATGGTGAAGTGTCTTACAACTTCCCCAGTAAAGTTACCTTTACCTGTTATTGTTACTGTTGCTTGGCCGGCATTGATGTTGCTTGTGTATGCCACTATGAAGTCTTTATCGTTAACATTTTCCTCGCCTTGTTCTAGTGCCACATTCATATACATTGCAGTAACTGTTGGCTCTTGCCCTGCACCTGTGTAGGTTATTTCGTCATATTCTAATGTTATTACTACATCGCTTGAAATATCTTTTTGTGTTATCTCGTAGGTTATGGTTGTGCTGCCGCTATAGTTGCCATCAGGTGTGGCGGTTATTTCAATTGTTATTGTTCCTACGTTTATAAAGTCCTCTGTTATTGTTTCATTTCTCTTGTACTCTACAGTGTAATCTTTACCTATTTCAAGGGCATGGCCATTATAGGTTAGTGTTGGGCTTTCTTGGTGAGCAGCTCTATCGAAAGTGATTGGGTCTATCTCTTGCTTATCCACTCCGGATATTGCTTGTTTGGTTATCTCAAATGTTAGGTCTATGCTGCCTATATAGTTATACTCAAACACTATCTTTATCTGCGCTTTGCTTGTTTCGGTTGTTACATTTCTGTTGTTAGTGTACTCTACTTTATACCAACTTTCATCTACAGGATCCTCAATGTAGATTATAACAATTTCCGGCTCTATTTCATCCCCAGTGTAAAGTGTGGTATAGTGTTCTTCTCCGCCCACCAGTATCGTGAAATAGTTTTGCCAATTATTTGTTATATCTAATCTTGTAATATTAAAGGTTAATTGTATTTCGCCGGTGTAATTGCTATTATCCCTTGCCGTTATTTGTATCTTAGCTTCTCCCATATTGGTATTATCCGAATATACAATCACGAACTCATCTTCGGTTACTTCTTTCTCCACATCCTCGTTATAGTTTATGTATGCTTTTGGCTTAATTTCATTGCCATTGTTATATGGCATATCTGCCACCGTGCTAATTATTTCGCTCGTTAGTTCTTTCTTTAATATATTAAAGGTATATTCTAGATTTTCTGCTCGGTAGTTTCCGCGTGTTATGCTTATCTTTATAGTTGCTTCGCCCGCATTCCTATTGTTTTCGTAAGATACATCATATTCGGTTGAAAGAGTGTAATTGTACTCGGTTACTTTTATTGTTAACACGAAAGTTATATCTCTTGCTTCGTAGGTAACATCGTTATAGCCAGTTACTTCTATATCTCTCTTTGTTAATGTCTTAGGATGAATTTCGTAGGTTATTGTCTTTTCACCTTTAAAGTTGTTTTGGCCATGTATTACATATGTTATTATGCCCACATTTGTAAAGTCGTCAGTTGAAGAGTTGCCTCTCTTATATTCTACTGTGTAATCTGTTGTCATTTCTAGGCTATGGCCGTTATAACTTAATGTTAATGTCTTTTTATGGCTTTGGTTGTTATACTCTCCACCCGCTTCAAACTCAGATGCATTATCTATTGTTACTGCGTCTATACTTATATCTATTCGAAGTATGGTAAATGTTTTCTCTATTGTGCCTTCATAGTTCACTAAGCCGGTTATGGTTACTGTTCCGGTTGGCACGTTTATATTCTCGCCATAATAGTATGAGTATTCTATATATTCCTCTAGTGTATAGCCATTAAACTCTACTGTGAAATCTGGCTCTAATTTATCTCCCGTGTAGTTAACAGATTCTGCTATGTGCACTGTTATATCTTCGTCTGTTAATTTCTTTGGCACAATCTTAAATTTCATAGTTTTGCTGCCGCTATAGTTGCCTTTAAAGGTTATATCCGCCATAGCTGCTTCAATTATGTTGCCTTCTGCATCCCTTGTAACTATTGTGTTGTTGGAGTAGTCCACATCATAGTCTAATTCTGTTAGTGCTGTGTGTAAGTCTTTATCTTCTATTGTTAATGTTGGCGTTATTTCTTCTCTGGTGTAGGTTTGAGGTGCTATTTCTGCCACTTCTATATGGCTAACATCTTTTGGAGTTATAGTGTAATCTAATGTTATTGTTCCGCCATAGTTATTTTGACCTTGAATAATTACATGGTATGGCCCACCCTCTACATTGATTCTTGTATCTTCTTGGTAGGTTATTGTAAAGTCCACTCCTAGCACCAATTCATCTTGCTCGTATATTAGCACTCCAGCAAAAGACTCTTCGGTTAACTCTATGTTAGATCCTGTATACATTGTGGTTATGGCTTTAGCCGCCTTCATTCCCTCTATGGTTTTTGCGCTTATTGTAAATGTAATTTGCTTAGTTCCTGTAAAGTTATTTTTACCTGTTAAAATGTAGGTAATTGTGCCTTTAGATGCAAAATCTCTACAAACTTCACCATCTCTTTGGTATGCTATGGTGTAATCTTCCGTGCTTACAACAACACCATTGAAACTTAACTCTGGAGTTATTTTATGTTCAAAAGTATCATAAATTGCACCGGTTGTAAACACTTCTTCGTTATCTATGTTCACTTCTTCAAAATTTGCTTGCTTAATTTCAAATGAATAAACCAAATCTCCAGTGTAATTGCCTTGACCGGTTATGGTTAATTTGCCGCCATCTTTTACCGTTAAGTTAGCGCCCGGAGTGTATGTGTAATCTATGTTAAGTTGTAAGGTGTTTTCTAAATATGTAATTGTAAATGCAGGGTCTATTTGTTTGCCGGTGTAAGTCTGTTCATCCATTTTTACAATTATGCCTTCCGTGCTTAAATTCTTTGGCACAATTGTAAATGTTACAGTTTTGCCGCCAGTGAAATTACCCTTAAAGGTTAATGTGCCTGTAGCGGCATCTTTAAACTCGTTGCCCTGACGTACAACATTAATGTTATCTTCCCACTCAACTTCATAGTCTGTATGCTCCACTAGTGTTTTATGTATGCCAGCATCTTCAACTATTAAGGTTGGGATTATTGCCTGGCCGGTGTAGGTTTGCTCGCCTATCTCGGCAATTGTAACGCCATCTACATTGCGAGCAACTATATTAAATGTTAATTGTAAATCCCCACTAAAGTTGGTTTTACCTGTTATTGTAACACCATATGGTCCACCAACATTTTCACGTTCATGTTCGTCTTTTTGAGCATATTCTTTAATTGTAAAGTCAATGCCAAGAACTAATTCTTTGCCGTTATATTTCAACACGCCAGTGAAACACTCTTGTGTTAACTCGGCGTTAGCACCTGAATAGGTTATTGTTATTTCTTTGCCCGCTTGTTTAAAACTTTCTTCTAATTTCTTTGCAATAATATTAAAGGTTTTTATAACACTTCCGTCAAAATTGCCAAGACCGGTTATCTCTATCGAATAAGTGCCAAAATTTACGCGCTCTTCTTCTAAATAACGAACCGAAATATCTTCTGCCCCTAATGGAGTTTCGTTATACGTAAATAAGGTATTAATATCTATATTTACATTAGAGCCGGTGTACTCAATTGGTTGTATTTCGTTGTACACTACTCCATCAGTCAATAACCTTCTATTTATTTTAAAGGTTGCACTCACATTGCCGGAATAGTTTACATTATTTGAAGTTATTTCTAGTGTTACTGTGCCAGCATTAATAAATTCTGTTAATGTTGTAATTTGGTTATCAAGTTTTATTGTTGGTGTATATTCGCCCGTAGCCACTTCTGTGCCATGAACGTCTTTCACCACATAGGTTAGCTTGTGAGATTTGCCATCGTAGGTCATTTCGTTTTCGCTTAGTGCAACGTTGTCAATTTTTAGTTCTACACTTGCAATCGTTTGTTTGTTTATCTCGTAAGTTTTCTCAGTGCTGCCCGTGTAGTTATTTTTACCTGTTATGGTTATCTTAATTGTGCCGGCATTTACAAACTCATCATCTCTAGAAATTGGTGTCCAATTCTCCCCATTTTTCCTTTCAAAGGTAATG
>CANRHL010000034.1 GCA_947630405.1 uncultured Clostridia bacterium
TTCTCTATGCCGGTTATGTTAATACCTTCGCTTGCAACACTCTTTTGCTTTATCTCATAAGTTAAGGTCCTTTCCCCTGTATAGTTTACATCGCCTGTTATTGTAACAGTAACTTTACTATCCCCTATGCTTGCATTAATGTCGTTGGTATAATCAACTAAGAAATCTTTGCCTAACACTAATTCGCCATTGCTTTCGTAAGTGGATGTGCCTTTAACTTCGGCATCTTGCTCTTTGCCATTATAGGTAAATCCATCTTCTGGCAAATTTAGGCTGAATGTTATGCTATCATCCTCTACTTCTATGCTCCTTGGGTTTATTTTAAACCAAACGCAAATTGCACCATCTTCAAAGTTTCCGCTCTTTGCCTCAAAGAACACTTGACCATCGCCTGCATTTATATTGTGGTCAGGTATAAAGCCATCCACTATATGAATTATATCGTTACCCTCTGTTGTTCCATCCTCTACTTTGGTTATGGTGTTATCTTTATTTAGTTTGTAATATCCCGTGGTTGCAAATTTGAAATCTTCGCCAAATTTTATAGATTGCGGTTCATCGTAGACCCCTTCTCCTATAGGTTTTTTGTACACGGCATTATCTTTAATGTCTTTCCCCTCTATATGGATGTCTGTTCCGTTATATGTTTGCTCTTCTATTTCAATATATATGGTATCGGTATTAAACTTTGCTGCGTTAACGCGGAAGTTATCTGTTTTAGTGCCGGTGTAGTTGCCTGTACCTTCTATTGTTATGTGGTAATCGCCAACTGTTGTAAAGCCCTCATCTTTTGGATCGTAGTCGAACTCTTCTTCTAAGGTTAGTTCATGCCCCGAATATGTTAGTTTTGGTGTTAACTTTTGGCCAACATAAACTTGTGTGCCTTCATACTTTGTGCCGTCCTCATAATAGTAACTAATATCCACATCTTTATCTGTAATATCCTTTGGTTTAATGGTGTAGAACACTGCTGCACTGCCTGTAAAGTTGCTGCTGCTTGGGCTAACTACAACTTTTATTTTACCTGCGGTTGTATAGTCTGTTGTTATGTCAGAATATAGGTCAGAGCCTGCGTTATCCCTATAATATTGAATTTGATATTCGCTAGTTTCCTCTAGTGTTAAGTGGTTTTCAGTTGTAACGCTACCAATTTTTATGGTTTTGGCTTGTCTATCGTAGGTGCTTTCAGTTTCTTTTAAACTTACCGCATTAATAACTGCTGGATTAATTTTAAAGTTTGCATTTATTGTTTTTGTTGTTTGGAAGTTGTTAGATTTTGCCGTTATTGTAACGGTTATATCTCCGGCATCTATTAATAGTTTATCGTTTTTGCCGTCTGTTCTTGCATACGCAACATTATATTCCTCGGCAGTTAATTCAAGCGTTCCTGCCATAACTTTTAGTGCTATCTTTTGTGTGGTGCGGTTATATGTGTATTCCCCTTGAACGGTTACACTATCTATAATTGCCTTACTAATTGTGAATTTTTTAATTCTGCTTCCGCCGTAGTTGTCTTGCCCTGTTATGGTTATGGTTGCCTCTCCGGCATCAGTGTTGGCAGAATAACTAATTTTATAGTCTTTTTCTATTGTTAATGCCTTATCAACTGTAGATAATGTGTCTGTTAAGGTTATGCTTGGAGTGTGTTCTTGTCTATCGTAGGTTATAGGGTCTATGTCGCTTACAGTAATCAAAGTATCCGCAATATTTCTTGGAGTTATTGTGTAGCTAAGATTTAGGTCTATTATTATGCTGCTTTCTAATGTGTTTGTTATATGCATATTCTTTGTGCCAACATTAATTAAGTCGGACGAAATATAGTCTATTGTAAAGGTTTCAATATTCGTTCCATTATATGTAATTGTTACTGTTGGCTTAATTGCTGCGCCTGTGTAAGCAGTTGAGTTTGTGTATTTAACCATTTCGGCAACATTATCTTCAGTTAATCTAAACGCTTCAATGGTGTAGCCAATTTCTGTGGTGCCTTTATAGTTGCCTTGCCCTTCAATTGTTATTGTGTATGTGCCTTTATTTATTGCGCTTGTTTGCCCAGATAATTTATAGTCTGTTCCCACGCTTAACACTTGAGATTTTCCGCCAACTTGGTCGGTTATAACCACATTTGGTGTAATTTCTTTGCCCGTGAAAGTTTGGTTTGGTATCGGTTCAACATTCGTTTCACTAATAAGTTTTTGTTCTATATCAAATTCCTTATCTATAGATTTATTAAAGTTGCCTATACCCGTTATTGTAACTGTGTAATGCCCTGCGTCAATTATTTCTTCTATTTCTTCACCATCTTGTTTGTAAGAAAGTTCGTAATCTTTACCTTCCACCAAAGTGTAGTCGTTATAGGTTAATGTTAGCTTTGGTTTGTTTGCAACGCCGTTATATGTTGTGTTAGAAAGCGCTAACACCACGTCTGCAGCAGAAATATCTTTTTGCAAAATTTTAAATTTTACAACCATTGTTCCGCCGTAGTTGCCAATACCTTCAATGTTTGCTTGGGCAAGATTCTCACCCGTTGTTGCGTTTGTGTTGTTGGTGTAGTTAACAACTCTATAATCTTTACCCACAACTAATGTGTATCCACCATTTTCGCCATCCGTTATTGTAACACTTGGAGTTAACGGCTTGCTGGTGTATGTTTGGTCAACAATGCTTGCCGTTAGGCCTTCAATGCTTTTGCCTGTTATGTCAAACTGAGTGCGGATTTCGCCATTATAGTTGTTTATTCCGCTTATTAACACATAATATTTGCCATGCTCTTTAGGTGTGGCTGGCTCTGAGTATCCGTCATCGGAAAAATATTTAACACTATATTCTTCACTCTTAATTAGTGTATGGTTTTCTCTATCTTCATCTATAATTGTTATGTCTGCCTCTAGTTCGCTGCCTGTGTAAATGCTATCTTTTATTGTGTTTTTTAGTTTGCTAATATCTTTTGCAGTTATATCGTAACTTACTGAGGTTGTTCCCTGATAGTTGCCAATACCTTCAATTTCTATTGTGTATCTATTAACATTTGTAGGGTCTTGTGGCCTTGTTAACCTGTAATCCGACCCCTCATTTAGCACTTTACTGCTGCCGCCAATCTTATCTGTTATAACCACTTTAGGGTTAATTGCGCTGCCCGTAAATGTTTGGCTAGCAATTGCATCCACTGTGGTGGCAGTTATGAGTTTTCGCGCTATAGTAAATGATTTAGGAGTGGACCCGCCAAAATTGCCATTACCGCTTATTGTAACCACATATTCTCCGGCATTAATTGGGTCGGCAGCAGATTGCCCTTGCGTGAAGGCAAGCGAGTAATCGGTTGTCTCTTTCAAGGTGTAACCATTATATGTTATTGTAATGGTTGGTTTGTTTAGTTCGCCCGTGTAAGTTGAGCCGGTTACGCTTATCTTTACTGCTTCATCCGAAACAAGTCGTTTTTTAATGGTAAAGTTTGTTGTTTTTGTGCCGCTATAGTTGCCTTTACCACTTAATATAAGTTCTGCACCATTTTCCGATGCTGCGGTGTTGTTCCTATAAGATACATCATAATCTGCAGTCGTTAAGTCAGTTTTTCCATCTTTTACTGTAAATGTTACGCTTATTGCACTGCCCGTGTAGGTGTAATCGCCCGTTATTGTTACCACAACCGACTCGCTATCAATATCCTTGCCGGTTATGCGGAAACTTTTATCCACTGTGCCAGTGTAGTTGCCATTACCAGTTATTCTAACATAGTATGTGCCGTTGTTCTTTGGTGTGGTTTGGCTAGTATAGCCGCTATCTGAATAGTATGCAACCGAGTAGTCGCCCGGAGTTACAAGGTTATAGCCTCTGCCGTCATCGCGTATTGTAATTGTTGGTGTAATGTTCGAACCTGTGTACACCGCATCGTTCACGGTTATTGTTAGGCCGGTAATACTCCTTTTCGAAATGTTAAAGTTGGCAGTTTTACTGCCTTTATAGTTGCCTTTACCTGTTATGGTCACACTGCCGCCGGTTGAAACGTTTATGTTTTCCCCATATGCAACATCGTAGTCCTTAGAGGTTAGGGCACCCACACTATTATCTCGCACTGTTATGTTTGGATGAATTGCGCTGCCCGTAAATGGCTGGTCGCCTATTGCCGAAATAACAATATCGTTATTGCCCGTTATGTCCTTTGCCTGCATATTGTAGGTTATTTTTATTGTGCCAGTATAGTTAGAGTGCGGAGTTATGGTTATTGTTATTGCCCCCGCAACATTAGTAAAGTCCTCACTTGAATATGCCACATCATACTCGCTGCTAGAAACAGTGTTATTGTATCCGTCAAACACTTCAATAGCCGGTGTTTGCGCTCTTCCGTTATATGTTGGGGTTACATCTCCGCTTGTGTAGGCTTTATCCACCGTAACTTTCCAGCTATTTAAAACACCTTTAGCAATAACATAATCTCGGCTTATTGAGCCTGTGTAGTTAACATCTTTTGCCGTTACCGTAACCGTTGCCGTGGTGGCAGATGTGTTTTTAGCATATGTAACACTAAACTCTGCCGTGTTAGGCAATTTAATAACATCGCTGCCCACCGTTATGCTAACAACGCCTGGCGTTACCGCGCCGCCCTTATATGTTAAATCTGAATTATCCAATTGTATGCTTCCGCCGTTTATGCTGCGCGGAGTTATGCTAAATAGCTTGCTATTGCTATTAATATAGTTCGGGCTTATCCCGGCAAAACAGATATAGTAGTTACCTGCATTAATGCACTCTCTAACTACATCCCCGCTTGCACTGCCTTTCCTATATGTTATTGTATAATCTCTATTTACTTCCAGTGTTTGCCCGTTATATTTAACTGTTGCCGTTGGCACCTGATTTGCGCCGTTATACACAAACGATGCACTAGATATGGTTATCTCCGCACTAGAGATATCTCCCGGCTTAATGGTATATTCTTTAGAGCAACTGCCATAAAAGTTGGTGTTGCCCACTATCTTAACATAATATGTGCCTGCGTTAAGGCTTTGAATGGTGGAGTCGTTAACCTTATCCGATGTTTCTAGGCTATCCTTATAATATTCCACCGTGTAATTCGCATTAGATATTGTCTTTTTGGCATTGCCTATTGTTATTTTAACATCTTTTACTGTTGGTTTGTGCACCTTGCCGTCATAATTAAATGTGTCGGCATCCAACGTTATCTCCACCGTGGAGTTAGAAAGCGCGCGCTGGCGTATGGTAAACGTATCGCTTATGCTGCCCTTATAGTTGCCCATGCCGGTCACTGTTACCGATGCTCCGCCGTTAGAGGCATTGGTGTTGTTGCTATAACTAACCGTGTAATCTTTATTTAAAGTAAGCACGCCCAGGTCTTTATCTCGCACCGTCACCGTTGGTGCCAACGCATCCCCCGTATAGTCCATTGCCGCAATAGAGTCTATTGTGCAGTTGCCCGACATCGTTCGTTGGCCTATATTATAGGTGTAAGTTCGTGTTCCCGTATAGTTCCCCGAGCCTTCACATGTTAACGTTACTTCTCCCGGCAGGGTGTTATCTCCCTTATACGAAGTTGAGTATGTTACTGCCTGATTGCTTATGGCAGAATCTTGCAACTTAGGGTCATATTTCTGCTCTTTCCCGTTATATGCAAAATTAGGGCTTCCTACACTCTCCTTAATTGTTGAATCATTAATGCCCTTTTTGGCAATTGTGTATGTGTACGTCTTAGTTCCAGTGTAATTCCCCGTTCCTTTACACGTTACCGTTACATCTCCCGCATTAATTGCATCGTTAGAGTATGTTACATCGCACGAAACAGACTGATTGCTTATATTACCATCTTTTAA
>CANRHL010000035.1 GCA_947630405.1 uncultured Clostridia bacterium
TTCACTCCAATCACATATTACCTGCCGTTATACTATTCTACGGCCACATCAGAGAATGATGGGGAGATAACGTTTAAAGATGCCAAGGCAATAGCCTTCGACATAGAGGACGCCACTCCATTTGGGGACATCAAAGTAGAGCCAGACGACCCAGACTACGGCTTTGGCGTGTGGGTGTTAGACTATGAGAATGCAAGAAAGGCAACAGGAGTAACAATAACCCTGCCACAAAGCACTCCAGGACAGATAACCGTAAGACATCCAAAAGGAGTAATATACTTAAACTGCTCAGACGTATTTACAGATATAAACGGGCATAACTATTACATAGTAAACAGAATAGATAAAGGAAGTTATGGGGATATAGGCGGAGCAAGCATTAGCCAAGGCACAGTAACTTTCACTCCAACAACCACACCACTAATAAGGGCGAAGTGGAGTAAGAAATACGATGTAATAATAAATAGTAACATAGGAAATAACACCTCAATCCACACAGCTGGCACAGAGTATGCCGGGGCATATGTATACAACCCAGACACTGAGCTACAACTAAGCGCAGACAAAACTAAAGTAACCTTGCGCATAATGTACAACGAAAACTATAAATATAACTTTTTATCTAACTTTGGCTTAGCGATGTACCATGGAAAAGACTATGTAGGCCAAATAGACAAATTAAGCAGTCCAAACAACAGAAAAGGCTGGACAGTGTATAACTATGGCTACGAAATAACCGGTTGGCAGATAACAATAGGGTATTACGATGAAGCAGAGAGAACGAACTGCACATGCTACTTACAATACGATGGAAACAAATGGAGCAACATAGTTGAAAAACCAAACAAGAAACTTTCAGATGCAAATAAAGTAATAGTCATAAATAAGTTAACAAACGGAACGAACATGTCTAACATGGCAGCATATGCCGAACTGCTAGATAGATTATTTGCCATGAATAATAACATAAGAGAAGTGGTAATGTATCCAGAATGGCGCCCAGTTAATATAAGGGTAACAAGTAAAGGCAACACATTAACCGAAGGCACTAAATACGCATCAACCTATACATTTAATAACCTCAACCAATTAAACGAAAGAGGGATGAGCCTAGTATACTTTACCAAGACCCAGGACAATAAAGAATATATAATAGTGAATAGTAACTACGTTACGGCGGGAGGACAAAGCGAAACACAACCGGTAGCATGGAAGTATAAAGAAATTCCACGCTCTGCCTTTTCAGAATATACAAAAAAAGATGGAGAAGAAGTAGGGACATACACAATAAAAGACCTAGAGCCACAATACTCAACAGATATCTACCGAGTAAACTTAAACTTAAATGGCGGCACAGATACCTTATTATCTGGCAGCAGCTACACCAAAACGGACAATAAAGACCAAGACACAAAATACAATATATTTAGTTTTAACGGATTTAATAAATACACCAATAGCACCACAATAGAAGACTATGGGGATTATTTAAAGAGGTATAAAGCCAACTACGATACCTACACAGAGAGCGGAACGGAGAACAAAGGCGAAGGGCTAACCATACTAAGGAAGATATATGGAGATAGCACTCCTTATATCTACCTAGCGCATAACCAAACAACCGGGACATTGCCAGCATTTTACCGCCAGTATTATAGCCTAATCTATTGGGAAGGTAATAATACAAAATACCCAACCAACGAACTAAGCGAACTAAAAGCAAAGGATCAGCAGGAAGTATATGGCACAAGCTGGGATGGGAACGATCTAATATGGAGACTCCCAACAAACACAACAAACATAACCTTTACGGCATATTGGTTTAGATACTACTATTTCCTAGATGTTACCACTCTGCTAGATAACACTCAAGGAGCATATGGCTATGTAAAACTGAAGGTAGAGGATAAGACTGCAGACGGGGATTGGAATAAGACATTCTTAGCCATATATAGCGATAAAACGAAAAAGATGCAGTATTATGAGTGCGCAAACCTAACCGAAGCAACGGATGCCACTAAAGTAGATGAGATAAGGATCTATAGCGGATGTAGCGTAACCATAGACGTATACGACCAGAGTAAGGATAGTAGCCAAGATAGTTTCATAGGGTATAGATACATAGAGAGCGCACTAGACGGACTAATTGAAACTAGGAGAAGTGAAAGCGGATATGTATGGACAGTAGAGGCGGACGACATAGCAAATAACCAAGCGAACTTAAACCTTGGAGATAAAGGTAAAATAACCGTAAATTTTGGTAAAATAATCTACGCTCTCAACTTTGAGATGAATAGTGAAGCCGGAGATATAGATGTAACAGTGGTAACCGAAGAGGGCCGTGAAGTAAACTATTCTGGCATTTTCGGCCAAAGCCTGAAGCACATAGGTGAGCTAACAGTAAATAGCAAGATAACAGTTACGTATAAGGCAAACATAGGGTATGAGTATAAAGCTAACGCCATAACCTACACATATAACGGGCACACATTCACCTTACAGACAAATAAGAAGGAGAATGGTGAGATAGTGCAGACCTATACATTTACACTAGACGCCCAATGGTTAAGACAGGCTATATATAACCACACAAAAGCAACGAACGCACCAGAGCAAGAACTAGGCACAATATACACAAACACTCAAGAGATAGAGATAACGGTAACAATTCTTGCAGAAGAAGAGATAGGTGGCAACTATACCGAAGTAGGAAAGACAACCCTAGAGAAGAAATACACCCTAAGCAACAAAGATATAAGCCTAACCCAAGTGTTTAGTGAGATAGGCGGAGGCTGGGGATACAAGAGTAAGGGTAAGGATTATGCCGTACTCTCAAGTTATGCCTACCAACCAAACAATCCAAACGCAAGGGCATATGGAGAGGAGTACTCCTATCTTCTAACCGAACAACCAACCGAGATATACACAATAGAGCAAACCGACCTATCCAACCTAATAGCGAACTATATACGGTATAAGATAATACCAGAAGAGAGTAGGAATATATATTTCATACTAGAAGTAAGGGAACAATACGCAATAACACTAAGGATAAGGGCAAACGAAAAGGACCCTAACTTGCTAGACACAAGGACAACCACATTTAGGAACACCCAGAACAACATACAGACAATAACAGTGGGCAACGAAGATAGCATAATAGTGTACACCTATAAGGACTTAGGCAACGAACTAAGCCAGCTATACCCACTAAACGCGAACTGCTATAGCGGAGTGAACTACTATCTAAACGGCAATAGACTAGATATGCTAGACACAACAAAAACCAAACCATTCTTGGTAGAAGATAATAGCACAATAGAGATAGAGTACATAGTAAAGCCATTGGCAATAGAAACGACCTACTATTTAGACGGTATACAACAGACAGATAAACCCGAACAACTAGAGAGCCTAGAGATAAGCACCACGAACGGAAGCGAACTGTATATAGGTAATGAAGTCTGGATAAAGAGCTATAAACTAGCCAAGGAGTACGAAGAGGACTACGAAGTAGAGATAACCATAAACAACGTAAAAGCAGAAATAGAAGGTAAGAAACAAATAACAGATAACGACTACACAATAGGCAGCGTACAGATAAATGTATATGTAAGCAAGAAACCAAGCTCCAACCTAAGAGTAAGCTTTGAACTAATAGGCAACCGAAGCCTGTCTACCGATGAGATTGGCAGCTTTACGATACTAGAAGACGGCAAAGAGCAACTAGGGATGAACGTAACCATAATAGAGCACAGGAGAGTAAGCGTAAGACTCAACCTCAATGCAGGATACGAATATGTAGGAATAATAGAAGGTAACGGGGATATAGAGTATAGAGCAATAGAGAATAACGAAGTAGAACTAACCCCAAGCTTTGAAGTAAGTAACGAAACGGCAATATACAAGATAATAATACAGAAGACAGACGTAACGGTAACATTACACCTAAACGCGAACCAACGAGGGAACTACACACTAACCGCAGCGGGGAACGACACAAGGATCCTAACGAATGCGAACGGGGATATAACAATAGAGCGAGCATACGTAGGTAAACTAATAAAAGTGACAAGACTTCGTTCAAAGATAGATGAAGAATTTATCTCGTATAGGATAGCGGACATAGTATATGAGGAAGAGACAGTAGAAGTAAGCATAAAGAGCGACTGGCTAGAAGAGACGAACAATATAGATATATATGTAACCAGCACCAAGCGATATAGGGTAGAGATAGGGAGCAATAGAGAGGACCTAATAACGATAGATAGTACAGGCATAGCAGAAGATGGATACATAACAGAAGGTGATATCTTAAGCCTAGCAATAACCCTAAACACACCAAACAAATATGATATCTCACTAGAGATAGCTGGGAAGAGGGCAACGACCGCAAGCGAGAGGATAGACTACACCCTAGAGATACAGGAAGAAGTAGAGATATCTGGCGAGCGAGTACACCTAGAGGATACAATAGAGATAAACATAATAGTGCTAGCTAAGGATATGGAGCTAGAGACGAGAGAATACCTGTACGACATAGGAGAAGATAACACACTAACGGCCCAAGAGATAGCGGAAGAGACTAACGACCTAAAGAACGAAGGGCTAAAGAGCTACCAAGATAAAGCGATACTAAGTGTAAAAGCTAAGCAGAGCGATAGGACCCTAACCAAGCTAATCTTAAGGATAGACGGCCATGAGATAGAGATAGACGAGGAACTAAATATGCACTGCGGAGAACATACAGGCATAGGGGAACTAACAATAGACGGGCGAACGTATAAGGTGTATAGGGAAGGAGAAAGAGTAAAACTAGAGTTTGTAGTAGACCAAGTAGAGAGCGCGATAGAGCTAGATATCTACTACACCCGCCTAAAGACAATAGACTAAGAGCCACATAGGCTCTTTTTCTTTGAAAATTTTTAAAAAAGTGTTGACAAACAAAATTTTATTTGTTATAATGGGTTTCGTAAAAGTAGGAGTTACCACTTCTCACCTTGAAGCAAAAGCGACAATGGTATATAAAAATTGAATATTATTTGATTTTTATTTGAGGGTGGGTTCTTACATAAAGAAACCCATTTTTTTGTTTAGGAGGAAAATTGAAAGAATCACTTAAAAATGAGCAAATTGTTTTACCAGAAGTGCGCCTAATTGGTGCAAATAACGAGCAACTTGGCATTATGAGCAGTGCAAGTGCGCTTGAAATTGCTAAGCAAAGCGACCTAGATTTGGTGCTTATTGCGCCAGATGCAAAACCGCCCGTTTGCCGAATTATGGACTATGGCAAATATAGGTTCGATGAACTTAAAAAACTTAAGGACCAAAAAAAGAACCAAAAAGTTCAAAAAGTTCAAGAAATGCGCCTAAGTATGACCATAAGTGACCATGACCTTGGC
>CANRHL010000036.1 GCA_947630405.1 uncultured Clostridia bacterium
AGTAAATAAGGATATTAAGAAGTCGTTGTGGCTCACTAGACGCTTGGACGCTAAATCGTTCGCTCACAAGCAACTTCTTAACTAGGTAAAAGCGGGGTCGTTGTGGCTCACTAGACGCTTGGACGCTAAATCGTTCGCTCACAAGCAATTTCTTAACTAGGTAAAAAAGGACAAGGTTGCGATTACGCTCAAATGCTGGACGCATAGACACTCCATTGCAAAAACTTTCACACCCAAGTAAATAAGGATATTAAGAAGTCGTTGTGGCTCACTAGACGCTTGGACGCTAAACGCTTCTCACAAGCAATTTCTTAACTAGGTAAAAAAGGACAAGGTTGCGATTACGCTCAAATGCTGGACGCATATTTGTGAATAAAAAGGCATTTAAAAACTCATATAAAAGGCAAAAAGAAGGGGGTTGACCCCTCTTTTTTATTGGTTTTTGTAACTTTTTGCATATTTTTGTACAAAAATAAAATAATTTTGTACAAAATTCTTGACTTATTTCCCAAAAAATGTTAATTTAAGCATACAAAGGACGCAAAAATGTACAAAAATGAGTTAAAGTATGGTGAAATCTGCACCAAAAATTATTATTTAAGAAAGAAGTTCAACGATTTAGGCATAACAAAGAAATACACCGCTTATTACTTTTTATTGGATATTGAGGATGAAATTATCAACAAAGCGCGCACGATAAAATCTTTTTCTAAAGAAATTTATCCCGAACTTGCCCTTAAATATGAAAAGAACGATTGTTCAATAGAGCGGGACATTAGAAACATAATTTCTCGGCTGTGGGATAATGGTTTAAAAGATAAACTTACTTTTTTGTGGACAAGTGACGAAAAGCCAACTTGTTGTGAGTTCATTTACTTATTAAGAAACTACGTTATGAATGATATTGCTTAACATGGTTTCTTTTTTCATAAACCCGCACTTTTTTGCATATTTTTTTATATGAGTAAAATTTGGATTGTTATGATTATTTCCAGCCTAACAATGATGGCAATTTTTACTCCGGGCGCAGTGGTTGGCACAATGATGGAAGCCAGCAAAATGGGTGTTACCATGTGCATCGAATTTATTGGCATTTATGCGGTGTGGATGGGCATTATGCAGGTTATGGACGATTGCAAACTAAGCCATAAACTTTCTAAAATTTTAAGTAAGCCCGTGCAATATATTTTTGGCAAAACAGATGCCGAAACAGAAAAAAACATTTGCTTAAACATCGCTTCAAACATAATTGGCATTGGCAGTGCGGCAACGCCTTATGGCATTAAGGCGATGCAGGGGTTAGATAAGGGGGACAAGCGTGCCACCCGTGCTATGATTATGCTTGTTGTAATTAATTCAACCGGCATTCAACTTTTGCCAACAACCGTTATTGGTATGCGTGCTATGGCGGGCAGTGTAAGCCCGAGTTGCATACTTTGGCCAACCGTAGTTTCAACTTTTATTCCAACAATTTTAGGCGTATTGTTGGTGGCAACAATTTATAGAAGGCGCAAAAATGGCTGATTTATTTATACCAATTTTAATTGCGTTTGTGTTGATTTTTGCACTCATAAAAGGGGTGGACGCCTACACCGCTTTTGTTAATGGGGCAAAGGGCGCGTTGCCTCTTATGGCTTCGCTTATGCCGTTTATAATTGCAATGTTTGTTGCGGTGGAATTATTTAGAAATAGTGGCATAAGTGCGTATCTTTGTAATTTTCTTGCCCCCGTCTTTCGCTTTGTTGGCATACCGCCCGAAATCTGCGAACTTACACTGATTAGGCCATTTAGTTCAAACGCCGCATATGTGTTGTTGCGCGATATTTTTGCCCGCTATGGTGTGGATAGTTACATAGGCAAATGCGCAAGTGTTATTATGGGCAGCAGCGATACAATTTTTTATGTTAGCAGCATTTATTTTGCATCCACGCATGTTAAAAAGACCTTGCTAACAATACCAATTGCGCTTCTTTGCAATGTTGCCTGCGCTATAATTGCTTGTTTTTGTTGTAGATTTATTTAAGTTGACTATTAATTTTTTAATTGTTAAAATAATAACATGAGAAAAGATAACTCGTTTGCAATTTTTTATTATAATAAGCAAGATGAAGATTTAATTGATGTTCTTTCAAGTTATATTGAAGAAAAAGCGCATGTTGCGTTTGATTTTTTTCAAGTTGAGATGCCAAAAAGCAAAGTAAAAATAAAAATTGTATCTTCAAAAAAAGAGTATGATAAATATTATATTAAGATGTATAAATTGTCGCCTGAAACAAAGTTATATGGTTGGATGATTGGCAACTTTAACTTTGAAAAAAATCAAATAACATATTTATCTTTACACGATTTTAAAAACACCACACACCGTTTAAAAGACGTGCCGTTTAATGACGCGCTTGATTATTATAAAAAAACCATTTTGCACGAGTTCGTTCATTATGTGAATGGGCTATTTAGAAAAGAACACGATTGTGGATATGCTGAAAAATTTTTAACAGAAGGAATTGCAACCTATTTAAGCGGGCAAAATGACGCAGCGTCGCTTCCCAAATTCGATTTTACGCTTGAAGAAGTGTTAGATAGAAACAAAAATAATTATGGTGCATATTTTTTGCTGACAAAATATTTTGTCGAACATTATAAAAAAGATTATGTTTTAAACATTTTTCAAAGCGGCAGGCAATCTCGTGAGCTATTACAAAATGAACTTTTTACTAAAGCAAAAAATTATTATGAAAAACAATAAAACAAATTCTAACTTATTGTTTTTTTATTTTCAATTTGCTATAATAGTGCGTATGAAATGGATAAAATGGATTTTGTTGTTTGTTGTGGTTGTGATTGTGTTTAGTGTTTGCTACCAATGTGGCTTCATTAAATAATTGCTTACTTAAGAGTTGCATTCATTTTAGATTCTTCACTCACTTTGTTCGTTCAGAATGACAGACCGGTGTCTATTTTGTGTCATTCTGGGCGGAGTGTTAACGCAGTCGAAGAATCTAGTTTGCAAAGTTGTTGGAATAAAAGGATTATATGCAGCAAGTTGGAGAAGTTTTATTAGACGCATTAATTGACACGGCAAAAATTTTGCCGCTCCTTTTTATTGTGTATTATTTAATTGAACTAATTGAATTTAAGTTTGCCTTTAAACTCCAAAACAACAAATGGTTAAAGGGTAAGGCAAGTCCGGTTATGGGCGCGGTGGTTGGCTGCATACCGCAATGCGGATTTTCGGTTATTTCAACCGACCTTTACACAAAAAAAGCAATTTCAATTGGGGCATTAATTGCCGTCTATCTTGCCACAAGTGACGAAGCCCTGCCAATTATGTTTTCTAACCCCAAAAGTATTCCTTGGTTGCTTGCCTTAATTGGCGTAAAACTTTTGATGGGCATTGTGGTTGGCTATTTATCAATTTTGCTTTACAAACTTATTTTTAAAAATAAAAACGCACAAAAAGAAACTAATCAAAATTTAGTTGCCGAACATGGCGGCGAACAAGAAAACGAACACGAAAAACATGAACACGGCGAACACGAAAACGAAATTGAAAGCGAAGTGTTAAATGATGGATGCTGCCACCATCATCTAAAATCTAAGTCGTTTGATTGGCTGCACCCACTTTTGCACTGTCTTAAAATTTCTGCTTTTATATTGCTCATTAACATTTTATTTGGCCTAATTACAGATGTTTGGATAGGGCAAGAAGCGTTAACAAATTTCATGTCTAAAAGTTTGTATATTCAGCCGTTGCTTGCAATATTAATTGGCTTAATTCCAAATTGCGCATCAAGTGTTGCCATAACCGAACTATTTTTAATGGGCGGGCTTTCATTTGGGGCGTTATGTGCCGGATTGTGCGTAAACGCAGGGCTAGGAATAATAATTTTATTAAAACAAAACAAAAATGTTAAAGAAAACATTTTCATAATTGCAATGCTTATAATCCCAAGTTTAATTCTCGGCTACGCCTTAAATTTCATTTAAAGAATAATTGTGCTTTAACGCATAATTATTTTTTTTTAACAAAAACTAAGTTTAGATTTTTGGAGGATGTATGCAAAAAAACGACATTAAACTTTTAAATAGGGTGTATCAAGATGCAACAATCGGCATGCTTGCAATTGATAAGGTGCTTAAAAAACTTAAAAATGAAGACCTTAAAAAGCAATTTAAAAAGCAGTTTGATATGTATGAAAAATTTAGCCAAAAGTGTGATATTTTTGCCGTGAACAAAGAAGTTGATATAAAAGAAAACAGTTTTTTTCAAAAAACTAAGCAAACTGTTATGCTTTATATGTCGCTTTGGATGGATAGTACACCGCGCCACATTGTTGAAATGATGATTACCGGCACGGTTATGGGAATTATCGACACAATTAAAGTTGAAAAAGATTGCAAAACTAAAGACGAAGAACTTATGGCAATGGTGGCCGAATTTAAGAAGATGCAAGATGAATTTTATGAAAAACTAAAAAAATTGTTGGCAAAGGTTTAAACTTCATTTAAAAGGAGAACATTATGGATGAACAAGTAAGCGAATATCTTAAATACATTGCTTCATTAAAAGAAATAAAGCGCCCCATAATGCCACAATTTGACCTTTCTGCATACAATGATAATGAATACAAGGCTGCAATTAGTGAAATCTTAAAAGATTATGAGGGGGTTGATGATTTTTTAATTACATTGCGCTACTTGAAAGGAGAATAATGGAAGTTGTTCGTGGCGATATTTATTATGCAGATTTAAGTCCGGTTGTGGGGAGCGAGCAGGGCGGAGTTCGTCCTGTTTTGGTGGTGCAAAACGATGTTGGCAACAAATATAGCCCAACCGTGATTATTGCCGCCATAACAAGCCAACTAACCAAAGCCAAACTGCCAACGCATATAGAACTTAATAAAGAGCAATTTCATTTAATGAAAGATAGCGTGGTGCTATTAGAGCAAATAAGAACGCTAGATAAGCGCCGATTAAAAGAAAAAATTAGTTCCATCGACGAAAACACCATGAAAAAGGTGGACATCGCCATTATGATAAGTCTGGGCATAACGGCCTAGATTTTTTTTAGGCTATTTTTTTCAAAAAAAGTCGATTTTCTTACAAAATACTTTACTTTTCTAGGGCTTATATGTTATAATTTTGTCGAAATATGAGGTGAAAATGCTTAACGATTTGGA
>CANRHL010000037.1 GCA_947630405.1 uncultured Clostridia bacterium
GTGCAAAATTTTCCTTGCCTGTATCGTTATAATCGTGATAGTCGGCAACATCTGGCAAATTCATGCTGGCTTTGACTGCGGTGTATGGGTGCACATATTCGCCGTGCTCCACACTTATAACGCGGGTGTCCATATTGCAAAGCATTGAATACATTAAAATTATAAGCGTGTTGTTCCAAACTTCGCCTTCGCACGGTTTATCACAATTGCTGCCGCACATTCCCCAATTCACACCATAGGTTTTAGCTTGGATATGCCCCAATTCGTGGAACGTGCCCCAATTACCTTTGGTGGTTAATGTTTGATAGTTCATGCAATGCTCAAACCAGCCATAAGGTTGTGCTGCAAACGAAGAATTAAGTGCAACCGCCTCTCCTGCCGGCACGTGCAAATCGTAAGCCATGGTGATATTGTAGTTATACGCCCTGCCGTTTAGCGAAGAATTTATTGCAAACACTGAATGCCAAAAATATGCAAGCTTTTCAATGTCGTCACATTTTCTCATATATTCTGCCAAGCCAACAAGTTGCCCGTTTTCAACATCTAAGGTTGCAATAAGGCCCGGTGCGGTTCTTAAATTCTCTTCAAACTCTTCTTTGGTTGTAACGCCAAGAATATAGTGCGGTGTTTCAAGCGCGCCCGTTATTGTAATTTTTACATTAGAACTTGTTGGCTGCAAATAAAGTGGGCCACCATAAATGCTGCCAATGCTATAAGTCCCGTCCTTTTTAAATTCAAAAATTGAACCCATGCATGGCACTTTTTGGTTTTGAAATTGCCATTGATTTTGCAGTTTAAAATCTAGCCCGCTATAATTTGGTGTGTCGTCATTATCTTTTGCCCGCTCGGCTTCTTTAATGAGTTCGCTATCCCAATATCTAAAATATCTTTCCGTGCTGCTTAACGATTTATAGTCCGCATGGTCGTTTGGATTAAATCCTTCTGGAAAACCGCCATCATAACCAAGCGAATCTTGCTGGTGCGTGGTAAGTTTTAACGTTTGGCCGTCTTTAAGGCCTTCCACTTTAACCGTTGCAACTTCGCCCGGTGCTAAATATAAGCCGGTTGTAAGCGGAGAACGATAAATTGAATCGGAAATAATTATTTTGCTAACCGCCTTTGCATTTTCATCAATTTTGCCATAAATTCCATCTGCGGCTGGGTGCTTTTTTAAGAAATTTTTTAACTCATCTGGCTTATCTAACATCGTGTTAATCTGTTCGCGATAAAACCACGCTTGACGAAGTAACATATATTTTTCAAAATTGGAAAAATATTGCCTTGAACCTTTTTCTGTTTTTGGCAAACCCTTCATTGGATATCTTGGGTTATCTAAATCTTCAATTTGGTTGCCCGCTGCCCCATCAGTTTCAAAATTTATTTTTGCTATATCTAAAGCGCGGCCATCATAGGGTAAATGAGTATCGGGATTAACAAATTGAAATTCGTCATCAAGCAATTGCGCAGTTTGGCGCTCAACATTTCTATCCACCACTTCCATATAAGGTTGGCGAAGAGTTACCCTTCTGCCTTCCATATCTTCAAAACTTTTTCTAGAAAGGCCTTCGCCCAACTCTTCCGGGCGCACAACCCCTTCATTTTGTAAATCTGCAGCAGCATCTGCTGAAATAGGCAGGGCTTTAGAAATTTTATTAAACATTTCAAAAAATGGAAAACATAATAGCAACAAAGAAAGCATAATGGCTAAAAGCCCGATATGTTTTTTTCGTTTGTTTTTAAAATTTAATAAAATTTTATTTTTCATAAACTCCTGCCACATTTATTATTTGCATTATAGCAAACAAGTTGAAAAAAATAAATATTTTTTTAAAAAATTTTTCAAATTTTTAAAGTTTTTTTAATTTCAATACAAAATTTAAAGTTTTATGTTATAATTTTTATATGAAAAAATATTATGAAGCGTATGAAGACAGATATAAAAAAGTGCATAGTGAAAAAAATCTTGCCTGGGCGGGCGAAGGCCATAGTCCCACCATTGAAAAACTTTTAAAAAAATATGGTGCAACAAAAAATTCACGCATATTAGAAATTGGTTGTGGTGAAGGTCAAAACGCCATCTATCTTTTATCTCGCGGATACAATGTTCTTGCCAGCGATATTTCGCCCGAAGCAATTAGATGGTGCAAACAAAAAGCCAAAGAAAAAAATGTTTCTGAACAACCCTTTTTTGTTATGGACATTTTAAAAAATTCACTTAAAGATAAATTTGATTTTATCTATTCTGTTGCCGTACTGCACATGCTTGTTGAGCAAGACGACCGCGACAAATTTTTAAATTTTGTTCACGACCATTTAAAAGATAACGGCAAAGCGTTTATAATTGTTATGGGCGATGGTGTTGAAACGCGAAAAACCGACACATCTAAAGCATTTGAACTTGCAGACAGAACTTTTAATGGCGAAACAATCCAAGTTGCAACCACATCGTGCCGCATGGTTACATGGAGCGAATTTTTAAACGAACTTAGCCGCGCAAACCTTAATGTAATTCACCATTATGTAGACACCACAATTGCTGGTTTTGATGTTTCAATGGTGGCGGAAGTTGAAAAAATAAATTTTTAAGTTGAACATCTTATTACTAAAAACCATTTGCTTTATGTTCAGTTTTATGATAAATTATTTACATGCAAAAGAAAAAACAAGATAATATTTTAAAACGTTGGTACAAACTTTGCGAGCCTAACAAAAAGGATTGGGCCTTGCAAATTATTTCTTACGGCCTATATGCAATTTTATATGCACTTATGGCCATATTTGCAGCCAAAACAATTAACTGCTTATATAATGGCGATTTTAAAGGCGCATTTATTTGGCTTGGCGTTGAATTTTTAGATATTTTATTTAGAAACATTTTTAAGCATGCTGAGTATCATTATTATGGCAAAGTTTATGGTCAAATTAACAAAACGTTGTGTTCAAAAATTTATGATAAAATAATGTCGGTGAACAATGAGGAAATTAAAAAATTCTCACCAGAAAAAATAATTAACATTGCGCAAAGCAACACAGGTTATGCGTGCGATTTCCCTGATTACGTTGCCGCAATGGTAGATAAGCTAGTTTATATTTTGGTTGCGCTAATTGCCATATTCTCTTCTAGTTGGTGGGCGGGCTTAATTGTAAGCGCACTTGCTATTATAAACTTCTTTGCTTACAAACTAATTTATAAAAGAATGGGTTATCATTTAAAAAGGCGTTTTGAAACAAAGGACGATAGATTTAGGGAATATACCCGAATTTTAAACGCTAAAGATGTTATCACCGAATTGGGTGCGGAAAAAGAATATAAAGAAAAAATCTTTAAACATGTTGACGACTTTAATAAAGAATATTACAAATATTACATGACAGATTCTTTTAAAGGCCAAATTTATTTTGTAATTTGGAACGCCGTTGTTTATGCTGTAACTGCCGTTTTAATTTTCTTAATTTCAAGAAACATGTTTGATTTAGCATTATACCTAATTGTTGTGCCATATTTAACGAACTGCACCACAAAATTTAATGAATTATTCGAGCAGTTTGGCGGTGTGGAAAACATGCGTGTTGATGTGGATAGGCTTAACCTTATTCTCTCATTATCCGATAAAGAATTAATTAGTTATGGCGATGTAAATAAAGAAAGTGAAGGTTATAATTTGGGTTTTGTTAACGTTACATGTAAAGACGAAGTTAACAACCTTAAATTAAAAGATGTTAACATTGCATTTAAAATGAACGCAATCAACATTGTTCGCGGTGAACGCGGCAGCGGGAAACGTGTTGTGTTTGACATTTTAAGAAGGCAAATTAAACCAGACGATGGTTATGTGCTATTGGATAACTTAAATTTGTTTGATTACTCGCCAAAAACTTTTAAAAATCACATAGACTATTGCTCACAACATCCGCTATTTATTAGCGGCACAATAATGGAAAATTTGCAAGCAACAAAACGAGATTTAACAAAACTAAATGCCCTGATTGAAGAGTTGGGCCTAACCGAAGTTATATCGCGTTTGCCAAATGGGTTAGAAACTCAAATTGGCGATGTTAAAGACGATGAAATGCGCTTTTGGATTGGCATAATTCGTGCAGCCCTAAGCAAATGTAAAATTTTAATGATTTATGAATATCCAAACACAGATAATCCTGAATTTCATGAAATTTTCCAAAACATAATTAAAACTTGCGAAACTGATAAACGTACACTTATATTATTCACCCATAATCAAGACCACGATAAACTTGCCGACGCAGTGTTCGAAGTTAAAAATTGCAAAATAAAAAAATTAAAACAAGAAAATAATAACAAAAAACCACTTTAACCGGTGGTTTTTTAAAATTTTTATTTTTAAAACAACAGGAAAAAGAGAGCCAAATGCTCTCTTTTTACACATCATCTTTCAAGTGTTTTACCAT
>CANRHL010000038.1 GCA_947630405.1 uncultured Clostridia bacterium
TAATGGCGATTCAATCGATCTGGCAAACAATGCAAAAGCGTTCCATCTTGATAAACTTGGCTTGAACACCTTTGAGTTTAAACTGGGTGAAACTTCAATAAAACGTACAGTTACAGTTAAACCTAACATCGTTTTGGTTGACACAAATAACAATATATTGGATAGTGGCAACAAGAGTTATTCTATTGCCGATATATTAAAAGAAAATGAGAACTATTTTAAACTTAAAGCATATGACACAACTGTTGTTTATGGTCAGGTTTCGCAACAAGGCATTCCGCTATATGATGCTGAACATCTAACCGAATATGAGGATTTAGACAAAATAAACATTTCAGTTTCTTCTAGCGATAAAGATGATGAAGGCAACGATGTTTTACAATATGAAAATAGCAATTTAATAACAGGGTGGATTAACGAAATTGGCGCAAGCAAACATGCCACATTAAAATTTACATATAAAGAAAATGACGAAGAGATTGGCACAGTTAATATAACAGTTAAAAATAATTTTACAATAAATATTAATTACAATGCGGAAAGTTATGATAAAACCGACAAAGCTTTCCACTTTATGTACAATAAAACTTACACTAATCCATTTACCATTGAAAATTGCACCTTAAAGAGCATTAAATGTAATAATTTTGAGTTTGCTGAAGGCGAAAGCATTAAATTAACCACAATAATAGACCGAATTTATTCGGCAGCCGAGTTGGAATTTACATTTGAAAACTCAGAAGGCAAAACATTAATTTACAAAAACACTTTGGAAGAAAACCCTTGCACAATAGTTTTGGAGCCGTTCTTCTTGCAAACTAATAAAACAGAGTTTTATAGCAATCAAAATGTTAATTTAATTAGTGATGTTTTAACATTTAATGCGGATGAAATAAAAGATTTTGTAACAAGAATTGACATAACCGCAGTTGAATTTGAGCAAGCGCAAACCTTTGATATTACAGAGGTTGTAACCAACTACATTACTGGTTCCCTTGTTGGGGAAAATGGCAATGGCGGTTATAAGGGCGGAGACACTTTAAATAACTATGCAGCAGAAATTGGCGACATAAATTTAAATGAAATCAACTTAAAAATAACTTATACAATAGTTTATGGCAATGCTTCTAGTTATACTAAAGATGTAATTATCACAATTAAAAATAGGCAAACCATTAAATTTGTTTATCCATATGCGGGCATCGGTGGTGTAAGTGTTAGAATGCAATATGTTGATGAAGAAGCGGAAGAACTATTTAGCGTTCAAGGAAGTACAAACATTGCAAACTATGAGCCGGTACGATTAGGACAAACAATAACCTTTGATTATGATGAAAAGTTATGCATAGCAAGGGCAACAGTGCTTGACAAAAATGTGCCGGTTAATGACGAAAATAAAGCATTAACAATAAAAGTTGTTGGTTATTATAATGAACGTTTTACAATTCAATATTATAACACCTACTTTAACAATAAAACGTTCACAAATAGTATTACCTTTAGTTATTCTAGCGACATAAACTACACTTATTTAGCATTAAAATTGACAACCGAATCAGGTTATTCTGGTTATTATTTCGTGCGCGTTCAAAACACACAAAGAGCAGCCGGCGTTGATTTACAAGAAAATATTCAAACCGTTAAAATTGAAAAATCTGCCGCAGCAGAAACAAACTTTGAAAACATTTTAAATGAATCGGAATATCTATCCAATTTTGGTGGTTCAATAACTGAAAATAATGTGAAATATTACATCTTGTCTGCTCAGGGTGTGGATGGCTCAACATTTGCATATGACGATGCTGAAAACACAACTAACTTTGAGGGCGAAACAACAAAAGAAATTGATGTAAAAGTTGAATTTAATAGATATGATGAAATTCAAAAATCTAATAAAATTCCAGCATTAAATAACTACACAAAAATTAAACTTGCATTAGTTTATTATAATAGTGATGCTAGTTTCTGCTTTGGCATTTTAGATGTTTGGCTAACACCAAAAGTTACCGCATCATTAACCACAAAAACCCAAGAAACTTATGAAATAACGCAAACCAATCCGGGCGAATATTCGGTAACAATAAACGGCACTGGAACGTTTGAAAACCCATTTGAATTAACTGGAAGTGAAGCTGATCCTACAATATCATTAGAAGATGGAAGCTATTCTCGTGAAGGTTTGATTGATGATGTTATATCAATTAGTGGCACAACAATTTCATTTGATAAATATGTGCTTGAAGATATCACATTTACCGCACTTTATACTTACACAATTGATAGTTATACTTACACTTTAAAAATTCACTTTACCTATAAAAAATTGGATATTAGCACAAATAATGTTAATGTTGAACTAGGCCAATTTATCGCAAACACCGGCTTTGAAAATAAATTAAAACTTAATGGCTATATTGGCGATTATCAAGGGCAGTTAACAATAACAAGAAACGGGGAAACACAAGAATTTGTAGTTAGCGAAGGGATTAAAGAAACAAAAACAATAGATGATATTAGTTTAGAATATTTAAGTGATTCAAAAACTTACAATTTAATATTTACTCAAAGTTATCAAGTGCAAACGTTTGAATTTACTATTAATTTTGATACCATTAAAACTTATAACAGTGAATCAACCGAAATTTCATTTACTATTAAATTGTTGCCTGGAATAGAAATTGTTTCAAACGAAAATGATGATTATAGTGGTAGCACACCGGGCAAGGCAATAACTGCAACTCTAAATTCTCAAAGATTCGAAACTAAAGTTGGCAGTTATGTTGCATTTGACATCACCCCTTCAGATAACTACACAACCTATAGCATTGGTGGGTTTACAATTTACACGGCAATTAATACATCTTTATCTGTCGATTTCATCGAAAATGCGAACTATTGTGCAGATAGAACATCTGAAGATAGTTCTACTAAAAACATTGAGATTAAAGAAGGGAATACAAAAATTAACTTTATACACACTACAAAAACAGATGTAATTGTTGCATTAAAAATTGTTGCTAAGGATAAGGACGGCCACACATTTACAAACGAAAGTGGAGAAATTAGTAGAAATCTTTATGTGAGAGTGCCACAAACCTACACTGGCATAAAAGCAATTTATAGTGTTAAAGGTGCCAGCCACGAAAATGTTAATTCCGGGAAAGAAATTGACAATATTTACACACATATGTTTGGTGCTATAAATGGATATAATTCAGTTAAAGATATGGCAAACAATACAGATGTTTACAATCAATATCGCCTATCATTAATTACTATAAACGATCAGGGCCACGAGGAAGAAAGGGATGATATAAATTTTGCATTGCTTGGTTTCACGGATAGCAACAACTTAAACTACATTAGATTTGAAAAAACCAGCACGGGTGGAATAAGTTCAGATGGTAATAAATACACATTTACAAGCGATAGGCAACATTCATCCGAAATAAGTTTATCTAATGCCTTTGTTAGCACAACTTACAAATTTAACATTTTACCTTATACTGCTGCAGACGGAATAAACTTCGTTCACAGTAATGTAATTTCTTCTGGCGAAAAAGAACAGACTATTCCTTCTGGCGAAGGGCCGCAAACAAAAGTGAAAGTTCCATATGCCGTTATAAAAACAAATGACACGAATAAAGACACAAAGTTCACAACTGGCGATATTGAACTTGGCAATTGGTGGGATGAACAAAACGATGTGTTCTTCATTAGTTCCGCTTCATTTAATGATAACACAATTCAAAATGTTACAAAGGACACAGAAGAATATACTAAATATAAATATACCTTAAAGGATCAAACTAATGCTGAGTACATTCTCACAATTTCTATTGACCAAAGGAATGTGGTACATATTAGTCTTGAAAGAACTACTAAACTTACAAACTTTTCAAACATATTAAAATATTCAATAACTATGGTTGGCAACGGTGGAGAAGCAAGAACGTTTGAAATTCTATTCTATAACTATGTGTTAGCCACTGAATATGAAAATCAATCAAACACAATTGAAATTCCTGCCGGAACAAGTGAAAACTTACAAAAATATATTAAAGTTACCGCCGCAGATGGCAGCGCAGGCGATTTAAGTTATAACAATTTGGCAATAGATAACGAAAGCAGCCAATACAGTTACAAACAACAAACTGAAACAATAGCTAATGGCTCTTACACACTTGCAACACTATCCGGCTTTAACTTGACAACCCGAAGCGTATCGGAAGATGCAAATTTAACATATGTGTTTAAAGTTATGCACAATGACTACTTTATTGGCGAAATTACCGTTAGTATAAAACTTCTTGTTAACCTAAAATACACAGTTAACGGGCATGAACTAGGCGTGGGGCAAACAGAATTTGAAACTAACTATATATTATCC
>CANRHL010000039.1 GCA_947630405.1 uncultured Clostridia bacterium
ATTATCCTCCTGGCCATTGCTTGGGCGGACTTCAATAACCGGGTCTAATAGATATGTTGGGCGGATAACTTGCTCAACCACATTGCCGGCAAGGTTTAATTCATAGTCATTCGGCGTTGCCGAAACATAAATGGCTTGGCCAATTCGGTTGTTAAATTCTTCAAAATTAAGCGGGCGGTTATCAAATGCACTTGGCAACCTAAACCCGTAATCAACCAGGCTTGTTTTGCGTGCCCTATCTCCATTATACATGCCGCGAACTTGTGGCAAAGTTATGTGGCTTTCGTCAACAAACAACAAAAACCCTTCGGGAAAATAGTCAAGCAGAGTATAAGGCGGCTCACCTGGACGGCGGCCATCAAAATAGCGGGAATAGTTTTCAATGCCCGAGCAATAGCCCATTTCTTGCATCATTTCAAGGTCATAATTCGTGCGCTCTTTAATTCGTTGCGCTTCAATATATTTGCTTTCACGCGTGAAATATTCTTCGCGCTCTTTGGCATCTTTTCTAATTTCATCCAGTGCGGCATTAAGCCTTTCGCTGCCAACCGCATAGTGCGTCGCAGGGAAGATTGATGCGTGTTTTAGCCGATCAACCACCTTGCCGGTTACCGCCTCAAATTCGCTTAAACTTTCAATTTCGTCATCAAAAAATTCAACGCGCAAAGCAATTTCGCTGCTATCCGCCGGGAAAATATCCACAACATCGCCGTGCGCACGGAAGGTGGCACGCTGAAAATCAATATCGTTGCGCTGATATTGTATGTTAATTAGGCGGTGAATTAACTCTTCGCGTGAAAACTTATCGCCAACACGAAGCGAAATGCACAAATCTAAGAATTCTTTCGGCGCACCTAAACCAAAAATGCACGAAACCGAGGCAACAACAATTGTGTCACTTCGCTCCAATAGACTAGCAGTGGCACTCAAACGCAGTTTGTCAATTTCGTCATTAACGCTCATATCTTTTTCAATGTAAGTGTCGCTTGAAACTATGTAGGCCTCGGGCTGATAATAGTCGTAGTACGAAACGAAAAATTCAACTCTGTTGTGCGGAAAAAACTCCCTAAATTCGTTGCAAAGTTGCGCCGCCAAAGTTTTGTTGTGCGCAAGCACAAGCGTGGGGCGGTTTAATTCAGCAATAACATTTGCCATGGTAAAGGTTTTTCCGCTACCCGTAACACCTTTCAACACTTGGGCAGAAAGGCCGTCTTTCACTCCTTCAACAAGGGACGCAATTGCTTCGGGTTGGTCGCCGGTTGGTTTATATTTAGAAACAAGTTCAAACTTCCTATATTCCATAACAACCTACTTTAAAAATATAAAACGAATTATAACACCAATTATGGCACTAATCACCGCAAAAAGACAAGTGCGGCCGAAAAGTAGCCAAAAATTGCGCTTGTTGTTGGAAAGTTCTCGGTGAAAACCCTCGCCTTTAATTTTTAGTGAAACGCAGTAAACTGGGCTACCTTTTTTATCCGATTTTAAAAGTTCTATGTAATTATCGTAGCTTAAATTTGTCATAATTTTTTCAAGTTCTTCAGGGAAAATTACATATTTATCTGCAACGTATGAAATAATTTCGCGTGGGGAAAGCAGGCAAGATTTTTTGCCTTGACAACGCGAATAAACATATTCCATAACATATTTTTCTTTAAAATTTAACATAGTTTTTAAATTAAATAGAAGAAGATAACAAGTGCCAACATTGTGCCGATAAATGATGCCAAAATCGTGAACAAATAGTTAAGCCAAGGGATTGATTTCTTTTGCGTGCGGCTTTTAGTTTCTTGCTCCAAATAAATGCGCGCCTTTGGAAGAAGGGAATAGCAATAAGTGTTATCTTCACTGAACTTGATGTTGATATATTCTTGCTTTTCCAAAAAATCAATAATATGCCTAACACCTTCGCTATCGTACTGCGATTTTTGAGTTAAAGCGTTTAACACATCGTCAACAGTGATAACCTTATAGGCACTGCCTTCGCTTAATTTATTTAATGCTTTTAAAACGGCTGTTGTCTTTTTATCTAACATAAATACTCCTACATTATACCATTTAGAAATATTTTTTGCAATCTTTTAATAATTATTTGTATTTATAAAAGTTGTGTTTTTCATTAAAATGCTGAAAAATTTAGCGTTTTAGTATAAAATTTTAATAAAAACGCGCCAAATTTAGCAGTTTTTGTATTCGTTGAGTTTTTCTTTTATAAAATTAAAGGCAATTTCATATGGCTCGTCGGTTGTTAGGTCAATATCAATTGATTTTAAAATTTCAATAAAACTTTTGTTTGTGCCGTTTTTCAAAAATTCAATATACTTTTTGCTGTAATTTTTATCTTTAAGAAGCTTAGAAACTATTGCAATTGCGGTTATCATGCCAGTGGAGTAACTGTAAACATAATAAGGCCTGTAGAAGTGAGGAACTCTGGACCAGTGATATTTTGCGCAATCCGGAATTATAAGTGAATTTCCATAATATTTTTTCAGTAGTTCATAATATTTTTTGTTTAAATCTTCATAAGTGATTGGTGTTTCATTTTCAATGCATGTGTGAACGAACAATTCCCACTCAGTGTAAAGTGTTTGAGTAAACACGGTGGAATTAAATCTATCTAGCAATTGAAATAAATAATAGTCCTTATCCTTTTTCTTGCAATTATTAATCATATAAACGCTTAAAAGTGTTTCGTTTACCGTGCTGGCAATTTCGGCAAGCGGAATTATAACATCTGCCTTTTCTTCCGGTTGAGCGGACAAAAAGTAAACACTATTTATGCAATGTCCCATTTCGTGAGCGAGGGTGGATACGCTATCATAATCATAAGTCCAATTCATTAAAATGACAGGTTTTGCATCATAAACATGCGTGGAATATCCGCCACTTGCTTTATTTTGATTGGGCATGTAATCTATTGATTTATCATTTAATTTTTGTTTTACTTTTGCAATATACTCTCCGCCAAGTGGGGCAAGTGCGTTTAGCACAATTTCTTGTGCCTTTTCCACACTAATTTTTCCTCCAATTTTTTTGTCCTCATACAAATCATAAATGGCATAATTTTTTAGCCCACTCTTTTTTGCTGAAGTTTTTACAAAATTTTGCAAAACACAAAGATTTTTGTTAATTGCATCTATGTTTTTATCAAAAACACCTTTTGGAACATCATTTGCAAGCAAACATAATTCAAGCTGATTGTTATATTTTCTTAATTTTAAATAGTCCAAATTGGCGTCGAAGTCGCCAAGCAACAAAGTTGCAAAAGTTTTGTTAAATTTTTTATATCCGTTGTACATTGAAAAATAAGCGTTTTTTCTTAAAGTTCTATCCTCGCCAGAAACACACTCAACATAACTTGCGTTATCAATTTTGTGTTTTTTGCCTTTGCTATCGAGCGCATCTTCAAAAGTAAGTTCGCTATCCGTTATAATGTCAAAAATATCACTATTTTGATTGAAAGATTTATTTAATTTTGCAATAACATCCGAAGTTTTTTCATCCAAAGAATGAGGTTTAAATTTAATAATATCCTTAAAATAATTATCTAAATTTTTAAATCTTTTATCTTTTATAACATCCTTTAAATATTTATCTGAAAGTTTGCAAATTTGCGGATAAGCGAATGCCGTTGCACGAGTGTATTTTGACATCGCGTTTTGAAAACGAGTGTTAAGTTTAAGAATTTCTGTGTTGCTATTATCTACACTATATGTGTTAAAAATATAGTATTGTAACTTTTCAATTGCGTTTTCTTCTTTTTTATATTTAAAAAAATATTCATACAATTTATCTTTTTCGCCTAATTTGCCATTATAGGTGGGCAAAATTTTTGTTAGTTTTTCAATATATGAAAAAACTTTTTCAATTTCTTCATCGGTTTTGAACATTTCTAAGTCCCATTTATATTTTTCTTCAATTTGGTTTCTTAATTTCATATTCCCTCCAAAATGTGATGTTGTCATTTTGAGCAAGCAAAGTGCTGAAAATTTCACATTAAATATATTTTAAAATTTATTTAAAATTTAGTCAACACAATGATGGACTTAAAAACAAAAGAAAATTAAATTAAATACAGTTGAAAAATGTAAAATTATGTGGTATAATTATAATTGAGATTTTTTTGGGAGAGAATTAGGGGGTAACGATGCTT
>CANRHL010000040.1 GCA_947630405.1 uncultured Clostridia bacterium
CCATATGCCTAAGACTATGTATATGTCGCTATCGCCTGTTTCAGTTAGAGAAGGCAACCATAAATAATCCTCTCCCCATGCGGTGTAACCCGGTTTTCTTGTGTAATCATAGCCCGATTCAAAGCCGGTGCTTATGTTTAATGCATCGTTTGGTTGATTATATGACGTATGCAATTGACTTATAGCAGACTGGTTTTGTTGCCAACTTACATTTTTAGGTTGAACTAAATATTGAGTTAGCCCTTTTGAGGCCATAGTAAACTTAGAGAAAACACTTCCATCATATTGTGTATAAGGCGTCACGGCATCAGTGGCATAGTTGGCCTTATAACTGCCACCATTGTTTAAAACAACCGACCTTATATAGGATGTTCCGTACATATTATCTGGATAATTGCTAGACGGAGAATCAAGCGCATTGGAGCCGGCATTCCATGTGGCAGTCCCATTTGCATCAAAAGTTTTGCCGCTTGCATAGGTTTTACCGGAAAGTTGAGCTGAATCAGTTAACCACAAAGTTAAAATTGGATTGCCGGAGTTATCTAGTGATAAATATGTAGGCATCCAATTTAGTCCACCAAAAGTTACTGCTACATCTTGCTTTGCAAATTGGGATGAGGCAATAGGGTTAGCTAATTTAGTTTTTAAAGACGCAATATCTTCTAAATAGTTTTTATCAGTTCCTGCAGTAGTTTGAATTAATTTTTCTAAATTCTCTTTATTAAACGCACCATCATTCCAAATTTCATCAATTGTTTCAGTTGGTAGCAATAGGGCTTGGGCGTTAACAGGCTTTTTAAATAAAAAATGTGTGCCAAAAAGCACGGCACACAAACTTATTACTAGTGTACTAAAGAGGCCAAAAACTATTTTCCTCTTGCTAGGGATACCCCCCCCCCTAAGGTTTTTTAAGTTATCATTATTCATAAATTTCCCCCTGTGTCATGTTGAGCGTATCGGGGCCCCCATTAGAACTATGTTCGCAATGGGGTTTAAGCCGAAACATCTCAACCCTTTTATTTTTTATTTTCCCTAAAAGATATCCCGAGCAAATCGTGCCCACGCAAAACAAATTGTTTTGTGGGGATATCATATTTTGTATTATTTTAAATCTTTTTATAATTATTTGTCAAAGAAAATTCAATTATTTTTATATTTTTTTAAAATTTTTTATTTTTCCATGTTGACGCACAAAAAATAACTAATTTTTACACACAAATTTGCTATTTAGTTACTTTGTAAATTATTATTAATTAAATAAATTAAATATTTTATTAATATTAATTAAAAAATTCTGTAAAATAACTATAAAAAACACCACTTTATTTTGTGGTGATTTTTTTAATTAAATTAGGGTTTCTTTTTTTGCGGCGAACACCAATTATAATTCCAATTGTGATAACTAGAACAATTGCACCGCCACCGCAACACAAAACTATTATATCGGCATAGCCTTTTGCGCGGATTAGCACTGCGCTTGCGTCAACTTCTTGGCCGTTAACAAACACTGCCCCGCAGGCGCATTCGTCATGTTCAATATGTCCATTTTGGCTGCGTGTTGGAGCAAGATATTCATAATGCTGAAGTTGGTCGTGAACGGCGTGTATTAAAATGTGGCCGGCGTTGCTTTGCGAAGCCGTGCTTAAAATTTCATCCATTTCTTTATCCACAAAATCGCAAGGAAGTTGAATGTTGCCATTTAAAACGCGTGGTGCGCGCAACACTGCCAACTTGTTGCAACCCTTAAGCATGTCGGTTAATTGTGCGGACTGCTGAAGAGAGAAGCCTGAAATATCCAGTTCTTGCAAATTTTCACAATTTTCAAACATTGTGCTTAAATATTGCACTTTTTCCGTGCTAAAGGCGGATAAATTCAATTTTTTAATCGCGCTGCAACCATTAAACATTGATGTTGCAAAAAGCATGTTTTGAATGTTGAAATTTTCAAAATTAATTTCCTTTAATGAACTGCAGCCGGCAAAAAGTGCGGAAGAGTCGCTTGGTGCAAGCAAATCGCCCGAATAAACAAACGCAATCTGGCTGGCATCGTTTTTGTTGCGATAGATGTGAATGTATGTGTTCATGCGAGCAAGTGTGTCAACATAACCGTTTGGCACGGCTTTAACAAAATCTATGCGCGTTAGTGTCTTGTAATCGACAATTTGGGTGCGCCAATCAGTTGAAAATGTTAGCGGACTGCCATCGCCAAAATCTTGTGCCGTAACGGGATAATCCGCCTTATCCACCGGAGTTGCATAGTCCACATTAATAAACGAAATGTTGAATGGCTTGTTTGTGTTTGCCACAATTTTAACATTGTGATAATCCACATTAAGTTCGTTCATTTTAAACACGCATTTGTTGAATAGTGGCCTATCATTAAGGTTAATTTCGCCCACTTTTGTGCCGTTTAAGAACACATCTGCCGAGCCGTATGTACTATCCGTATCAGCAAACACACTAAAGCCGCTACCTAAGAAATCAAATTCGTAAAACGCACCTTGTGTTTTGGTTGAAAGTTTGCCATTTGCGCTATTTTCACTAAAACCGCTTTGCGCCTTTTCAAAATTCTTCGGCCTTACCGTTTGATTAAGTTCAGAGGATAAGCCTGCGGTTAGTTCCCTAATAACCGTTTGGCCGCTATTTCGCTTAACAATAAGTTTGAAAAAGCGGATTTCTTGCTCGTTAAAATTTATCCTATACTTTAAGTCGTTTGGATTTTCCGTGTTGCCATCAAATAGCAGCACAAAATCTTCGTCGGTTGGAGTTTCGCCATTATCTTTTGCTGCATATAGGGCAAGTTCATAAAGTTTATCGTTATCGTTGCCACGGCGGTTAATTTCAAAAAAGTTTGCCGTTATATTTTTGCCACAATCAATAACAAATTCATGCGGTGGCGCCACCACTTTAGGTGAATAACGCGTGTGGAAATAAGTTTCCGTTTTGCCGTCTAGCAAGGCATCTTTGCCCTGCCCGTCATTTGGTTGGAAATCAGGCCATTTTAGCAGTGTCCAACCATCTTTTTCTTCAACATAATCAATTGCTTCGTCCTTAATGCTATCCAAAAATTTTGGTTGCCAGCCTTCAAACTTTTCAACTTGCTCAAGTTCGGTGTTGGAAACATTAGTGTTAATTATGTTTTCTTTTGGAATATCCACAATTTTGTCGCTATCTGGGAAAATTACGCCAACATTAACAAACCCTTTGCCTCCGATGTTTATTAGATGGCATTCAATTTCCACAATATCGCCAACTTTAAGTTCGGCTTGCGCAAAATTGTTTGGCGGAGCAGTTGGTGCAACATAAGGATTGGCGTTGGAATATTTAATTTTGCCGTCCCCGTTAATTATATATTCGCCATCTTTTTTGAAATAGGCAACTTTTGCATCGTCCCCGCAAACTGTAAATTTGTGAATGCCCGCTTTGGTTGCCTTAAAACTGAATTTAATGCGGTAATATTCTTTATTATCGTTATTAAATACCCCCTTGCCAGCAATTAAACTTTCTTCCGTGCGGAAAGGTTGTTGCCCCTTAAACATATTAACAACATCGTCTATTGGCTTTTGCGCGGTTGTATCGTCAAGATTGAAAACTTCAACATATGCGCTATCATACACAAGACGCATATTCACATTTAGGTTAACAATTCTTCCACCAAAGGTTGAAACAACAATATTAAATTTGTCGCTTTCCCTAACTTCTTTAGGCGGAGTGTAAATTGCCTTTTGTTCGTCTTTTTTATATTCTATTGTGCCATATTCTGCATCAGTAACATCAATAATTGAAAACCCCGGCTTAAAACTTACAAAACTTTGTTTGGATAAATCAAAAATCGTTTCATGCTTGCCGTCAACATCGTATTTTCGTGCCGTTTCATTGCCATCAATTCCGTTTGCCCACTCGTAGGCAATTGGATAAAAGGTTGGCAAACTATTAAGATATTTTAATTGCTCTTGGCTAAAATCGGCGTTCGCATCAACATTGCCGTGATAATTTGTGTTAATCCACTCTAAAATGTTAACGTGGTCAACAAGCGCAATTCGATAAATAAAATCGGCACGCGCATTGCTGCAATATGATGGGTTAACTTTGTATGTATAAAAGAAATCTACAAACCTATCCGGCCCAAAAGAGTGAATTAATGTGGCA
>CANRHL010000041.1 GCA_947630405.1 uncultured Clostridia bacterium
TGTCATGAGAGTGCTTGCGTTAATTAGTGTTTCCACCGCCTTAAATTTAAGTTTTTCAACATTGTCCTTATAATCGCCAATCACATCAACCGAAATTATCACTGCATCTGGCATAAGTTTGCGTGCAACATCTTCGGGCAAGTTGTTTGTTAGCCCGCCATCGCAATAAATGTTTTCGTCAATTTTAAACCTTGGGAATATGCCGGGGATAGATGCACTTGCAATAACACTATCCAACACCTTGCCGCTATCAAAATGGCACTCTTTCCCCGTGCTTAAATTTGTTACAACTGACACAAACTTGGTTTTTAGTTCTTCATGAGTAACATCACCAATTTCACGCGCTAACAAGTTTTTAATTTTTGTAATATTAAGTAAATTGCCTTTAAAAAGGGTCTGATAAAGACTAAACGAACCTATGCTATTCACTGTTTTTGCCATTTCTTTCATTTCGTCTGCCGTTTTGCCCGTGGCATAAACTCCACCAATAAGTGCGCCCATAGATGTGCCAACAATAAGGTCGGGTTTTAAATTATATTTTTCCAACACTTTTATAAAGCCAATGTGTGCAAAACCTTTTGCTGCGCCGCCACCTAGCACTAAGGCAAATTTTTTCATATTTCCCCCTTAAATTTAAATATATTATATATGATAAAAAAGTTAAAATCAAATAAAATTATCATATTGCTTCTAGTTATGGTGTGCGTAATTTTCATTTTAAACCCGGTTGTGTATGCAAAGTCCAGTTTAAATGCAATTAGCGTGTGGGCGTTTAAGTTGTTGCCAAATCTTTTTCCTTTTTTTATTTTAACAAGATTGATTGTTAACCTCTCTAGCCCAAAGCAAAATTTTATGGACAAGTTCTTTTATAAAATGTATCACACTAAAAATGCGGCTGGCGTTCATTTTCTTTCTGTTATCTCGGGCTACCCTATGGGTGCAAAACTTATTTGCGATATGTATGATATGAATAGAATAGATAAAGCCGAAGCACAAAAAATGCTTTCTTTCTGCTCGGTTAGCGGGCCTATGTTTATGATTGGCTCGGTGGGAGTTTCAATTCTTGGTTCGTATAAGGCGGGAGTTGTTATTTTAATTGCAAACATTATTGCAAGTTTAATTAACGGCTTTATCTATCGCGGCAAAAAAACCAATGACAACAATTTAAAGTATGAAACAAAAGAAAAGCGCGGCGATTTACTCTACGATAGCGTTTATAGCTCTATGCAAGCAATATTGATGGTTGGAGGGTTTATTGTTTTAAGTTTTTTAATTATTGATGTGCTGGTAAATTTAAACGTTCTAAACTTATTAACTAACGCCATCTGCTCAATATTTAACTGCAAAACTAACTACCCTGTTGTGTTTTCCACATTAAAGGGCTTAATTGAAATGACACGCGGCATTATTGATCTATCCGGCCTAAACATTGCGTTAAGCCTTAAAACAATAATTTCTAGCGGCCTTATTGCATTTGGTGGAGTTAGCATATTTATGCAATCAATATCCTTTTTAACCAATCTTAAAATAGGCTTTAAAACGATGTTCGTTCAAAAACTAACCCAGGCTCTGCTTTGCATTATTATAACTATTCCGCTTGCATTAATATTCATTTAGTGTTAAAAATCGTTTGACAGACTTAAAATTTTTGTTTAAAATATTAAGTATGAAATTAGAAACTTTTGAATATCACAATAAAGATGTGCCAATGCTAAAAAAGGATATGGCTTTTAGAATTCTTTTTGTGGGCTTGTTCTTTATAGTGTTTTTATGGCAATTGTTATTTATGATTAGGGATTTTTCTTTAGGCACGCTCACCACTATTAAATCTATTGTGGCAGTTGTGGTTTTGCTGGTATCTTTCATGTTTATGTTGGTTGCGTTTGTTTATGCCTATCGCAGCATCAACATTGTGAATGATGTTAAGCATCACGGCAAATCGGTTAAAACATTAACCGTGCTATCCGATAACAAACGCGGCAGTTTTATTAGGATGTATTCCCTATTAACAAGGTTTATAACTTTAATTATGGTGCTGGCATTGCTCTCTGGCTTAACTTATGGCATATTAGAATATGTTTATTACAAAACAATTTCGTTTTATTTGCCAATTATGTTCTTTGTGGCAGCATCTGGGTTGAACAGTGTTTATCACATACACGCAGAAATTAAACTTATGAATGACGTTCAAAAATATAGATATTATTAAAAAAGGGCTAACTGCCCTTTTCTTTTTTTGATTTTTTATTTAAACTCACTAATTAATTTTCTATAATTTTACTATACACTGCCTCGTAAATGTTGGGTGCAAGTTCACGCCATTTTTTGCAAGCATGCATGGCGGAATTGCGAGTGTCCGCCTTAATTATAACGGAAAATAAGGTGTTTGCCGTAACAGGCTCTAGAATTCTTAATTCAACAGTGTAACTGCCATCTTCATTTTTATAATTTTTAGAAACATATTCCTGATTGCGTTTAAATTGCAACCTGTTGGCTTGCGCAAATTTATCAATTTCATCGCGCATGCTTCTTGGAATTCTTGTGTAAAAATCCGAGATGCACCCCCTGCCCGACACCGTTATATTGTAGCGGTTTTCTTCACTATCATCGTTTGGCTTATAAACCAATTTGGAGGTTAAAAGTTGGCTAAGTAAATCCTTGCAATCCATCCAATTTATCCAATTATTTTGGCTTGAGCAGATTTCTAAAATGGAATTTTCGGTTAGTGGAATTTCCATTTTATCCAACACATAAAGCAAAATTAACTTATTTACGGTGCTATCTGGTACAAAATTCATATCTCTTTCCTTTTCTTTATTATACATAAATTGAATTAAAAATGCAAGGTTTTATGCCATATTTGTCGATTTTATTTTGTAGTTCAAAAAGGTTGATTTTATTTTAAATTAATGCTATATTTTAATTAAGGAGTAAATTATGAATAATATTCAAGAATTGATTCCATTTAACACCGCCTGTGATGATTTTATTGCTGGGCGTTATATTTTAGCCGACGTTAAAATTAGTTCGTTGATGCAACTTATTGCTAAGGACGAAAAATTGACCGATATTGTTTCAACCGCCCTAAAGGGTTATGATTTTAATTATGAATTTGAAAAAAGTGTTAATCCAACCGAAGATAGCCTTACTCTGCCAACGGATGATATGCCACTTATAGCCTATGTTTTCAATCTGCTTTATAGGTTCGATAACAAAATGCTAAATTTTTACGATTTTATAACAAAATACTTTTCTAACGGCACGGGCAATGCGGGCAAGGAATTTTACGCTTTTGCAAATGCGGTTATAATTCCGTTTAAAGAGGCAATTAATAACGCCTACTCTAACCGCCACATTATTGTGGACACAAGCGAATATCAAAACAACTATTATAACAAGATTAAAACACAAGTTAAACTTATTCTTGCCAACACCGATAATTATAAGTTAAAAATGGGCGAAAAAGAAGAATTTACACTTTTACTAAACGCACTTTATATTGCAAGCGATAAGAACGATAAAAAAATGGTCTACTCTCTTATGGTTGGGCTTGATTATTTTACAAAATACTATAAAAAAACCCGCCCTGCCTTTTTGGTTTTAGAAGACTGCTTTAAGGATTAAGAGTAACCGCATTGAAAAGTTTACAAAAAAACTCCTAATTTTAGGAGTTATTTTTCTTTTGATTAATTGGAGGCACCAACCAGACTCGAACTGGTGATGAGGGTTTTGCAGACCCTGGCCTTACCACTTGGAGTCTGGTT
>CANRHL010000042.1 GCA_947630405.1 uncultured Clostridia bacterium
TTAAACGTTATCTCCCCATCATTCTCTGATGTGGCCGTAGAATAGTATAACGGCAGGTAATATGTGATTGGAGTGAAGGTTGCATAAACTGACACAACTGCACCTTCGGCCATAATTTGTTTTGGTTCGGATTTAAAGTATGTTGGGCCGTTTCCCATATTAAAGTAAACAGTATCTGATGCATCGCAAAAATACCCTGAGATTGGTCTACAGGTTAAGTTATATGTTTTTACCCGTGCATCGTTTGTGCCATCAAATAGCGTCTGTAATTCAGACGGGAAAGATATTTGAATTTGCATTTTATCCGCCGCTTGCGAAACATAGCTGAATGTTGCTCCAACTGCAAATGTTTGCGGCAATGGAGGATCCCACACCCCAACATTCAAATACTCCGTCGAACTCGAAATTGAATTGAAATTAATGTTAAAAGTTTTTAGGCTTATGCTTGAATATATATCTACATCGTCTGTGACTGTGAGCTTTGTTGTAAAATCGCGCCTTTGTGTTTCGCCTTTAAGGGAGTATTGAAAAGATAGATTAAAATATTTATCATATTTATTTTTCCAATTACTATTGTATGTAACATCATTTACACCAGAGAAAACTCCATCGCTTACGGATATTCCCGCACCATATTCGACCTCAAATGTTTGTTGATATGGTATGTACAACCCCTGTAGTGCACCATACGATGACAAATCGTCCGAAGTTGTGCTTTGGTGTATGGTAACTTTTGGTTTATATAATGTAAACTTAAACGTAGTACCATACTCTGTTGCATTTATTCCGTCATAACTTAGTATTGGGATCAGCGATGTTATTTTAATGTCGTTTCCGTAAAAATAGGCAGTAATATCATTGCCGTTAACATAACAAGAAGCTAGCGGGTTTCTCCCCAAAGCCTCAAATAGTCCCTCATCGTCAGGTATAGAAACATATGCATATCCTCCTCTGGACCACCATTCGGAATCCAACCCAGTAACATAGCCTGAAGCTCCTGTACAAAATGAAAAATTCGTGGATGAAGTCCTAAAGTCCACTATCCAAGAGGCCCAATCTATAGCGTTTTGAAGAATAGGAACACCATTGTTAAAATTAGAATCCGGAGGGTCGTAAAATATTGCGCCGCCGTGTGCCGATGATGATGAGCCCCACCTTAAATTCATATTACTACCCTGTGTGGAACTTTTTAAGGTATCTAAATGATCGGGGGTGTTACCTTTTGCGCCATCAGCACTTCCTGATTTGGATGTTGTACAACCATTTTCATAAATATCATAAAAGTTACATTGATATCCTGATCCTCCTGCCAGGACTTTACCTACTGCAACTCCCCAGTTGGATCTTTTTGTGCCGCTTATGGTTACGGAAGTTCGCACGTTTTTACATATACTGTCCTCAAAAGATGTTTCACTATACCCTCCCGCTAAACCGGCATAGCCTTCCACCGCTCCTAGAGTACTCTGATTTCCGTCGCGAGTATGAGTGAATTGGCATTCAAGATTTCCTACATAACAATCATAAACAAATCCTTTGTATGAATATCCAACTAACGCACCACCAGAAAATGAAGGACTAAAGTTTGAATTATAGTCCTCAACATAGCCATTTGAATAATTAGTAAATCTGCCTGTTACGTTATCTTCTCCAACTACCGAACAGGCTGTAATGTCCCCGCCATTTAAATAACCACACAACAACCCTGCACTTCTAAGATTATAAGAGTAACTTTGTATGGAACTAACTGTCTGATTTATAGATATGTTTGGATTAATCAATGCAAAATTATAGATACTACCTGAAACGTAGCCAAAAAGGCCGGCCACAATGGTAGATTGTTGTACCTTAGTCCAGTTATCGGGATTGTTCAAAGGATAATTATGTGTATATGAGAAATTCTTAATTTTATATCCATTTCCATTAAAAGTACCGCTATAAGATATTTTGTTAATATACTCTGTCGGATTTTCATCTTGATATAGAAAGCCTTTTGAGTTGTCACTACCAATGGGCTCAAATCCATCATATCCTGAGCAATCAATATCCTCCATTAATTTTGCATTAGCACCTCGTTCGCCATTATTAACTTTCTCTGCAAATTCTTTTAAGTCACTAAAATCATATATTTCATAGTACCCATCTGAGGCTTTGTATAATGCAGATGTTTCTAAATTAGGAGTTTGCCTATTTGTGCTATTTAAAATGGCAACAAGACCGGTTGCAAGGCCGAGTGAAAAAAGAGAGATTATTAAGGCTATTAAAAAACGTTTTAATATTACCCTATTCATTCAACCTTTCCCCTTTATTTTTAACCACACTAAGACGTTATCATGTTGAACCCGTAGAAGGACTCTTTCTTATAGATTCTTCGATTACGCTATGCTTCACTCAGAATGACATATTAGGATTTCCACAACACAAACGCAGTATTGGTGTAAAAGTTGAAACTTTTATCTTTATGTCATGCTGAGCCCGTCGAAGGATCTGAATTTAATATATTTTATATATTATTTTGTAATATTTTAGCAAAAATTATGGGTTGGAGCAAATAATTTAGGGCGGTTTTAATAAATTTTTGGGGGATGCGGCGTTTGCGCGCTTGCGGGCAAACGCAAAAAAGGCACAAAATGTGCCTTTTTAAAACCGCTAGGTTTAGCATCCCCCTTATTCTGCTTTGTTGTAAAGTGCGGGAACAATTATTGCATGAGCAAGTAAAAATTCTGCCGGATAATAAGTAATTAAGCAAAGCACATCAACAAATTTAGGAAGCCCGCCAAACACATTTAACAAAAGCATTAAATCTGAAATGAAGAACAATACACTGCCAATTACGATAATTAAATTTAATAAATTTCTTTGTCTAATTAAATTGCTAACCGCCTTGCCAACCATCAGCGAAATAATTAGTGCATAAACAATGCAAATTATTTCCATTAAAACTCCGCCAAAATCGAAAATTGGAGCGAGCAAAATGAAAAGCATTGAAGGAACAAAAATTATTGCCCCACACAAAATATCCCACCAACTGAATTTAACGCGGAACAAATAACTAATAAAGAAACACACATGCCCAACTGCAAACAAAATTGCACCGGTTTTAAAATGTATGTTAAGCAAAATGTCCCCCAACATTGCAAAAACCAAACCGGTTAAAAGCAAACAAGAAAATTTTAAATTGCATTTTTTTAATTTAATGGCAAAAATTAAATTAAAAATTGCCAACAACACAAACATTGCGCTTGTTAAACCCTTAAGCCAAGTGCCACCGAAAGTTATGTAACAAATATCGCCAATTAAAATTAATGCAAGAAATATTGAATTTAAAATATATGATACTTTTTTCATACTAACTCCTTTTATTTTTTATGTCATCCTTATAGATTCTTCGATTACGTGCCAGCGATGTCATACTGAGCATGGTCGAATGTATCTCGCTGACACTCCACTCAGAATGACATA
>CANRHL010000043.1 GCA_947630405.1 uncultured Clostridia bacterium
GCTAGTAATCCCGAATCAGCATGTCGGGGTGAATGCGTTCCCGGGTCTTGTACACACCGCCCGTCACGCCATGGGAGCCGGGGGTACCCAAAGTCAGTGGGCTAACCCGCAAGGGAGGCAGCTGCCTAAGGTAAAACTGGTGACTGGGGTGAAGTCGTAACAAGGTAGCCGTATCGGAAGGTGCGGCTGGATCACCTCCTTTTAAAGAGCAATCTTTAAAGTCGACGGAATAAACGTATGTTTATTTTGAAATAGTGTATAGTGAGAAAACACTTAAAAACAAAAATAAAAAACTTAGTACTTATTGGATATAAATTAAAAAACTCGCTTAACCCAAGCGAGTTTTTTTGTTACATATTTTTGTACATATCGTGTTTTAGTTTGTGCAAAATTTTCTTTTCAAGGCGAGAGATGTAACTTTGGCTTATGTTCATACTGTCCGCCACCTCTTTTTGCGTTTGTTCATCATAACCATTTAGCCCGTAGCGCATACACATAATTAGTTTTTCGCGCTCATTTAGGTTGTCGATTGCTTGAAGAAGATAAGATTTTTGGTCTTGCAACTCAATTTCATCATATGCCTTTTTTTCGTCCGGTATAACTTCGCTAAGCGTTAAATTGTTGCCTTCTTCGTCGTTAACCAAAGTGTCGTCCAGGCTTAAATCCTTAATGCTTTTGTTCGCCTTTCTTAAATACATTAAAATTTCATTTTCAATGCAGCGGCTGGCGTAGGTGGCAAGTTTTATGTTTTTATCCAACTTATAACTATGCACCGCCTTAATAAGCCCGATTGTGCCAACCGAAACTAAATCTTGAATATCTAATTTAACATTTTCAAACTTTTTTGCAATGTACATAACTAGGCGCAAGTTGTGTTCAATCAGTTCAGATTTTGCGGAATTATCCTTGTTGTTTTGATACCTTAAAACAAGTTCATTTTCACGCTCGATATCTAGCGGCTCGGGCAGACTTTCGGCAGTGAAAATGTAGTTTACTAAATCGTCAACTTCAACAAGTTCAAATTTAAATATTTTGTTAAACAACTTTTTTATTTTTAATAAAATGTTCATAATCTCTCCTTAAATTAGCCCCGGGGTGAGCAGTGCTTGATAGTTTGTGTTTTTAAAACTATTGCCTGCATTTACGGCAACATATTGGTCTTTTATAATCTTTTTTTTGTTGTTAATTTTTATTTCAATATAATCCAATTTAAAAATTTTAATTTGATTTTTGCCGTTTACCGTGTTAAGTGTGGCGGTTTCACTCTTTTTTATAAGAAAGTTAATGTAATTTTCATGTGTTAATTTAAGATAGGCGGATAAATCTATAATAACCACCGGCTCGCCGTTATATTTTAATAAGTTGCCAGTATCTAAAAACCCATTTATTCTAATTTTATTATTATTCAAGCACAATGTTATAGGGTAAATTAAATTGTTTAGTTTTAACTTAAATTTAATGTGCTTTACAGCAAGCTCAAAAATGTAAGTTAAGATTATCACAAACAAACTAACCGCTTCCAAACTTATTTTGCTTGAAATTATAACGCCAAAACTTGTTTGATAACTCGCTCCGCTTAGGCTTGTTATTGCGCCGCCCATTGCATAAGTGAAAATAAATAGCATTATGTAACTAAAAATAAATTGTTTTTTCGTTTGCTTAAATGCAATTAAAATCATCAAAAATGCCGATAAAAATTTAATAATATTCATAATAACAATATCTTTTAAAAACACGGCAGCAATCACACTAAAACTTGCCCCAATAATTGACGCGAGCAGCATTTTAAAGAACGAAGTTTTTTGCTTTATTGTTAAATAGGTTAGCCTAAGCAAGCAAAAGTTAATAAGTATGTTTTGAATAATAAAACTTTCTATGTAAATTGTCATAACAAAATTATAAGGCTAAAAAATGGCATTTCAAAAAAGTAAAAGTGGTTTGTTTTTTGAATTTTGTCGAATAATAACATATTTTAACTAAAATACATCGCAGCGAATATTTTTGTTTTGTTAAGGCACAATAACTTACGAGGTGAAAAATGGCAAAACGAGTTTATATTTGTGGCATAGACACAAGCACACTCCCAAAACTAACGCACGAACAAAGTTTGGAACTTTTAAAGCGAATAAAGGCGGGCGACGAAGATGCTAAAGACTATTATATTTATTGCAACATGCGTTTGGTGTTATCAGTTTCGCAGCGTTTTGTTTCAAGTAAAGAGAATATGGACGACATTTTTCAAGTGGGTTGTGTTGGCCTACTTAAAGCAATAGATAATTTTGACCTTAGCCTTAATGTGCAGTTTTCAACCTATGCAGTGCCAATGATTATTGGCGAAATTAAACGCTTTTTGCGCGATGGCTCGGCCTTGCGCGTTAGCCGAAGCATAAGGGACACTGCATATCAAGTTTTAAAGAGCAAGGAAAGATTGGGCCGCGACCGCGCGGACGAAGTTGGGCTTGAAGAAGTTGCAAACGACCTTAATTTGACAATTAGGGAAGTGTATGACGCAATTGATGCAATTTCAACTCCGCTTTCGCTTGACGATAGCGTTGTTAACGATAGTGACGAAGAGATGAGACTTTCTGACCACGTTGCCG